>JBBSIS010000107.1:0-10937 GCA_038231955.1 Acidimicrobiales bacterium
AATCAGGCGACTGCTCTACGCCCCTTTGCGGGCGGGCAGCGGGTGGAGCTGGGGGACGAGGTCGAGCATCGTCTCGTCGAAGGGGACCAGGCGGCCCTCCGGCATGACGATGGCGTGCTTGGGCGCCAGCTGGGTGACGAACTCGATGTCGTGGCTGACCAGCACGACGGTACCCTTGAAGTGTTGGAGCGCAGCCAGTACCGCCTCGCGCGACGACGGGTCGAGGTTGTTGGTGGGCTCGTCGAGAAGCAACAGGTTGGCCCGGCCGCCGACCAGGCGTGCCAGTGAAAGCTTGGTCTTCTCCCCACCGGAGAGGGTGGCCGCTTCCTGCGCAGCCACCTCGCCCTTGAGGCCGAAGTGGGCCAGGATCGACCGCAGGTCGGCGGCGGTCTGGCCCGGCGACGACGACGCCTGCATGACCTCGAGCACGCTGTCGCCGGGGCGTATGTCCTCGTGCTCCTGGGCGTAGAAGCCGAGGGAGACGTTGGTGCCCAGCCGCACGGTGCCGCCGTCGGGCTCATACACGCCGGCCAGGCAACGCAGGAGCGTGGTCTTGCCGGCCCCGTTCACGCCGACGACGAGGAAGACCTCGCCCCGGCCGACGGTGAAGTCGACCTCGTCGACGACCACCTCGTCGCCGAAGATCTTGCGGACCCCCGAGGCTTCGAGCACCAGGTCGCCCGAGCGCACCGGGTCGGGAAAGCGCACCTTGAGCACCCGGCGGCGGACCGGCGGCAGGTGGGTGGCCTGCTTGTCGGCGATCCGGGTGATGCGCTGCTCGAGGTTGCGGCGCTTGCGAGCTGCGGTGGCGTTGCCCTGGCGGAACTTGTCCGCGGTGCGTTGCAGCCGGTCGATCTCCTTGGTCGCGTTGGCCGCATCCCGCTCGACCGACGCCTCCCGCTCGGCCCGCTTCTTCAGGAACACGGTGTACGTGCCCCGGTAGAGCTCGATGTGGCCGGCTTCGAGGGCGAAGACCCGGTCGATCGACTCGCTCATCAGCTCGATGTCGTGGCTGACGACCAGCACGGCGCTGGGCGACGTGCGCAGAAAGTCCATGACGAAGAGCTTGGCCTTGGCGTCGAGGTGGTTGGTGGGCTCGTCGAGGATCAGCAGGTCGCCGCCGGCCAGCAGCAGCCGGGCCAGCTCCAGCCGCCGGCGCTGGCCGCCCGACAACGAGCCGACCTCGACCAGGAGTACGTCGTCGTCGAGGTCGAGGCCGCGGGCGATGGACTCGGCGGTGCGCTCCAGGTCGTAGCCACCGGCCAGGCGGAACTTCTCCTCCAGCTCGGTGTAGCGGTGCACGGCCTGGTCGAGGGCATCGGGGTCGCCCGAGATGCTGGCCTTTTCGATCTGGTCGCTGGCCACGTGGACCTTCTCGTGCAGCGCGTGCAACCGGCTGCCGGCCAGAAGGTGGTCGTAGGCGAGCTGGTGGCTGGTCTCGGCGTGGGCCGTCGTCTCCTGGGCCAGCCAGCCGTACTCGTCCGGGAGGACGATCTGGCCGGAGACGGGCGGCATCTGGCCCACCAGCGTCTTCAACAGAGTGGTCTTGCCAGCACCGTTCGGGCCGACCAGGGCGACCTTCTCCCCCTCGCCGATGCGGAACGTGCCGTCATCGAGCAGCACGCGTGCGCCTATCTCGATGCGGAGGTTGGAAACCTGCAGACTCATGGGAGTACTCGCTGACGGTGTGAGGGGAGGGCCAGTCGTCGCACCAGTCCGGACACCCGACCGCGGCCTCGCCCATTCTACGACAGGTTCGATGATTGTCTGAGCGGGGAAGCCATCTCCCATGACACTGCAGCCCTCATCCCTTCGTCGGCGTGCGCTGGCCGCCTTCGCCACCGGCGCACCGAAGTGACGGAGACGCGGGAGGGCGGCTCGGAGGCCTAGCCGGTGGCGGCCGGCGGGGCGGCGATCTCCCGGGTGCAGAACGCGCACACGATGGCCCGCACTGGGACGTTGCTCAGGCAGTAGTCGCACTCCTTGGTGACCGACTGCACGTCGGGCTCGGTCTTGCGGTGCGACATCAGCGCGTTCACCGGCTTGACCACGAAGAAGAACACGGCGGCGGCGATGGACAGGAACGCGATCAGAGCGTTCAGGAAGTCGCCGTACTTGAAGACCCCGCCGCCGACCGTGAAGCTCAGGTCGCCGAAGTTCGTGCTGCCCCGGGATGGCGATGAGGGGCGTGAAGATGTCGTCGACCAGCGCTTTGACGAGGGTGCCGAATGCAGCGCCGATCACCACGCCCACGGCCAGGTCGACCACGTTGCCCCGCAGGATGAAGGCTTTGAAGTCCTTGAGCATCCGCCAAGCGTCGCAGACCTGGAGGGCCGAGCGCTCGGCGAGTTAGCCGGCGTCGTCCTCGGGGCCGAGGATCCGTCGGCGCCACGCCTCCTCGGCCCGGGACACCACTTCGCGCAGCGGTAATCCGGTGCGACGGGCGGCGCGCGCGGCGTCGTCGTGTTCCACCTTGACCCTCCCGGCGCCGACCTTCACCCGTACCGGCGCCCCGTCCACCTCGACCTGGCCTTCGACCCGGGCCGCCGGCCAGCGCTGCACGACGTCGCCCCGCACGCCCAGCGAGCCGGTCTCGGCCACCAGCACGGCGGCCACCTGGTCGGCCAGGGCCAGGTCGGCCAGGGCACTGACGGTGTGGGCCGGGCGGCCCTTCTTCATGACGATCGGCGTGACCCACGCGTCATGCGCTCCGGCGTCGAGGAGGGCGGCGATGGCATGGGCCAGCGTCTCGCCGGTGGCGTCGTCGACGTTGACTTCGAGCAGGGCGACGGGCTGGCCGGGCTCCGGGCGGCCCGACATGGCGGGCTGGGCGTGGCCGAGCACCACCTGGACCAGGTTGGGCAGGGCCTCTATGTCCCTCGTGCCCGCACCGAAGCCGGAGGCCGCCACCCGCATGCGGGGCATGGGCCCCCAGCCGGTGACGGTGGCGGCCAGCAGGGCGGCGCCGGTGGGCGTGGTCAACTCGTAGGGGACTTCGGTGCCGTAGGTCGGAGCGCCCTGGAGCAGCTCGACGACGGCCGGTGCCGGGACCGGCAGCATGCCGTGGGCGGAGCGGACCATGCCGGTGCCGTTGGCGACCGCGCTCGACCACACCTGGTCGACGCCCAGGATCTCGAGGGCGGCGCAGGTGCCGACGATGTCGATGATGGCGTCGATCCCCCCGACCTCGTGGAAATGGACCTGGCCGGAGGGCCGGTGATGCAGGCGGCCTTCGACATCGGCCAGCACCGCAAAGGTGGCCTGGGCCCGGTTGCGGACCCGCTCGGGCAGGCGGGCCTCGTCGACCAGGCCGGTGATGTGGGCGTAGGTGCGCACCACGGCGGTGTCGGCCGCCACCACGTCGACCTTGGTGGCGGAGATGCCCCCGCGCATGGTGGGGCCGACCTCCATCGACCACCCGGCCAGGGGCAGGCGGTCGAGCAGGGCCCGGACCTCGGCCACGTCGGCGCCGGCGTCGATGAGGCTGCCCAGGGCCATGTCGCCGGCGATCCCGGCGAAGCAGTGGAACCAGGCAATGGTGCCGTTCACGATGCGCCGGTCATGCCGGCAGAAGCCGGAGGACTGCGCAGGCGGCGCCGAAGCCGTTGTCGATGCCGACGACGGTGATGCCGGCGGCGCACGATGACAGCATGGCCAGCAGGGCGGTGACCCCCTCGAAGGCGGCGCCGTAGCCGGTGCTGGTGGGCACGGCGACGACCGGCGCCGGCGTGATGCCGCCGACCAGGCTGGCCAGGGCGCCCTCCATCCCGGCCACGACGACCACCGCGTCGGCGTCGGCCAGCTCGTCGGCGGTGGCCAGGAGGCGGTGGACCCCGGCCACGCCCACGTCGGGGTTCAGGACCGGGCGCAGCCCGTGGGCGGTGAGGGTGGTGACGCACTCCTCGGCCACCGCCAGGTCGGAGCTGCCGGCGGTCAGTACGAGGACCCGACCCGGCCGGGCCGGCCGACTGCGCCAGGCCAGCGTGGTGCCGGTACGCACGGCGGCCGGGTTACGGGCCGACGCCGCCGCCGCCTGGGCCTCGTTCACCCGAGTGAGCAAGATGGGGCCGTCGCCCTCCTCGGAGAGCAGCTCGGCCACGATGGCTGCGCACTGCTCCGGCGTCTTCCCGGGCCCGTAGACCGCCTCGGGCAGGCCTTGGCGCAGGGCCCGGTGATGGTCGACCTTGGCGAAGCCCAGATCGGCGAACGGCAGGCGCCGGAGGCGGGCGACGGCATCGTCGGCCGACACCGCGCCGGAGCGCACGTCATCGAGCAGTCGCCGGACTGCGGGCTCGTCCATGGCGGCAATTATCCTCCGCCCATGGCTACCCCGCTCCGCGTCGCATATCTGGGCCCTCCCGGCACGTTCACCGAGGAGGCGCTCCTGGGCCAGCCCGACCTGGCCGACGCCGACCTGGTGGCCATGAAGTCAATGCCCGAGGTGCTGGCCGCCACCGCCGCGGGCGACGTCGACCTGGGCTTCGTCGCCTTGGAGAACTCCATCGAGGGCAGCGTGTTGCTGGTCCTCGACCGGTTGGTGTTCGACCACGACCTGGTCATCCAGCGTGAGGCGGTCCTCACCATCCGCCAGAACGTGCTGGGGCCGCCGGGGATGGCTTTGTCCGACGTCCGCCGGGTGGTGTCCTTTCCCGACGCCATGGCCCAGTGCCGGCGTTTCTTCGCCCAGTCGCTGCCCGACGTGGAGATCGTGGCTGCGAATTCCACCGCCGGGGCGGTGCGGGAGGTGGCCGAGAGCCGACCGCCGGGGACGGCGGCGCTTGGCGCCGCCCTGGCGGCCAAGCTCTACGGGCTCGAGGTGGTGGCCGCCGACGTGGAGGACACCCCCGACGCCAACCAGACCCGCTTCGTGGTCGTCGCCCGTTCAGGCATCCCGGCGCCGACGGGCCACGACAAGACGAGCATCGTCTGCTTCCAGCGCGACGACCGTCCCGGCAGCCTGCACGCCATCCTCGGCCAGTTCACCGCCCGCAACATCAACCTGACCAAGCTCGAGTCGCGCCCGACCAAGCACAGCCTGGGCGACTACTGCTTCATCATCGACCTGGAAGGCCATGTCGACGACGAGGTGGTGGCCGACTGTCTGCGCGACCTGCGGGTGCAGCTCGCCGGGGTCAAGTTCCTGGGCTCCTACCCAGCCGCCGGGGAGCACGGCCCCACCATCCGCCGCGATGCCGAGGCGGCGTGGAAGTCGGCCGACGAATGGATCGCGTCGCTGCGCGGCCAGGTGGGTCGCTAGCGTCTCGCAAGTTGCCCGGGAGGGATGGCAGAGCGGCCGAATGCGAGGCTCTTGAAAAGCCTTGAACGAGAGTTCCGTGGGTTCAAATCCCACTCCCTCCGCGTTGTTGTGATGTTCGTGTGAGCATGCCTGGCCGTCGCCCATGTGGTGGCAGTTTGCGCCGCTCACGCCGGGGCTGTCGTGGTGACAGCCGACCCCGACGACATCGCCGGGCTGTCGGCCGCGGTGCCGGGGACCCGCATCGTGGTTCGCTCGCCGGTGTCACTCGGGGGGGGGGTGACGGACAGCCGTTCCTCGCGCCCATCGCCGCCGTGCCAGACTCATCGGGCGTTGGAGAGGTGACCGAGCGGCCGAAGGTGATCGCCTGCTAAGCGATTAAGGGGTGTCAAGCCTCTTCGAGGGTTCAAATCCCTCCCTCTCCGCCAGCGCCGACATCGACCCGTAATGGGTCAGGCGTCGTCGGGGTCGTCCTCGGGCTGTGGGTCGGCGATCCACTGGCCCGAGGTGCCCGAGCGCATGGATCCTGTCTTGGACGACGACTCGTGGCGGGTCTCCAGGTCGTCCTTGATGCAGGTGCAGTTGTCGGTGGGCTTCTCGCAGGGGTCGCAGAACACCCGGCCCTCTTTGTCGTCGAGGTGGACGGGGGCGCCACACATGGCGCAGACTCCCGTTTGCATGTAGCGGTAGTTCCTGCTCATGGTCAGCAGTCTACGGGTGCCGAGGCGGGATACCGGGGTCCACCGGAGTGTCTCAGCCCTTGCGTAGGGTTGCCGCCATGGGAACTCGTAACCGCCAGCGCAGGGCGGAGAAGCGTCGTCGGCACGAGCGGTCCTCAGGCCCGAGCAGGGAGCAGCGGGTCGAGACGCCGCCGATCCGGGAGATGATCTTTGCCGCCGCCGGCGTCTTCGGCCCGCTCGGGCCGACACAGATCGACGCATTGCTGGAACTCCTGGCCCAGTCCCTCCCGAGCGCGACAGTGGAGTTGGATGCGGTGCTGGGCGAGGCGGTCCAGACCGCATTGAGCCGGAACTGGGACGCCGTCGAGGTGGCGCGCCAGACCGGGCGCCGGCTCGGTGACCGCCACGCCCGTTACGTCGCCGATGTGATCGGGCGCCACGCCGGTGGGCCGCAGTGGTGGACATCGGGCCATCCCCACCTCCCCCAGTGGGCGGCCCGCGAGGACCTGTCGCCGATCGACGCGCTGGCGTGCGCCCTCGATGTCCTCGGCCTCCTCATGCGGCTGCCCACGCTGCCCAAGATGGGCGGTCCCCGCTCGGAGCCGGCTCGACGGTCGCCGAGGCCAGGACAGGACGGCCGTATCCTCGAGAGAGTCCGCGCCCTGTTGGCCAAGGCCGAGTCCACCACCTTCCCGGAGGAGGCCGAGGCCCTGTCGGCCAAGGCACAGGAGCTGATGGCCAGGCACTCCATCGACGAGGCCATGGTCGGAGCCGCCGGAGGGGCCCACGACTCTCCCGGCGGCGTGCGGTTGCCGGTCGACGAGCCCTACGCCAGCGCTAAGTCGATCCTGTTGTCGGTCGTGGCGTCGACCAACCGCTGCCGCGCCGTTTGGTCGAAGGATCTGGCGTTCAGCACCGTGCTGGGCTTCGAGTCCGACCTGGCCTTCGTGGAGATCCTCTACACATCGCTCCTGGTCCAGGCCACATCGGCCATGGTTGCCGCCGGCCCGCAGATCGACCGCAGCGGCCGTTCCCGCACCCGGTCGTTCCGGAACTCTTTCCTCCTCGCCTACGCCGACCGGATCGGGCACCGTCTCCGGGAGGCGGAGACCGTCAGCCGGGCCGCGGCCGCCGAGCAGTACGGGGCGGCGTTGGTACCGGTCCTGGCCGACCGCACCGACGCGGTCGAGGCTGCGTGCGACGAGGCCTTCCCCCACACCGTCAGTCGTTCGATCAGCGTGAGCAACGCCGCCGGGTGGGCCGCGGGCCGGGCGGCTGCGGAGCTGGCCTCTTTGGCGGGCCGGGCCGAGGTGCCCGCCGACCTCGGGTGAGGGGCGACGGGGGCGGCCCGCCGGGGTCAGGTCAGGAACGGGCCCGACCCGGTCGAGCCAGCCGGGAACCGGCGCACGGCATCGGCCACGCCCGTGATCTCGTCCAGGAATCCCTCATGGGCGCCATAGGCCGGATCCTCCACGGTGCTCTCGACGTGGACGATCACGAAGCGGGCCAGGCGGCCGTCGGGCTTGCGGCGGAGCACGCGGCCCATCCGCTGGGTCATCTGGCGCCGGCTGCGACTCGAGGCCAGGATTACGGCCAG
This sequence comes from Acidimicrobiales bacterium, assembly GCA_038231955.1. GTDB lineage: Bacteria > Actinomycetota > Acidimicrobiia > Acidimicrobiales > AC-14 > CADCTB01. Next base: position 7,532 of record JBBSIS010000107.1, read on the forward strand.
GTCGGCCGCAGGGACATCGACCCCCTCGTCGAGCACCTGGGGCGCGGCCACCACCTGGAGCTCGCCGCTGGCGAAGCTCGCCAACACCGCACGGCGGGCGGCCCGTTGGAGACCGGAGTGGACAGCTGCCGCGTGCAGGCCGATCCCGCGCAGCGTCGAGGCCGCCCGCTCCGCCCCGGCGATGGTCTGGGTGAACACGAGGGCGCGCTGTGCGTCCCGCAGCGCCGGCGCCATGAGGGTGAGGGCGTCATCCTTGGCCGGGGTCTCCGCCAGTAGCCGGCGGCGGTCCTGCATGGCCCCGAGGTAGAGGCGGGCGGCGACGCCGGCGGGGCTGTCGCCATCGAGTCGGGCCAGGACGGCCACTCTCGAGAGGAAGCTCTCGACGGGCTCGGCGGGGACGCCGAAACGGGAGATCAGCACGGCCCTCGACCGCCTGAGGTCCATGGTGAGCCCGTCGTAGGTGGCCCGCTCGTCGTCGTCGAAACTGACCCCCAGCAGCGCAACCACGAAATGGGCGGCCACGCCGTCGGCGATGGCCCGGCGGTAGCCCATGCGGAAACAGGTGGGCCCGAAGTAGGGCGTGAGCCATGCCAGGTGGCCGTCGTCGGCGCGTGCGAAGGTGGCGCTGAGCCCGAGGCGCCGGGGAAATGCGGCGCCGAGCGCGGCCCGGTTGGAATCGGTGCCGTACCGGTGGCACTCGTCGCCCACGAGGAGCCCCCCCGGGCGCCGCGGTCGCAGGTCGGCGTGTCGAGCCGAGTTGACCACCGCCACCAGCACGTCGTGGTCACCCATACGGTCGTCATGGCCGGCGCCCAGCACCCCGACGCTGGCGCCTGCGGGCAGGTACCGGCCCAGCACGTCGTGCCACTGACGGAGCAGTTCGGCGGTGGGAACCAGGATGCAGACCTGCCCACCTCGGACCATCTCGTCGGCGGCGGCGGCGATGCCGACCATGGTCTTACCCGTACCGGTGACGGCCTCGACCACGCCCCGTCCACCCTGCTGCCGCCAGGCGGCCAAGGCCTCGGCCTGCCAGGCGTAGAGCGGCGGGATCCGCCCGGCGTTCCGGCGTTCAGCACGGCTCTCCCCCCGCGCCGGCCACCACCGCTGGGGGTCGGAGGCGTCGGGCCGGAAGCGGGCCGGATGGGAGCGCAGCACGGTGGCCACGTCGGCCGAGGTGATCGAGATCCGTCCCACCGCCCGCAGCGCATCCCGCAGCTCCACCGGCGTCCGCCCCGGCTCGTCGTCGAGTGCCGCCGACACCTCCTCGACGGCGCTCATCGGTACATGGGGCTGCGCTCCGCGGCGTCGCTTCGGTGCTCGCTCACGCCGGAGGGGTCGGCACCTCGTCGGCCTCGGGCCCGTCGAGCCCGGCGTCCTCGGTGAGGTCGACCAGCACCTCGGTGGCGGCGATGTCGGGTTCGTAGGTGGGGTCGAGCCGCCGGAGGTCCCACTCGTTGATCCAGGCCCGCACGTACTGGCGCATCCGGTTCGAAGGCAACCGCTCGAGGCCCTCGACCTCGGGCGGATCCCAGCCGAAGGCCCGAGCGTGGATGTCCCTCAGCTTGGCATAGGTGCGATCGAGCTCGTCTCGGTCCGGAGGCTGCAACCGGACCTGCTCCCGCTCGATCACCCGCATCCCCGTCTCGGCCAGGCCGGCGAGCAGGTCGTCCTCGGCAGTGCCCTTCATGCGCAGCCGCTTGGGGATCAGCTCGACGTCGTTCTTGCCCACGAGCACCTGGGCCTCGAAGTCGTCGACGGTGGTCAATACCGAGCACAGGGGCACCGCCGCGTCGTCCCGGTCGCCACGTACCCACCGGGCCACTTCGACGTAGGACTTGGCCCGCTGCAGGAGGGAGTAGCGGCCGATCAGCTCGACCTCGTCCAGGAGGACGACCCAGCCGTGGTAGCCCGCCGCCTGCATGAGCCGGGGCACGAACCGGAAGCGCTCGACGGCCAGGTCTCGTTCTGTGGTCTTGGCCAGCCGGTAGGTGGACCCCGCTCCTGCCTCCTTCAACCGGCGGCGCAGATCGGCGACAGGCAGGCGCTCGCCACCCCAGAACTGCACGATCCGGTCGGCGAACTCAGCGTCGCCGCGCGCGTGATCGTGCAGGAACAGGCTGGCGGCGAACCGGCTGTCGACCGGGGCATCGTCGCGATGGGCCCAGCGGTAGAGGGCGGCGTAGTGGGGCGAGTCGGGTTGCAGCGCGGCCACGATCTCGTCGATGGCAGAGCCGGTTCGCCCCGGCACCCTGGCGTCCTCAATTGCCGCCCGGAACACCTTGGCCGGGTCGTGCAGTGCCGTCTCCTTGGATATGACGACCTTCGACACCACGAAGCCGGCCTCCAGGGCCCGGTGGGCCAGGTGCTCGAGGACGTGGCTCTTGCCCGAGCCGAAGCCGCCCCCGATCAACATCCCGCCCGCCGGGTCGCCACCGTCTTCCGGTCGGTCGCGTACGCTTTCGAGCAGCTCGGTGAAGCGGTCCTCGACCGCTGTCTGCAGCGAGCCGAGGGCAGCGACCGCGTCACGGTTGGGCACGCCCGCCCTGAGGGCCTCCAGCGCCCGTCTGCTAGCCAGGCCGCTTCGGTGCTCGCTCATGCCGCCTCGCCTCCCAGTCGGACCAGCGACGAGAAGGGATTGTCGCGGTTGCGGTCGCGCACCTCGTCGAGGATACGGAGCTTCAAGGCCTGGTAGGCGTCGATTCCCCGGTTGGCGTCGCTCACGAGCTCCGGAGCGGCCACCACGAGCACGCAACAATGCGAGAGCTCGTCGGTGTTGTCCACCAGTTGGCGCAACAGCTCGTAGGCGTCGAGCAGAGCGGGCCGGGTGTAGTAGACGCCGCTGCGCTCCTCGGGCCGAGGTCGACGGGCAAAGGCCAGCCGGCGGATGTCGAGCTCGACCACCAACCCGGCGTTGCCGTTGACGAACAACCAGTGCGACAACGAGAAGAGCATCTGGCGCCCGTTGTGGCGACCGATACGACGGAAGATCATGGCCGAGCGCAGCGCCGAGATCAGCCGGAGCTCGCCGGTCAGCCAGTCGTGCACGGCGGCGTGCTCGGCCTCGGTGACCTGGCCGGTGCGCAGGTGGGCCTGGCAGAGGCGAAGCATCGCGGTGCGGAACTCGCCGACCATGGCGTAGTCGCGCTGCACGAACTGCTGCAGCTGACGGTTGACGTCGCGGCTGAGCTCCCCGGCGTCTACGCCGTGGTGGGCGGCCACCGCGGCGACGGCGAGGTCGTCGCTGTCCTTGGGCACGGGGTGGGCGGCGGCGGCGAACGCCCGCCGGACAGTGGCGATGGCCAGCGCGTCCCAGTCGACCTGGCGGGCGATCTCGAAGAACACCTGGTCCATCATGTGGGCCCTCGTGGCCGCGGCATCGACCCTGACGGTCACGTAGCCGGCC
>JBBSIS010000108.1:0-10928 GCA_038231955.1 Acidimicrobiales bacterium
CCTGCGCGGCGGGGGCCCGCACCGTCGACCTCACCTCTCGGCCGACCCGCGAGGCGGCCAACCGCCTCTATCTCCGCCTCGGTTTCGTGCCGCGGGACACCAACGTTTACCGCTGGTCGGGCTGACGCTGGGACGCCGCGGCGCGGCGTCGCTTGGCCATCATCGTGCGCCTCGCAAGGAAGGCCCAATGCGGTCGCAACTTCGTCCATGCGTGTGTCGTAGGTGACGACGGCACCACCTAGAGTCGGAGGCATGGTCAGCGCCGTGACACAGAAGGAAGCGAGCCAGCTCTCGGACCATCTGGCCGTCATCGCCGAGCCCCACCGTCTGCTCATCCTGCGACACCTGCGTCGCGGGCCCCGCAGCGCCGGGTACCTCGCCCGAGCGCTCGACGATCCGTGCTGAGCCCGGGCCCGGGCGACCTGGTGCTCGAACCCTGGCTGGGGGCGGACGTCCGCTGCTACCCCGAGCGGGTCCGCACCATCGTCGAGGCGCTGGACCGGGCGGTCCGCCTGTTCCCTGACGTCGTCGCCCTTGAAACGGCCGAGGGCGACGTCACCTACGCCGAGTTGGCCGAGCTGGTCGAGGGCGCCGGTGAGCGCCTCGCGGAGGAGGGTCTCCTTCCCGGCGACCGGCTGGCCGTCTGTCTCCGCAACGGACTCGACATCGTCGTTGCCATCTGGGCTGCGGCCCGCGCCGGCCTCGTGTTCGTCGGGCTGTCGATCCGCCTGTCCCCCGCCCAGTGGGCCTACATGCTGTCCCATTCAGGCGCGTCGCTCGCCCTGGGCCACCCCGAGTTCGTCGCAGGGCTGCGCCAGGCGGCGGCCGAAGCCGGTCTCCCCGCCGACCGTGTACGCGAGGTCGACGACCACCTCACCGGGCGCCGCCGGCCATGGCAAGGCGCCGGGGTGCCGTTCCCGGACGAGAATCGACCCTACGCCGTCATCTACACCTCGGGCACCACCGGACGACCCAAAGCCAGCCAGGTCGTGCATCGGGGCACCATGCATTCGGCCATTGCGTACGTGCGGACCCTGGGCCTCGTCCCCGGCGACCGCACCGCCATCGTCTTCCCTCTGTATTACGTCACCGGTCACATCGCCCAGGTCACGCCGATGATGCTGGTCGGCGGAACATCGGTGACGGTGACCGATGTCGTCCCTCGGGAGCTCGTCCGGCTGATCGGTGAGCGCCGTATCACCTATCTGATGGTTGTTCCCTCGATCTGGCCTCTTCTCCTGCGCGACCCGGCCTTCGGCTGGCCCGAGCTGGCTCACGTGGAGATCGGGGCGTTCGGCGGCTCTCCGGTCCCGATCTCCACTATCGAGACCCTTCGCCGGCGGATGCCCCAGATGCGGCTCTACGACGCCTACGGGTTGACCGAGACCCACTCCCCGGCCACGATCCTGCTCGATTCGGAGTTCCGGCGGAAGCCGGGCTCGGTGGGCCGTCCTTTGCCCTGCGCCGACGTGCGGGTGGTCGATGACAATGGCCTGGACGTCGGCGCCGGCGAGGCGGGCGAATTGTGGGTGCGCGGTCCGATGATCACCCCCGGGTACTACGGCGATGTCGACGCCACCGCCGCCGCCATCACCGACGGCTGGCTGCATACCGGTGACTATGCCCGCGTCGACGACGAGGGGTACGTCTTCATCCTCGACCGCAAGAAGGACATGATCATGCGGGGCGGAAACAAGGTGTACTCGGTGGAGCTCGAGTACGTCCTGGTGAGCCACCCCGACATTGCCGAGGCGGCCGTGTTCGGGGTGGCGGACCGCCTGGCCTACGAGGCGGTGGCGGCCTACATCGTGCCGGCCGACGGACGGACCGTGAAAGCCTCCGACATCCAGAAGTGGGTAGCCGGCCGCATGGCCGGCTACGCCGTTCCCCGCCATGTACGGGTGGTTGAGGCGATACCCCGCAACCGCACAGGCAAGATCGACAAGCGCGCACTGAGGGAGGCCATGGAACTGGAACTGCACCCTGCGACGGCAACGGCGGCGGCCCGATGAGCGAGGCGCTGGAGGCCCAGTTCAACATCGCACTCCCGACGAGGTTGTGGACACCCGCCGAGCTCTGTGGGCAACAACATGCCCAGGAGGCCGCTGGCGCGGAGGTCGGCCACCACGTCGTCGGGGAGCCGGCCGGCGGCTTCGGTGGTCTCGGCCCGCGCCGCCACGGCCTCGGCCATGCGATCGACGGCCGCCTGCGTTTCCGGACCTGTCGCCATCGCAGTCACCGTACCGCCACGATCCTGCGTATCCGCCAGCCGATCCGTACCGGCGCCGCTCGCACCCGGCGCTGCAGCCCTGCGACGGCGGACGCCACCTGCGCCGGACCGGTGCCAGGGGCGTAGAACGAGCGGACCACCCGCTCCGCCTCCTCCGGATCTTCCAGGATCCTGGTGAACAGAGCAGCACCGTCGTCCCGCACGGTGAGCCCGGAGAGCGTGCAACTCTCGGCGAGGGCGGCGCCGTCGAGGGCGGAGGGGTAGTCGACGGCACCCTGGCCCAAGGCGGTCAGGATCTCGGCGACGACGGGCGCCGGAGGCAGCCCCCGGAGGTTTGAACGAACCGGCAAGGTGGCCGCAAACACGCCTCCCGTCCGAAGTACCCGGCCCGCCTCGGCCAAGGCAGGCGCTACCGGGCGCAGGAGCATCAGGGCCATGCTGACCACTACCGCGTCGGCACAGCCCGTGGCCAACGGCAGGGCATCGGCCCTGGCCTGCACCAGCAGCGAGTCGGGCACCGACGCCTTGGCCTCCACCAGCTCGCCCACCGACCGGTCGACGCCGACCACGCGCGTCGCGACGACGAGCCGGCTGACAGGGCCACTCCCGCAGGCCAAGTCGACTACCGAGCGGGCACAGACAGGAACCGCTTCCACCAACCACTCGTACGGCGAACGGCCCTGGGTGTCGACGGCCTCGGTCAGGACGTCCTCGGTGATGCCGGGATTGGCGTCGTGATAGGCCAGCACGTAGCTGTCCCAATCGTCCAGCGCCGGCCGCGCCGCCGGTACCCGGACGACGGGCGGTCGGTCAGGCATCGAGTACCCGGGCCAGGACCGAGGCTTTGAGCGTCACGAACCGTGGGTCGGCGAGCGTCAGCCGCCCTCGCGGGGATGGAAGGTCGAGCACCACGTCCTCCAGTACCGCCGCAGGCCGGTGGGACAAGCGCACCAACCGATGACCGAGCAACAGTGCTTCCTCCACATCGTGGGTCACCAGTACGGTCGCCGTCTCCCGCTCGGCGAGTAGCCCGATCAGCCACTCCTGCATCCGCAGGCGGGTCTGGGCATCGAGCGCCCCGAACGGCTCATCGAGGAGCAACAAGGGCGGTCGATTGGCCAGCACCTGGGCGATGGCGGCCCGCTGGCGCATACCCCCGGAGAGCTGACGCGGGAGGAGATCGGCATAGCCGTTCAGGCCGGTGGCGTGGAGAAGCTCGTCGACGATGACCCCCGACCGTCGATCCCCGAGTGACCGAGGGCCCCACTCCAGGTTGGCCCGCAGTGACAGCCACGGAAATAGAGTGGCGCCCTGGACCACCATGGGCCGTTCGGGCGAGGGACCCCGGACGGGGCGACCGCCGGCCTCCACCCTGCCGCGATCCGGGCGCTCGAGGCCGGCCAGGACGCGCAGCAGTGTCGACTTCCCACACCCGCTCGGGCCGAGCACGGCGACGACCTCGCCGGCGGCGACCAGAAGGTCGAGCTCCGCAATGACGGACAGGTTGCCGTACCCTTTCGCCACGCCAGTGGCGAGCAGCGCAGGCCCAGCAGCGGTCGTGCTCAGGCGTCCGCCCATCGGACCAGGGGGCGGCTGGCCGCTCGCAGCAGCAGGTCACCTGCGAGGCCGATCAAGGCGAAGGTGGCCATTCCGATGATGATCTGATCGAGCCGGCTCACTTCGCGCGCCGCGAACATCATCGCCCCCAGTCCACTGCTCTGGCCGGATAGCTCTCCCACGATCCCGCTGGTCAGGCCCAACGTGAGGCCGAGTCGCATTCCGGTGACGATGCCAGGAAGGCCGGCGGGCAGATAAACCCGGCGAGCCAGTTCACGGGGCCGGGTGCCGAGCATTCGGGCGGTGTCGACCAGCTGGCGAGGAACCCGGGCGGTGCTGTCGGCCGTAGCCACCACGATGGGCGACACGGCCCCGATGAACACCAGGAATCGGGCTGTGCCCTCACCGAGGCCGAACCACACCAGAGCGATGGGCAGCCAGGCGGTGATGGGTACCGAGCGGACAGCATGGAAGACGGGGTCGACGGCGGCCGACATCCATCGTGACAGGCCGAGACCCATCCCGAGGGGGACTCCCACGAGGACGGCGATGAGGTAGGCCAATCCGAGCCGCCCGACGGTGGCTCGGATGTGCATCACGGCTGCGCCCTTGAAGGGGATGACACCGGGCACGGGTGGCCGCTTGGGAGCCACGACGAAGGCGCGGGCGGTGCGCAGGAGCTCCATGGGAGACGGGAAAAGGTCGTCGGACAGCACCCCCGTGGCGCTGAGGACCGACCACACTCCAACCACCGCAATAGGCAAAGCCGCCCCGATCGCCACCCGTTGCCATCCCGAAAGCCGCTGCCGAGTGGAAGTGGCACTGCTGGGCGCCAGCTCGTCGCCGAGGTCCGTCCCGGCATCGGGGCCGACGACTGCCACATCTCGCACGGTCGTGGTCAGCTGGCCGGCTGGTAATCCAGGAGCAGTAGGTCGTCGATCCTGGGCTTGGTCGTGATGATGCCTTGGGCCAGCATGAGGTCGGCGGCTCCCTCGAATTGGGCCTTGCGGGTCTGGTCGAAGCGCCAGACGGCTCCGACGTTTTCGAGCACCGCCCTGTAGACCGGCTCGGGATACTCGAATTGGTCGACGAGGAGCTTCTTCCACTCGGTGGGGCTGTTCACGCCACCCGGAGTGAGCAGTTCGGCGGCGTCGCGCTGCATCTTGGCCACCGCCCTCAGCAGGTCGGCGTCGCCCAGGTTCTTGGGCGCCGCCCACATGGCGGTGTTGAGGTCGCCTGCTGCCGTGCCGTACACCTCGTTGATGCGGACACCCCTGCCGGACACGACGCTCTGGGTGCACAGCGGTTCCGTGCCCACGTACGCATCGACGTCGCCCCGCTCGAGCACCGCAGGTTGGTCGGCGAAGGCGACGGGAACCGACGTGACGTCGCGATCGAGCTTTAGACCAACCTTGTCGAGGGCGGCGGTGAGCGCCAGAACCTGGACGCCGGGAGGCGGCACGGCGATCTTCTTGCCCTTGAGGTCGGCGACGGTCTTTATGCCGCGGTCGGCCCGGGCGATGAGGCCGATGCCCTGGCGGGAGCACATGCAGATGATCTTGGACTTCATGCCCGCCGGGCTGGCCGCCTCGATGATGGTGTTGTAGTAACCCATGAGCCCGAAGTCGAGGTCGCCGGCGACCAGCGAGCGACTGATGTCGGCCGGGCTGGTGACGATCACCGGCTTGACGATGAGCCCGGGCGGGGCGACCTGCTGCCAGTACAACGGCGACGAGGCGTGGTTCTTGGCGTAGACGGCCGTGGTGATGGTCTTACCGCCGAAATCCCTCGCCGGCGGCGCACCGGCGACAGTGGACGTCGGTCCCGATGCCACCGGCTTGGAGGTGCCACTGCCACATGCAGCCAAGAAAACAGCGGCGGCGCTACCACCGGCCGCCAAGCCCAGAAACCGCCGGCGGGTAAAGTCGTTCTCTGTCACAATCGAACACCGGAAATCAACATAGGTTGATGACCATACCGGTCAGGATCGACCGGCGGCAAAAGCGGGCGGCCCGCCGGGTCTAACGGGCGAGGGTGGCCCCGGTGGTGGGTACCGGGGCGTCCATGGCCTGGGCCTTGCGCTTGGAGAATGCGATGGCGAGGCCCAGCACGACAAGGGCGACGCCGGCCACGGCGTCCCGCCCGTCAGGCCACTGGTAGGCGGTCCCAGTGCCGGTGCCAGCCGATGGCCTCCACCAGCCCCGCCGTGAAGTCTGCATCAGCGGCGTCGCCGGCCACGATGCCCGCCATCTCAGCGGTGATCCCGAAGGCCTCGAGCACCGCTTGGCCCTCGCCCCACGCCCCGATCACCTTGTAGTGCCGGAACGCCTCGCCCAGGTTCACCGCTGTATACGGATCCCGGCCGAGGACGGCGGCGGAGGCCCCTCCCGCCAGCACGAGGGCGTCGTACTCCACCGACTGCGTGGTGAGGATCGTGCGGTCGACCGCCACCGGACCACCGGCTCCGTTTACGGTGCCGCCGTTGGGGGCGATCACGTACATGTTCGCCCCTTCCGCGCCCAACGCGTCGCGCAGGGCCGACACCCCGACATCGTCCACGCCGGGACCGACCAGCACGCCGACGGCCCGCCCGACGATCGGCCCCGGCCCGACCGGCGCCTGGGACAGCGCCGGCGAGGAACCGGCGTCCGCGGCGGGGGAGCCAGCAGGCGCGTCAACGCCGAGGTTCAGTGCGACCCTCGCGCACAGCTCCGCATCCACGTTGGCCAGGTTGTCGAGCATCCGGGCCCGGACCTCGGGGTGGACGCACTTGCCCAGTTCGAAGGAGAAGGCGGAGGCGATGTGGTCACGCTCCACCGCCGACATGCTGTTCCAGAACATGGTGGCCTGGGTGTAGTGGTCGTCGAAAGACTGCGGGCGCTCCCGCACGATGGTGCCACTCACCGGACGGGGCACATGCTGGAAGCCGGCTGCGCCGGCCTGGAACGGGCACCCACCACCGAGGGAGTTCTTGAAGTAGGGCGCCACTCCCTCGTGGATGGCCTGCTGGCCGAAGCCGTCGCGGTGATTGGAGTTCACGGGGGAGTGCGACCGGTTGATAGGCAGCTGATCGAAGTTCGGGCCGCCCAGGCGGGAGAGCTGGGTGTCGAGGTAGGAGAAGTTGCGGGCCTGCAGGAGCGGGTCGTCGGTGAAGTCGATGCCCCGCGGGACGTGCGAGGTGCAGAAGGCGACCTGCTCCGTCTCGGCGAAGTAGTTGGTCGGGTTGCGGTCGAGGGTGAGGCGCCCGATGATCCGTACCGGGGCGAGCTCCTCGGGCACGAGTTTGGTCGGGTCGAGCAGGTCGATGCCCTCGAAGCTCTGGTCCTCGTTGTCCTCGAAGAGCTGTACGCCGAAGTCCCACTGGGCCCCGGCGCCGCTTTCGAGGGCGTCCCACAGCTCGCGTCGGTGGAAGTCCGGATCGATGCCGCCCAACTTCTGGGACTCCTCCCACACGAGGGAGTGGATGCCGGCGACCGGCTTCCAGTGGAACTTGACCAACGTCGTCCCCCCTTCCTCGTTGACCAGGCGGAAGGTGTGGACCCCGAAGCCCTCCATCGTCCGGAAGGACCTCGGAATGGCCCGGTCCGACATGATCCACATCAGCATGTGGGTGGACTCCGGGGTGAGCGACACGAAGTCCCAGAAGGTGTCGTGGGCGGTCTGGGCCTGGGGGATCTCCCGGTCGGGCTCGGGCTTGGCCGCGTGGATGACGTCGGGGAACTTGATGCCGTCCTGGATGAAAAAGACCGGGATGTTGTTGCCCACCAGATCCCAGATCCCTTCGTCGGTGTAGAACTTCACCGCGAAGCCCCGCACGTCACGGGCGGTGTCGGCCGACCCGCGTGACCCGGCGACGGTCGAGAACCGGAGGAACACCGGCGTCTCGAGGCTGGTGTCGCTCAGCACCCGGGCGCAGGTGTAGTCGGCGAGGGAGTCGGTCAGCTGGAACCGGCCGTGGGCGCCCGTGCCCCGTGCGTGCACGACGCGCTCCGGGATGCGCTCGTGGTCGAAGTGCATGATCTTGTCGCGCAGGTGATGGTCCTGCAGAAGGGCGGGACCGCGGGGGCCTACCCGGAGGCTGTTGTCGGTGTTGTCGACCGGCGTGCCCGTCGAGGTGGTGAGGATGTCGCCCTCCTGCGCCCACGCCGGCGCCACGGCCTGGTCCCGAGCGGCCGCGCCGGTGCTGCTCCCGCCAACCTTCGGTTGCGAGCGCTCCTTCTCCGGGCTGGGCGCCTCCGCCACCAACTTCTTGGCCGCCTTCTTGGCGGCCACCTTGTCGGTAGTCGCGGCCTTCTTCGTCGCCATGCGCGGTTCCTCTCGATCGCCCGGAGCCACGCTCCTACCCGCCGTTCCCGCGCCACAATCTGCCGATCAAATCCAGGGTCACGCCGGATGACCGTGGGCATCGCGCAAGGTCGCACCGAGGCGTCCGTGACCCGAAGCTCATTTGTCACCGGATACGGTTCGGCAACCGGCGAAGCACGGAGGGACGGCGCCATGAGCGAGGTGGCGGAGCTGCTGGAGTTGCTCCACGGGGCGGGCGACCGGTGGCACACGGTCCGACTGGTGATGCGGCGGTGGGGGCACCGCGGCCGGGCGGGCGACGCCATGCGCCGGTATGCCGACCGCCGGGCCGCACGGGGCAGGAGCAGCGGGACCGCGTTCGGGATATGGGGCGGGGAGGAGGGACCGCCGACGTGGGAGATGGTGACCCGGGCATGGGTCGATCGACCCGGCGACCGGAAGCGCGTCGAGACCAGCGGTCCCCACGACGACCGGCTCACGGTCACCACTGGGGCGCTGTGGTGGTCCTACAGCCCCCAGAGCGGCGCCCTGTCCAACGAGCTCTCGCCGGAAGTCCACGGCGGGAACGGCGGCGACTTCGAGTGGATGCTGGAACCATCGTCATTGCTGCCCGCCCTCGACTTCGCTCTCACGGGCTCCGGTACCACCGAGCTCGCCGGTCGCCTTGCCCTCACTGCGGTGGCCACGCCCCGGCCCGAGGATCCGCGGCGAGGCTTCGCCACCCACATCATCCATGGCGCCGACGAGGTGTTTCTGGCGGTGGACGCCGAGCGCGGCGTGGTCCTGCGGTCCGAGTCACGGATCGGAGGTGAGCCGTTCACCCTCTTCGAGATGGACGAGGTGACGTTCGACGAGGAGCTTCCCGACGAGCGATTCCGATTCGTGTCGCCCGACGGGTCTCCGGTGCGCTCGCCGCGGAGCATGTTCTCTCGGCCGGAGCCGATGTCGGTGGAGGAAGCGGCCCGGCGGGCGCATTTCACCGTGCTGGTGCCTACCCGCCTACCGCAGGGCTGGACCCTGCATGCTTCCTACACGCCACCCTCTTCTCGGCCAGCCCGTCCAGAGAGCGTCACCGTCCACGCGGTGGATGCCGGCCGCAGGGAATCTCGGGTGCAGATCAACCAGTCAGCCGTTCCCCTTCGCGATGGTTTGGAATGGGAGATCGTCGAACATGGGGGTCGCCGCATCTCGACCTTCGTGAACGACGCGCCCGGTAGCGCGTACGAAGGAAAAGTCGAAATCAGCGGGACCCATGTCCGCGCCAGCGGCAACCTCGATCGAGACGCGTTCCTCGACATCCTGGCCAGCCTCGCCCCTGGCCCGACCGCGCTGCCGCCCTTCGTCGATCTCTGACGGAAGGGTGCCGAGGTCGCCGGTCAGCCGGCGACAACCGTGACCCGCGCTCCGACGCTCTCGTACGTGGGCTTGGCCCGGGCGTCGCGGGTGGCGAGATCGGCATTGTGCTCGGCGGCCGCCAGTCCGACCAGGGCGTCGTACACAGCACCCCCGGCGATGCCAAGGCGGGCCCGCGCCGTGCCTCGTTCATCCCGCCGGCACCGATCCGCCAACTACGGGACTTGACCCGGACCTGAGACTTGACCCGGACCCGCACGACACTTGGTGCGCGAACGAGCCCAGAAGATGCAACTGCTGGAGAAGCTGCTCAAGGAGGCTGGGATCAAGCTGATGTCGGTGGCCACCGACATCAGCGGAGTGTCCGGGCGGCCCATGCTCGAGGCGCTGATCGCCGTCCAGCCTGACCCGGCAGCGCTCGCCGAGTTGTCCACGCGGCGACTGCGGTCCAAGATTACCGGCGCTGACCGAGGCCCTTACCGGCCGGTTCAGCGAACATCATACGTTCCTGGTCCGGAATGCACTGGACCTGATCGACCAGCACTCCGAGGCCGTGGACAAGCTCACGAGTTCCAAAATCTTGTCGCACATGGAAAGAGAGACCTTCTCACTCAAGCCACGTGACGGGAAACGTTCGGAACCGTCCCGTGGGTTGACGTCCCGGAGATCCCATGATACCGAGATCGATTCGCGTCATGGAGAGCGTGGTTGCGCAAACTCTGTGGAATCCCGAGCGAGGCAGGGGATCCTCTCAGATCTCGCCGTCATCGAAGAAGACGGAAGAATGGTGCGCGACAAGATTGATCGGCGTCGTCGCAAGCGGTGGGTACCTTGATCGAGGAACCGCCGTACCTACGTGGGCCGAGGCCTGCGCGCTATCAAGACGACCAACATGACGCCGGCCAGCGAGGAGGCGAGCCCTAGAGCAAGGAGGGCGCGAGTCGAGGAGCCGGTAAGCGCTAGCCTCCGGTTGCCGACTATCGGAGCCACGCCTGCGGAGGTGCTCGGGCACGAGGGTGCAGCCGGGTTGAGGCATGGATCGTTGATGATCACCGTCGTAGATGTGGAGCGCGGTGCTGTCGAACTTGTTGGGCAAGAGGGGTGCAGCCGGGTTGAGGCATGGATCGTTGATGATCACCGTCGTGGGGACGGATGTAGTCGTCTGCGCTGTCGCTTGAACTCCGCCACTGAGGAACAGCAACGCCGCGAACGGCATCACGCCAACTCGAATAACAGCGGCTCTCATCGCCGTCCGCCGTCGATCAACCCGTAGACGACGTCATCGTCGATGGTGGTTTCCCCGGTCGCCACCAACACCCCGGACTCCTCGACCAGCCGGGCGGTTCGACCGGCCGGCACCAACTGAAGGCCGGCGCCATACCGAGAGATGTCGATCGTCGATCCCGGGGTCAGACCCAGTTCCTCCCGCAGACGCTGCGGCACGACGATTCGACCAACCGAATCAATCGACGTTTTCATGGTA
>JBBSIS010000109.1:0-10920 GCA_038231955.1 Acidimicrobiales bacterium
GCGACACCCCGCCCTGGGCGCGGATGTCGGCCGGGACCCGCTCCAGCGCCATCACCGCGACGGCACCGGCGTCCTCGGCGATCTTGGCCTGCTCGGCGTCGACCACGTCCATGATGACCCCGCCCGTGAGCATCTCGGCCAAGCCCCGCTTGACGCGTGTGCCGCCGGTGGTACGGCTCCCGGTGCCTTGGTCGGTCATACGGCCGATTCTACCGCCGCCCCGGCGCCGACCCGGCCTGCATTCCGAACCAGGCCGGCCGGCATTACCGGGTGGTGGCTGCGGCCCCCGTCCGGGCCAGTTCGACCCAGGTCCGGCCCGGCGTCAGCTTGATCGGCGCCCCGCCGGCATCGGTGTAGGTCGGATAGGCCCCGGCCGAGGGCTTCGACCACTTGCCGCGCACGGCCATGCCGCCGGAGAGGATGATGGCGTCCCCCGAGCCCACCGTGTTCGCCTTCTCGACCGCGGCGCCGGTGGCGTCGACGTCGCCCGGGCTCACCTGGTAGCCGGTGAACTGGACGATCACGTTGCTCGGCGCCACGCCCCCTGCCGCCTCGGCCAGCCCCGGCCGCCGGTAGGTGCTGCTGGCCTGGTCGTAGTCGAAGGTGGCGGTGGTGATGCCCACGGTGGCGGTCAGTTTGGTGGCCGGGGTCGCTCCGGCGGCGGCGAAGGCCTGGCCGGCGGGGAGGAACTCGGCGAAGCTGCCGGGCGCCTTGGTGCCGGGCGGGGCTTTGGCGTAGATCCTCGACGTCGAGGTGTAGAGGTTGTCGG
This sequence comes from Acidimicrobiales bacterium, assembly GCA_038231955.1. Classification (GTDB taxonomy): domain Bacteria; phylum Actinomycetota; class Acidimicrobiia; order Acidimicrobiales; family AC-14; genus CADCTB01. Next base: position 770 of record JBBSIS010000109.1, read on the forward strand.
GAGCGCTTCGGCCCGGGCGGCGGAAGTACGGCTTGTCGGCGCCCTCGTCCAGGCGGTCGACGCCCACGTCGGTGACGCCGGGAGCGGCGCGAAGCAGGTCGATGAACTTGGGAGTGCCCCCTGAATAGGCGAAGAGGGCCCCGTAGGCCGACACGATGTCGGGATCCGAGGGACGGACCGAGCGCACCGGCCCGACAAGGTCGGCGTCGGTGGACTGGAAGACGGCCAGAAAACGGGTGGCCCCGCCCTCCACGATCTCCTCGTAGACCACGTCGGCCGCCTCGAGGCCGGACTGAGGCCGAGCCACGGGGGCGTTGTCGATCTTGACGGCCAGCGCCGGCCGGGCCAGCTTGGCCGGGTCGGTCAGCGACAGGCCGGTAAGGAGGGCGATCGGGGCCACCGTGGTCGTCACCTCGGCCGGCGCCCGGGAGCCGGTCGTCGCCTTGTTGCCCCCTCCTCCGCCACACGCCGCCGCCGCCAGCATCACCATGACCATCGCGGACGGGAGCACACGCACGGGGCGGCGAGGGCGACGGGCCAGGACCATTAATCAGAGCTCCTTCAGGGCCTGGATGCGTTCCTCCAGGGGCGGATGGGTGTCGAACAGCCGGTTCAGGCGGGAGAGCCGGCCCTCCTCAGGGGTGCGGGCCAGCGGCGATTCCACCCACAGGTGGGCGGTGGCGCGCGACGAGGAATGCACGACGGTGGTGTCGGCCTTCAGCTTCTCGAGGGCGGAGATTAGCCCCGGCGGGTAGCGGGTGAGGGCCACGCCGCTCACATCGGCCAGAGCTTCCCGGCGCCGGCTGATGGAGAACTGCATGAGACGGGCGACAAGGGGGGCGACGAGCAGAAGAACGAAGCCGAGCACGGCCAGCACCGCCGCCGGGCCCCCGCCACCTTGCCGGTTGTCGTCACGATGACGGGGACCGCCCCACCACAGGAAGCGCAGGCTGAAGTCGGCGAGCAGGGCCACCACGCCGACGAGTGTCACCGCCAGCGTGGAGACGAGGATGTCGTAGTTCTTGATGTGGCTCAGCTCGTGGGCCAGGACGCCTTCGAGCTCGATGCGATTCAGCTTCTCCATGAGACCGGTGGTGACGGCCACCGAGGCATGGCGGGGGTTGCGGCCGGTGGCGAACGCGTTGGGCGCCGGGTCGTCGATCACATAGACGCGAGGCTTGGGCAGGCCGGCGGCGATGCACAGGCCCTCGATCAGGTTGTGCAGCCGGGCGTAGGTGGTGGGGTCGGCGGGCTTGGCGTGGCTCATGGCCAGGGCGATGGCGTCGGACTTCCAGTACGACACCGCCGCGCCTCCCCCGGCCAGGACCAGGGCGACGACCAGGCCGCCGATCCCGAAGCCGAGCAGCAGATCGACGGCCATCACGACCAGGACCACCAGTGCGACGAACCCGAGGACCAGCAGCACCGACCGCCGCTTGTTGGAAGAGATCTGTTCGTACACGACGCTGTGAACCTAGGCGACCGTCGGGGCCCCCGGGCGACGTCAAAACTGCACGGAGACGGGTCCGCGCGAGGTGTCGTCGGCCTCGAAGTACTCGTGCTCCTTGAACTGGAACATGCCGGCGAGGACATTGGACGGGAAGCTCTGTATCTTGGTGTTCAGCCGCAGCACGGCGTCGTTGTAGAACTGGCGGGCGTAGGAGATGCGGCCTTCGGTGCCGGTCAGCTCCTCCTGCAGCGACAGGAAGTTCTGGTTGGCCTTCAGGTCCGGGTAGGCCTCGGAGACGGCGAACAACGACTTGAGGGCGCCGCTGATCATGTTCTCGGCCTGGGCCTGGGCCACGGGGCCCTGGGCGTTCATGGCGTTGGCCCGGGCCTGGGTGACCGCTTCGAAGGTGCCCTTCTCGTGCGTGGCGTAGCCCTTGACCGTCTCGACCAGGTTGGGAATGAGGTCGTAGCGGCGGCGGAGCTGCACGTCGATCTGGGCCCAGGCGTTCTGGATCCGGTTCCGCAGCCGGACCAGCCCGTTGTAGGTGACGATCACGTACAGCAGAACCAGGACGACCACCACAATCAAGATGACCGTGATCATCATGGGCCCTCCTTCAGACCTCGGACGCCGACGGTCCCATCATACGGCGATCGCTACCGGCGCACGTGGCCTTCGATCGCCCCGCAGTAGATCCCCACGTAGGCCTCGGCCAGGCTGTCCATCGAAAAGCGCTGGGCACGGGCGCCGCCGGCATCGGCCAGCGAGGCGGCGAGGGTGGGATCGTCGAGCACGAGCCGGAGGGCGGATCCCAGGGCGAGGGGATCCCCCGGGGGCACGAGGAGGCCGGGCAGCATGGGAGCGCCCGAGTGGGCCCGGGTGCCGATCACCTTGCGGTACCCGGGGAGGTCGCTGGCCACGATCGGGGTTCTGGCCGCCATGGCCTCGAGCAGGATCATGCCGAAGGACTCCCCCCGCAACGACGGAGCGCACAGGACGTCGGCGCCCCGGATCCGGCGGACCTTCTCCTCGTCGTCGATCCGACCCAACCACACGACGCGGATGTCGCCGGCGACCGCGGCCTGGAGGCGGGTGGTATCGGGGCCGTCACTCGCCACCCAGACCCGGGCGTGGGCCGGAAGGGTGGCCAGGGCGTCGATCAGCACACCGAGTCCCTTGCGCTCCTCGTGGCGGGAGAGGAACAGAACGGTCGGCCCCTCCGTCGGCCACGGCGTCGCCTTGGCGAAGCGCTCCACGTCGATCCCGTTGTGCAGCAGGACGTAATCGCCGCCGAGGTGGTCGGCGGCCATGTCCCGGGCGTCCTCGGAGACCGCACACCGCACGGCGAGGCGGCCGGCCAACCAGCGCGTGAGGGGGGCCAGCCACCGGTAGGGGGCGCTGGTGCCGGCGGCGTGGAACGTGCCCACCATCGGCGCGCCGCTGCAGACCAGGGTGGTGACGGTGCAGCCGGGGGCGATCGGCTCGTGGAGGTGGACGACGTCGAAGTCCTCGTCGCGCAGGGCGTGGATGGTCCGCAGGGCATTGGACGGGTCGGGGGCCACGGGCGCCATCGAGCCGTTGGCCGCAGTCGGGATGCTGTTGCCCAGTGGGGTGATCCCGACCGCGGGGGGCGCCCCGTCGCACGGCCCCAGCACCCGGACCTGGTGACCGAGGTCTCGCAGGGCGCCGGCCAGGGCCAGTACCTGGCCTTGCACGCCGCCGGGGAGCGACAGGCTGTACGGGGACACCAGGCCGACGCGCACCAAACGAGCGTACCGGGGGCGGGCAATACTGGGCCCATGCCTGCCGCCCCGAACGCCGACGACAACCTCACGCGCGCCGAGGCCCAGGACCGGGCCACCAAGCTGTCGGGCGTCTCCTACGCCGTCGCCCTCGACCTCACCACCGGCGAGGACACGTTCACCAGCGATACGACCATCCGCTTCCAGGGAAACCTGCACGGGATCAGCGCCTTCGTCGACCTCGACGCCGTCTCCCTGCGGGAGGCAACGCTGAACGGCCGGTCGATCCCTGTCGAGTCCTTCGACAAGGCTCGCAGCCGCATCCCCCTGCGGGGCCTGAGTGCCAACAACGAGCTGCGCATCGTGGCCGACTGCGCCTATCAGCACACCGGTGTGGGCATGCACCGCTTCGCCGATCCGACTGACGGCAAGGTCTACCTCCACACCCAGTTCGAGCCGTACGACGCCCATCGGGTCTTCGCCTGCTTCGACCAGCCCGACATCAAGGCCACGTTCACCCTCACCGTCACCGCTCCGCCGGAGTGGACGGTGATCAGCAACAGCCCGTCCACCCACGCCGAGGGGGTGTGGCGTTTCGCGCCCACGCCGGTCATTTCCACCTACCTCACCGCAGTGGTGGCCGGCCCGTATCACGAGGTGCGCGAGACCTATGGACAGATCGACATGGGCATCTTCTGCCGGGAGTCGCTGGCCGAGCACCTCGACGCCGGCGAGCTGTTCACCCTCACCCGCCAGGGCCTCGACTTCTTCGAGGCCGAGTTCGACTATCCCTACCCGTTCGCAAAGTACGACCAGCTCTTCGTGCCCGAGTTCAACTTCGGCGCCATGGAGAACCCGGGCTGCGTCACGTTCAACGAGTACATGGTGTTCCGCGCCCGCCAGACCGACGCCGCCTACGAGGACCGCGCCAACACCCTTCTCCACGAGATGGCCCACATGTGGTTCGGCGACCTCGTCACCATGCGCTGGTGGGACGACCTTTGGCTCAACGAGAGTTTCGCCACCTACATGGCCACCCATGCCCTGGCCCAGGCCACCCGCTTCTCCGACAGCTGGGTACGGTTTGCGGCGGGCACCAAGGGCGGCGCCATGGCCCAGGACCAGCTGCCGACCACCCACCCCATCTCGGCCGACATCGTCGACACCGACGCAGTCCGCCTCCACTTCGACGGGATCACCTACCTCAAGGGGGCATCGACCCTCAAGCAGCTGGTGGCGTGGGTGGGCCAGGACGCGTTCGTCGAGGGACTCCGGCGCTACTTCCGCCGCCACCAGTGGGCCAACGCCACCCTCGCCGACTTCCTGGCCATGCTGGAGGACACCAGCGGCCGCCAGCTGGGCCCGTGGTCGAAGGAGTGGCTGGAGACGGCGGGCGTCAACACCCTGCGTGCCGACTTCACCGTCGGCGGCGGCGGCGCCTACGCCTCCTTCGCCGTCCTCCAGGAGGGCCAGCCCGGCCACGACACGCTGCGGTCGCACCGGGTGGCCGTCGGCCTCTACCGCCTGGGCGACGCCGGCCTGGTGCGCGACCGTCGCGTCGAGCTCGATCTGGTCGGCGAGCGCACCGAGGTCGCCGAGCTGATCGGTGATTCCGTGCCCGACCTCCTGCTGCTCAACGACGACGACCTGACCTACGCCAAGATCCGCCTCGACGCCCGATCGCTGTCCGTGCTGGTCGATCACCTGGGCGACATCGTCGACCCCCTGGCCCGCAACCTGTGCTGGGCCGCAACCTGGGACATGGTTCGCGATGCCGAGCTGCCCACCCGCCAGTACGTCGCTCTGGTCCTGGCCCATGCGCCGGGCGAGACCGACGATCCCACCCTGGGCCGCCTGCTCGGCCAGGCGGCGACGGCGGTCGAGGTCTACGGTGACCCGGCCAACCGTTCGGCGGCCCGTGCGATGTTGACCGCCGCGGCCCGCACCGGCCTGGCCGCCGCCGAGCCCGGCAGCGACCGCCAGCTCATCTGGGCCCGCCACCTCGTGTCCATCGCCTCCGCCCCCGAGGAGCTGGCCTTCATCGCCGGCATCCTCGACGCCACGGTCGACGTCCCCGGTCTGGCCGTCGACACCGACTTCCGCTGGCAGATCGTGATGGCGCTGGCGGCAGTAGGCGCCGACCACGGAGGTGCCCTCGTCGACGTCGAGCTGGACAGTGATCCGACTGACATCGGTGAGCGGCGGGCGGCGTGGAGCCGCTCGGCCCGGCCCGCAGCTGAGGCCAAAGCAGCAGCGTGGGCCCGGCTCGACACGGAGACCGACCTGCCTCTGGCCACCCTGCGGTCCATCGCCGGCGGTTTCCATCAGGCCGACCAGGACGCGGTCCTCGAGCCGTACGTAGCGCCCTACTTCGAGGCCCTGCCCCGGTTCTGGGCCGAGCGGACGCGCGACGAAGCCCTCAGCCTGGCCCGTGGCCTCTACCCCGGAGCGCTCGTCGGCCAGCAGGTCCTCGACGCCACCGACCGCGCCCTTGCCGGCGACGTCCCCGGCCCCTTCCGTCGCATCCTTCTCGAAGGCAAGGACGGCATGGAGCGCGCCATTCGCGCCCGCGCCGCCGACCGGGCGTAGACGGTCCGCGCGCCGAACTGGTCTCGTTCAGCGCCGTTCTACGACACTGTACGAGCCCGGTTCGAAGATCGCTACCGTCGAGGCATGACCGTCGCATGTGCTGTGGCCCCCGGCCCCCCGGCGGCCGCCATCCTCGAGGCCGTCGAGGCCGGAGGTGGTCGTCTCGTTGACCCGGACGACGCCGAAGCGCTGATCTGGACCGACCCCAATGACGCCTCGACGCTCGCAGCGCTCCTCGCCGGGCTGCCGCAGGTACGGTGGGTGCAGCTTCCCTTTGCCGGCGTCGACCGGTTCGGCGCCCTCCTCGACGACCGTCACCTCTGGACCAGCGCCAAGGGTGCCTACGCCGACCCGGTGGCGGAGCATGCCCTTGCCCTCGGCCTGGCCGGGCTCCGGCAATTGCCGCGCCGGGCCCGGGCGCGGTCGTGGGGTGACCAGGCCGGTCTCCGCCTGACCGGGTCCCGAGTGACGGTGGTCGGTGGCGGCGGGATCACCCGGTCACTGCTAGGCATGCTCGCACCGTTCCAGGTCGACGCCACAGTGGTCCGCCGCCGTGTCGGCCCCGTCCCGGGGGCAGCCCGCGTGGTGGGGCCGGAGAAGCTGCACGAGTCCCTGCCTGGCGCACGGCTCGTCGTGCTCGCCCTGGCGTTGACACCCGAGACGAGAGGGATCATCGGCGCCGGTGAGCTGGCCCGGATGGCAACTGACGCCTGGTTGGTGAACGTGGCCAGAGGCGCCCACGTCGTCACCGACGATCTGGTCGAGGCCCTTCGAAACGGCGCCATCGGTGGCGCCGCCCTCGACGTGACCGATCCCGAGCCGCTTCCTGCTGGCCATCCGCTGTGGGATCTCCACAACTGCCTGATCACCCCACACACGGCCAATACCTGGCCGATGGCCGAGCCGCTCTTCGCCGAGCGCATCCGGGAGAACCTCGTCCGCTACGCGACAGGCAAGCCCCTCGTCGGCCTGGTCGACGCCGTCCTGGGCTACTGAGCGGATCGCCGGACTCCGCTCCAGAGCGTCTTGCCTGAGGACGTCGAAGCGCCGAAGCCCCCGCCGCCGGTCGAGGGGCCGTCGCCGGCGTCGTCGTGGGACTCTTGGTGTCCGGGCGGCCGAGCGGGTCCTGACCGCCGTGGAGCGATGTCGACCGGGCACCGCGCTGCACGATGCACGGGACTAGCCGAACGCAGAGAATGGAAGCTCACTATGACCCGGCTACGTCGTGCCTTCGGGCAGTTGCCATCGTCGCCGTGTTGTCCGTGACGGCGCTCGGGGGCTGTTCCAAGAAGACCGACGGTGCGGCGAAACCATCCGGCCCCCAGGCACCGGCCAACCCGCGGCACCAGGCAGTAACGGCGTCGGCGGTGCCTCCAAGGTTGCCACCGTCGATCCGACCAAGGTGATCGCCCGGGCAGACCTTCAAGCTGCGGAAAACCCCGAGGACACGGTGGAGGTCGCCATGGTCTCGCTGACCGCTGCGGCGACGATCACCACCTTCAACTGGTCTTGACGCCCCGCTTCAAGTCCGTGGCTGCGGATGAAGCCGTCGACATCTTCGACATCTTCGAGAGTCCTCACTACCGGCCCTACCTGCTCGACCTCGACCATCTCAAGCGCTACGACGTGATAAAAGGTACGAACAGCTCGAAGTCAGCTCGGACGAAGTCGATACAAAGACCGTCAACGGCACACGCACGGCCGCGTACGCGGTCTTCGCCGCTCCTCAGGACGGCGCCACGACCTTCGACGTGCACATCGCCGACTGGTGGCCGGAGTTCAAGGCGGTTCCGGTCCAGCGATGACCGGCGCGCTTGTCATGGCAGTGGCGCTCCTCGCCCAAGTGGGAACCGGACAGCCGACCCCGAAGCCGTGGGCGCCGTCCTCTGGAACGCCCTCCCGACCGGGACACAGGTCTTGACCGAGGGCCGTGGGGCCCGGGAGCCGATCGCTCCCAATTCCCAGGGTGGCCAGGACAAACCGGAGAGCCGGGCGAAGAACCGGCGGGTCACGATCACCTTTCCACCCTGACGCAGTCGACATCCGTAAGCAGCGGGTGCGCGACCCCTCGGGGCCGCGCCCGGAGGGTCTCGTCAAGGACGACTCGGTTGCGCAGCATGTTCGGGTTGACCACAAGCTCCTGCTCGCGTGCGTCGCCGAAGACGGCCAGAACGGCGCAAACGGGGATCGTGACGCTGAACACTCCGGCATCGACATGACGGGCGGTCCACCGTTTGGCGAACGGGACCGCGTACTGTCGGTTGAACCGCCCTGGGATCCGCGGACACTCCTGACCTTGGAAACGAGGATGGAGCATGGGATCAACAGAGCAGTCCCCGTCGCAGCGCAGGTACCCGGCTGAGCTCAAGGAACGGGCAGTACGGATGGTGTTCGAGGTGAGGGCCCCCGGGAGGGCTACTCGAAGTCGGCGGCCAAGAAGCAGCGGCAGCTCATGGCGCGCCTAAGCGCTTGGCTGGAGGACGAGGGTCTGCCGCCGGCCGCGCTGGCTACGCCGCAGGTCGAGCGCTTCTTTCACGCCCGGCGGGCTGAGGGCTACGCGAACCTGTTGACGTCAAGGTCGGTGGCGCCGCTGGTGCAGCACCTACTCGCCGAGAATGTGATCGCCGCGCCCGCACCGGTGATGGCCTCAGGCCCGGCGGAGGAGCTGCTGGAGCGGTTCCGGCTCCACCTGGTGCAAGAGCGGAACCTGGTGGAGGGCACGGCCCGGTTCTACCTTCATGTCTCCCGCTTGATGGTCGCGGAGCGCATGAATGGCGACGACGTCGACGTGGCGGGCCTGCGAGCCGGCGACGTCACGAGCTTCGTGGCCCGCACCTGTGCGACCCGAGGGCTGTCCTCGGCCCGCCAGGTGGTCTCGGCCCTGCGCTCGTTCCTGCGTTTCCTGGTCCTGGAGGGCATCACCGACCTGGCCCTGGATAAGGCCGTGTTGTCGGTCGCTGGATGGAATCCGTCGCTGCCCCGGGCCATCAGCGCTGCCGACGTGGACCGCCTGCTGGTCAGCTGTGATCGCAGGACCACAATCGGGCGCCGGGACTACGCCGTGCTGATCCTGCTGTCCCGCCTCGGTCTGCGTGGCGGCGAGGTCGTGGGCCTCAAGCTGGACGACCTCGACTGGCGGTCGGGAGAGATCACGGTGCACGCCAAGGGCGGGCACCGTGGGCGCCTCCCCATTCCCGTCGACGTGGGCGAGGCCATCGTCGGCTACCTGAGGCGCCGTCCGGCCAGCGAGGACCGGCGGGTGTTCCTGCGCTGCCAGGCGCCCTTCCGCGGGTTCAGCGGCACCGGTGCCGTCCGGGGAATCCTGGCCCGGGCGTGCGGGCGAGCCGGTATGGCCTATGTGTCGCCTCATCGGCTTCGCCACACCACGGCGACGGAGATGCTGCGGGCCGGGGCGACGTTGGCCGAGATCGGCCAAGTCCTGGGCCACGCCGGCGCGGTCACCACCGCCATCTACGCCAAGGTCGACTCCGACCGGCTCCGGGAGCTCGCCCGGCCATGGCCGGAGGTGGCGGCATGAACGAGCTCACGGCCGCCCTGGCCGACTACCTCGCGCTGCGCCGTGGCCTCGGCTACAAGCTCGAGCGCGCCGGCCGCGTGCTGGGCGACTTCGTCGCCTACCTCGACCAGGAGGGTGCCGAGCACGTCAGCGTCGAGGCGGCCCTGGCCTGGGCGACGCGGTCGGCCAACCCGGAGTCGTGCTGGCGGGCCCAGCGTCTCGCGATGGTGCGCTGCTTCGCCCGCTACCTGCACGCCCTCGACCCCGGACACGAGGTCCCCCCGCCCGGCCTGCTTCCTCGGGGCTCGGGCCGCCCGGCCCCGTTCCTCTTCTCCGACGCCGACCTCGCGGCCCTGATGGGCGCCGCACGGGGCATCGGCAGCCCGCTGCGTGCCGCCACCCTGGAGACCGTGATCGGCCTGATGGGCGTCAGCGGGCTGCGGGTCGGAGAGGTCATCCGTCTCGACCGCGACGACGTCGACCTCGACCAGGGGGCGCTGGCGATCCGCAACTCCAAGGCCGGCCGGTCCCGTGTGGTTCCCTTGCATGCCAGCACCACCGCCGCGCTTCGTGCCTATGACGCCCGTCGTGACGTGTTGTTCCCGAAGCCATCGGCACCCAGCTTCTTCATCTCCACCAAGGGCACCAGGATGCGGTCGGGAAGCCTGCGGCAGGCCTTCGCCGAGGTCGTGGCCGCCGCGGAGTTCCCTCCACGAGTGGGGCGGCACGGGCCACGGGCGGGGGATCTGCGCCACAGCTTCGCCGTGTCCACTGTGGTCGACTGGCACCGCTGCGGGGCCGAGGTCGAGCCCAACCTCCCGCTGCTGTCGACCTACCTCGGGCACGTCAGCCC
>JBBSIS010000110.1:0-10871 GCA_038231955.1 Acidimicrobiales bacterium
GTCCCTTCCCGGATGGAGCGGGCGACGGCCCCCGACGGCCCGGACTTGGCCACAGCAGTTGCTCCCATCAGTCGACTCAACCAACTGCTCAAATGTGCGCCCGTCGCCGTCCATTTGTCAAGATTTCCTGTTCGACCGCCGGGCACAGGATTACCGTTCAGACGTGGGAATGGTGATGGAGCTTGTTCCGCCCAGCCTCTCGGTGGACCCCCGACGAATGGGCAGTGTCCAGATCCGCCTGACGAACGAAGGCGTCGAGATCGTGGCCCACCACGTCGACGATCTGCGTCCCCTGGCCTCGGGTCACGCCACGGTGCAGGTCGGCGCGTATTCGGATGCGACGGCGGAGCTTCACCCGATGGTCGGGAAGGACCAGCGGACGTCGTCCTACACGTTCAACCTGGAGAACACCGGCGACCTGGCCCTGGTCGCCTCGCTCAGTACCGAAGACCCCTCGGGCTCCCTGGTGCTCGACGTCCACCCCGCCCAGGTGTCAGCCGAGCCCGGGGACACGGCGACGGCCGCCGTCACCGTGCAGGCCCGCAAGGCCCTCAAGCGGGGTGAGCAGCGCTTCCGGGTCTGCGTCATCGCCGAGGTGCACGGCGGCAGCCGGTTCCGGGTCGAGGGCGCCTTCTATCAGCAGGGCATCAAGCCGGCCAAGAAGTAGGGCCGTCGCTCCCTACGGCTCGATGACGATCCAGCCCCGCCGCTGCAGTTCGGCCGCCAGCGCCTCGGCCGGAAGCCGCCGTACGGCCTGCTCGGTCGGCGACAGCCGGGCCACCGGCTCGGCCGGGCCGGGTGCGCTTCCGTCATCCGCGGCCTCGAGGAGCCGGTCGATGAAGGCGGTGGCCTCGTCAGCCGTGAACTTGCCGGCGGCCTGACGCTGGGTGAACCCCATGGGGCCGCGGCCGTCGCGGAAGTCGACGTGGCCGGCGTCCTGGAGCAGCCCCAGCAGCTCTTTCATCTGCCTGGCCGACGCGGGCGGCCCCGACGGTTGACCGAAAGCCACTACGTCGGCGACCAGATGGCCTGCCCGTGGCGGAGGAGCCCGGCCAGGTCGAAGATGTCGGTGTCGAAGAAAGGCACGCTGACCACCACGTCGGGCACCGACGCCAGCTCGGCCCGCTGCTCCGCCTCCCGCTTGGCCACCACGCCGAAGTTCAAGAAGCTCTCCCCTACCTCGCCGAGGACCCGGGCGACTGCGGTCGCGTCCGCTCCTTCGGCCCCGATGGCAGCAGCCAGCGCCGGGCCATCGGCGCGCAGCCGCTCGGCGACCCGGCTGGCGCCGGCATCGAGGAGATAGGCGGGAAGCACCTTGTTGAGCACCAGGGCGCCGGGGTGCAGGCCCAGCTTGACCAGGGCGTCCATGAAGTACTCGGCCTCCCGCAGCGGCGCCGCTTCCAGCGTGCTGACCAGCAGGAAAGTCGTCCGCCGGTCGTGGACCAGGCGATTGACGGCCTCGGCCCGTTCGACGAACCCGTCGTACATGGTCTGGAAAAGCAGGAAGAACTCCCCGATGTCCTGGAGGAACTGCGTACCGAGGATCCGGTCGGCCACCTGATAGAAGGGCCGGCTGGCCAGGTTGAGCACCCGGGAACGGGCCGGGGCGGTGAGCCACCGCAGCAGCCGGCTGGAGAAGAACTCCGCCATGCGGTCCGGCGCCTCGAGGAAATCGAGGGCGTTGCGGGTGGGCGGGGTATCGACCACGATCAGGTCGTACTTCCCGGTCTGGTGGATCTCGTAGAGACGCTCCATGGCGATGTACTCGTGCCCCTGGGCGAAACGACCGGACACGTTTTGGTACAGCGGGTTGTCGAGGATCTTCCGTACGGTGGCCTTGTCGGGGGCGTGGCGGCGCACCAGCTCGTCCCAGGACTGCTTGGCGTCGAGCATGGCCGCCCACAGCTCGCCCCGGGGCTCGACGCCTGCAGCGTTGAAGGTCGACTCGGGCACCCGCGTCTCCACGTTGCCCAGGTCCTGCATGCCCAGGGCGTCGGCCAGGCGGCGGGCGGGGTCGACGGTGAGGACCAGCACCTTGCCGCCGAGGCGGGCGGCGGCCATGGCCGCGGCGGCGGCGGCCGTGGTGGTCTTGCCGACGCCACCGGCGCCGCAGCAGATGGCGATTTCCTTGGCGGCGAGGAGCTGCTCGAGGGAACGGGTGCCCGGAGTCATGATCAGTACCCAAGCTCCGCGCTCAGGGCGTCGGCCACCTGGCCCGTGGTCCGCAACCCGTGGCCCCGCGCGAAGAGGTAGGGCACGTAGAGGAGCGGGAGAGCCGGGTCGACCGCGGCCCGCAGGCGGTCCAGATGGCCGGCCCGGGTCCGGCGCAGGGTGACGGCTAGGCGGGCCGCCTCCAGGACGGGCCCCACCGGCCCGTCGACGGCATCGGCCAGCCGATCGGACATCGCCGGTTCTCGCAGGCGCTCGAATGCCTCCTCGTCGGCCCCGCTGAAAAGCTCGGGCAGGACGCTGTTCACCACGATGGCGGCCACGTCTATCCGGGTCTCGGTCCTCATGCGCTCGATCAGCTCGATCGTTTCGTTGACCGGCATTTCCTCGGGCGTGGTCACCACCACCAGCCCGGTGGTGGCCGGGTCGGCCATGAGGTCGGCCAGCCAGCCCGTCTGCTGGCGGACCTGGCCGACCCGCACCAGGGCGTTGATGGCCTGGGGGGCGGTGAGCTGGCCGACGATGTGGCCGGTGGCGGCGGCGTCGACCACCACGCAGTCGTAGTGGCGCTCCCGTACCTCCCAGCCCACCTTGCCCACCGTGAGGATCTCACGCACCCCCGGCGCCGCGGTAGCGACGAAGTCGAAGGCGCGGGCCAACGGACGGATGCCGGCCAGGCCCGGGATGCGCAGCTGCAGATGGAGGTACTCCCGCAAGGACGCTTCCGTGTCCATGGACATGGCCCACAGGTTCGGCTGCACCGCCTTGGCCTCGAACCCCGGGCGGGACGTCTCGAGGAAGTCGGAGAGGTCGCCCTTGGGCTCGAACTCACAGGCCAGCGTGCGCCGGCCCCGCTGGGCGCTGAGCAGGGCCAGGGCGGCAGCGATGGTGCTCTTCCCCACCCCTCCCTTCCCGGTGACGAAGAGCAGCCGGCGGTCGAGGAGGTCGACCGTCAACTCGGTCCCCGAGCCCGTCAAGACTCGAGGCCTGTCAAGACTCGAGGCCTGTCAAGACTCGAGGGTCGTCACCGGGGCGCTGAAGCCGACCCGGCGATCGCTGCGGGGTGCTCCGATCTCCACGTAGGCCAGCTTGCCAGTGGGGACGCCGACCCGTCGGCCCTTCTTGTCGGTAAGCCACAAGATGGCGCCTTCCTTGCCCACTGACGCGGTGATCTCCTTGATGAGGTCGTCACTGGCGAGGTCGTCGCTCAGTTCGATCTCGATCTCCTTGGGCGTCTGGGTGACCCCGATCCGAATCTCCACTGCAGTCTCCTCACATCGCGGGCGACGACTCAGGGCCCCTCCACTCCGGACTCCGGGCCGCGGTCCTCATTCAGTATGGCTTGGTCGCTGCGGTCCTCCGCTCCGCTTCGGTTCTCGCTTCGTATGGCTTGGTCGCTGCGGTCCTCCGCTCCGCTTCGGTTCTCGCTTCGTATGGCTTGGTCCGGAACGGGTGTCTCGTCCCAGTGGCCCCATCTCGGCGTCCGGCGCAGCACGAAGAGGGTGAAGAGGCACAGGAGGACCGTGGCGATGGCCGCCCATTGGCTGCCGGTCAGCCCGAACCGGCGTACGTCGTCCCGCAGGAAGTCCTCCAGGATGCGGGCCAGCCCGTAGCCGAGGCCGAACACGAGGATCAGGAAGCCGTCGAAGTGCACTCGCTTTCGTAGCTGGACGAGCACGAGGAGCAGGACGAGCGCGAGGAACTGGTCGTAGAGGGCGGTCTGATGGACGACGGCGCCGGCCGTACGGCTGACGAGACCGGTGGGCGCGCAGGGCGAGCCGGTGGCCACGTCGATGCCGGGGCAGCGGTAGCCGAGGAAGAACGAGGTCAGCTTGCCCAAGTGGTCGGCGATGATCAGGTCACCGGTCCGGCCGACAAAGACGCCCAGGGCCATGCCGGGCGCGGCGGAGTCCATCACCTTCCAGAACGAGAGGCGCTCCTTGCGGATCCGGGGCACGGCGAAGGCGATGGCGCCGAGGAACCCACCGATCAGGGATATCCCGCCCTGCCACACGAACAGGATGTCGAGGGGAGACGAGGAGTAGTCGCCGAAGTGGTTGAGCACGTAGGCCACGCGGGCGCCGACCAGGGCGCCGATGGCGGCCCGGGTGAAGAGTGGGTAGATGTCGTCGTCGGACATCCCGCGCCGACGTGACGCCGGCAGCATGAAGCGGGCGCCGATCATGAACCCGATGGCGATGAAGAGCCCGTGGGGCGACACTGACAATGGGCCCAGGTGGATCCGTACGATCGGGTCGTAGGAGATGGCGCCCAGCACGTCTCCTGTCTAGCCGCTGCTATGTGCTGAGCTACAGCGGTGACCCCGGGCCGGTTGGAGGCGTTCAGCGACGGCGTGCTGGCCGTGGCCATCACCCTGCTCGCGTTCCAGGTCACCCTGCCGGCCATCCCGACCGGCCACCTGGCGCACGCCCTGTTCCACCTGTGGCCGTCCTATGCCAGCTATGCGTTGAGCTTCGCCATCATCGGCATCATCTGGGTGAACCACCACGCCATGTTCGACCGGGTCGCCACCGTCGACCGCATGGTCCTGTTCCTGAACCTCGGCCTGCTCATGACCGTGGCATTCCTGCCGTTCCCCACCGCCGTCCTGGCCGGGTACGTCCACAAGGGCGGCGCCGACTCCCACGTCGCCGCAGCTCTGTACAGCACCAACATGACCGGGATCGGCGTGTTCTTCCTGGCCCTCTGGTACCACCTGGGCCGGACGCCGGGAACGCTGGTAGAAGGCTTCGAGGTCCAGGCCCGGGCTGCGTTGCGGCGGACGGTACCCGGCCCGTGCATCTACGCGGCGTCGGTCGGGCTGGCCTTCGTCAACGCCCAGGCGTGCCTGGTGCTCTACGCCGCCATGGCCGTGTACTTCATTCTTCCCGACCGGGAGGCGCCGCCGGCGCAGGGGATTCCCACGGCCGGCGAGGTGTCGCCGTAGCGGCGGCTGGTGGCCGGGCCGGGCGCCCGGTGAGCTCCTCGTACCACTTGGGACGGTGCCGTCGGGCCCAGATCGTCGGGACCCAACCCTCGGTCATGCCCCGGAACGCATCCTGATCGGAGTAGGCCATCCGGAGGTGACCGGCCACGACCACGGCGAGGACAATGGCCAGCCAGTCGTGGACGAACGTCGCCCCTGTCCGCCACTCGACCGGGAAGAACCGGAACCAGTGCATGATCGACCCGGTACCCAGCATGACGACGATGGCGCCCAGGGTGAATGCGGCGTTGAGCTTCTGGCCCGGATGGAACTTGCCCATCCGGACGTCTCTGCTGCGGCCGAACGAGCGCAGCCAGCGCCGGTCGTCGTCGTCGAAGCGGGCCAGGGCGCGCACGTCGGCCACGACCTGCCGGCGCCATGGTCCCACCCGTGCCGCCACCAGGGGCACGGGTAGGGCCAGCCCGGCGATCACGTGCGTCCATCGCACCAGCTCGCGGCGGCCGACCAGGGCGGTCAGTGGCCCGATGTAGAGGATGGCGGCCGTGGCCATGAGGATGCCGAACAGGATGGCGTTGGCCCAGTGCAATGCCCGCTCGGCGTGGTCGAAACGGGGAAGCCGGGCCTGGGCGGGAACCTCCACGCCGGCCGTACGGACGGTCGCGTCCATCCGGCGGGGTTGGGGATCCCGCCGGGCGCGAGGGGCGCGCCCCGATGGGCCCGGGCGCCCGTCGCTGTGATCAGCGCCACTAGACGGGACGGTCTTCACGGCCGTTCGACTTCCCCACCCAGCCGTCGGTGTCGTAGCCCCGGACCTCCCAGTACCCGAGCCTCGGAACACTCGGAGTCACCTCGATGGTCTCCAGCCATTTGCATGACTTGTAGCCGTACATGGGGCCGACGTAGAGGCGGGCGGGGCCGCCGTGGGCCGAGGAGACCGGCTTGCCCTCCATCTCGTAGGCCACGATCACGTCGTCGCGACGGGCCTGGTCGACAGTGAGCGTTTCGGTGTAGGCGCCGTCGAAGGACAAGAACCGCACCCCCTGGGCCCCTTCCTTCACGCCCGCCTTGTCGAGCAGGTCGGCCAGTCGGACCCCCACCCACGGCACGTCGCTCACCCTCCAACCGGTTACGCACTGGAAGTCCTTGGTCATGCGGGTGGCGGGCATGGCCTTGAGGTCGTCGAGCGTGAGGGTGACGGGGGCGTCGACGTGGCCACCCACGGTCAGGCGGTAGTCGGCATCGGTGCGGGAATGGAGCTTCCCGGTGACGGTGTAGATGCGGAACCGGCCGACAGGGAACAGGGACAGGAACCCGGTGCCGTCCTTGGCCGTGATCGGCGACAGAACCCGCTCCATCAGATCGGCGGCCCTGGAGCCCAGGAGCACGCCGGCCACGCCGGTGCCCATCATGGCGAGGACGAGCCTCCGCCCGACCGGCTTCGTCTCCATGGACCCCAGGCTAGGGCCCGGGCCCCCGGTCGGGCCCTCGGGCCCGCTCAGTTCACCGAATCGTAAGGACCGCCTAGCCGGCGCTGAGCTGGCTTCGGACTGCGCCGAGGGGGTACTCGGTGCTGTGAACGTTCACGTAGTAGCCGGACGGGTTGGCGGCGATGTCCCTGAGGACGGCGGGGGGCTCCGTCGTACAGGTGGCCGACCCTGCGCCGGCGGTGGTCCCTTGGGGGGTATTGAGCTCCACGGCGTGGGGCCCGATCTCACCGGCCGAACCCTTGTGGACGTGACCTCCGGTCGAGGCCGAGATGCCCTGGACGAAGACGATCACGCAGATCCGGTTCGAGCTGTCGTCGATGACGACCACGGCCTGGCCGGAGCCGTCGGCGTCGCCGCCGGTGGGCACCTGGGCCCCGGTCAGCGAGCCTCGGAGCACGGTGGTCTGAGCACTGGCGGGTGAGGCGGCGAGGCCTACGCATGCCGAGGCGGCGACGAAGAGGGTGAGAAGACGGGCGCGCATGGGAGCCTCCGCTCGGTTGAAGCAGGCAGGCTATCGCGCCAGGGCACTACCTGATGGTCAGCTCGGGGTGCGAGATGCGGCCACGGCCCAGGGCGTCGACCCGCGTGGCCAGGGACTCGAAGGCGAGCGACGCCTCGCCCGCCGGGTCGGACAGGGTGACCGGCGTGCCCACGTCACCACCCTCCCGCAAGGCGGTGACGAGGGGGACATGACCGAGCATGGGAACGCCGAGATCGTCGGCCAGGAGCTGGCCGCCACCGGCGCCGAAGATCTCGTAGCGCCGGCCGTCGTCGCCGGTGAACCAGCTCATGTTCTCGATCACGCCCCGCACGGCCAGGTTGACCTTGCGGGCCATCAGGGCCGAGCGCTGGGCCACCCGCTGGGCCGCAGGCTGGGGGGTGGTCACCACGTAGACCTCGGTCCTCGGCATGAACTGGGCCAGGGACAAAGCCACGTCGCCCGTCCCGGGGGGCATGTCGACCAGCAGGAAATCGGGCTCGCCCCAGTACACGTCGGTGAGGAACTGGTTCAGGGCCTTGTGGAGCATGGGCCCCCGCCAGATCACCGGCTGGTCGTCGGCCACCAGAAACCCGGTGGACATCACGGTGAGCCCGTTGGAGACGGGCGGCACGATCATCCCGTCGATCACCACCGGCTGCTGGTCGAGGCCGAGCATTTTCGGGATCGAGAAGCCGTAGACGTCGGCGTCGAGGATGGCGACCTGGTGGCCCAGGCGGGACAGGGCGACGGCCAGGTTCACCGTCACCGACGACTTGCCGACCCCGCCCTTGCCCGACGACAGGCCGAGCACCCGGGTCTTGCTGGAGGGGTCGGCGAAGGGGATCACCTGCGCGGGCCGATCGTTGGCCGCGTGGGCGTGGCCCTCGTGACCGGCCGAGTCTGCCGCCGCCCCGCCCGGGGCGTCGGCCTGAAGGCGGTCCTTGAGCGACGCCCGCTCCTGGTCGGTCATCACGGTGAGGTCGACGTCGACGCCGGTCACGCCGTCGAGGGCGCCGACGGCCCGGGTCACCCGCTCGGTGATCTCGGCTCGCAGCGGGCACCCGGCCACGGTGAGGGCGATGGTGACCGCCACCCGCCCGTCGCCGACGAGGCGGATGCCGCGCACCATGTCGAGCTCGACGACGCTCCGGTGGAGCTCGGGATCCTGGACCGGGCGCAGTGCCTCCAGGATCTGGGCTTCGAGAACGTGTCCTGCATTGACGGGGGGATTCGGCGTGGTCATCAATTTCTCCTATGTACATAGGTAGAATACCGGCATGGAGCAGTTGCCTCTCTCGGCAGAGGCCTTCGCGGCCGGCGTCGCCGCCGCCACCTCCGCCTTCGGCGACGCCACCCGCCGCCACATCTACCTCTTCGCCCACGACGCCGGCGAGGGAGTCACCACCGCCGAGGTGGCCAAGGCCTTCGGCCTGCACCCCAACGTGGCCCGGCACCACCTCGACAAGCTGGCCGGCGGTGGCTACCTCGAAGTCCAGATCGGCAGGGCGGCGAAGCTGGCCGCCGGCCGCCCCTCCAAGCGCTACCGGATCACCGACAAGGCCCTGGCCCTCGAGTTCCCCGTACGCCGCGACGACCTCCTCATCGCCCTGCTGGCCCGCACCCTGGCCCTCGTCCCCGTCGAAGCCGCCGAGGCCATGGCCGAGGCGGTCGGCGAGGAGTACGGCCGCACGCTGGCCGAGTCCATGGCCCCCGGTGAGGGCCACCGGTCCCTGCAGACCGCCCTGCACTCCGTGGCCGACGCCCTTACCGCCCACGGCTTTGCCTCCCACACCGAGACCCGGCCCGACGGCCTGGCCATCATCTCGGAGCAGTGCCCCTTCGGCGGCGCCGCCGTCCAGCACCCCGTCATCTGCGCGGTGGACCGGGGGATCGTCAAGGGCATGCTCGAGACCCTCTACGGCGACACCGTGCCCGAGACGTCGGCCTCCCGACCCGCCGGCGACCGAATCTGCGTCACGCTGGTCTGACCAGCCTGCCGCCGCCGATTCTTGTCGCGCTGAAGGGCCCCGGAGGGCATCGAGCGCGACAGGAACGCTGAGAGAGCGCATGGCTCGCCACTACCTTGATCACGCCTCCACCTCGCCGGCCCGGCCCGAGGCCGTCGAGGCCATGCTGCCCTGGTTGTCGTTCGCGGCCGATCCCGGTCGAGTGCATACCGACGGCCGGCAGTCCCGGGGCGCGGTCGAGCAGGCCCGGGAGCAGGTGGCGGCGCTGTTGGGGGCCCGACCCCGGGAGGTCGTGTTCACGAGCGGCGCCACCGAGGCCATCGCCGCCGCCGTGTGGGGGGCGACGGAGCGGGGCCGCCACGTAGTGGTGCCCGCCGTCGAGCACTCTGCCGTGCGGGACGCGTCGGCCGCGTTCGGCGAGGTCACCGAGATCGGCGTCGACGGGCTGGGCCGGGTCGACCCGGACGCGGTGCTGGGGGCCGTTCGACCGGGCCAGACCGGCCTGGTCCACCTCCAGTGGGCCAACCATGAGGTGGGGACCATGCAGCCGGCGGCCGAGGTCGTGGCCGGTTGCCGGACCAGAGGCGTACTCGTCCATGTCGACGCCGCCTGCGCCGCCGGGCACGCCGAGGTGAACTTCGCCACCCTCGGCGCCGACCTGATGTCGGTGAGCGCCCACAAGCTGGGCGGCCCCCAGGGCGTCGGGGCCCTCCTGGTCCGCCGGGGCCTCAGGCTGCGCCCTCTCCTCCTGGGGGGCGAGCAGGAGCGGTCACGGCGGGCCGGCATGGAGAACGTCGCCGGCATCGTCGGCTTCGGCGCCGCGTGCGCGTCACTCGCCGGGTTGTTGGCCGACGAGGCGGCGCGGGCCCGCACCCAGACCGATGCCATCCGGGCCGCGGCCGCCGCCGTCGAAGGGATCGTCGCCTACGGCGACACGCGTGACCGCGTCCCCCATCTGATCTGTATCGGCGTGCTCGGCGTCGAGGCCGAAGCCGTCCTGCTGAGCCTGGACCAAGCCGGCATCGCCGCCCACTCGGGCAGCGCCTGCTCCTCGGAGTCCCTCGAAGAGTCCCCCGTCCTGGCGGCCATGGGCGTGGAGGCCGAGCGCTCGCTACGGCTTTCCGTCGGCTGGTCGACCACCGACGGCGACGTCGACGCGTTCGCGCTGGCGTTCCCGGCCGTCGTGCGCCGGCTGCGCTCGCTGCGAACCTGAGGCGACGGTCCGCTCAGCTCATCTCAGTGGTGCTCGTCGGCCTCTGCGTCGGCCTTGGTGTGGTGCACCGTGCCCGACGCGTGCTCGGGTGGGGAGTAGAGCGAGTACAGCTTGAGGTCGCTGGGACCGACGTTGATCACGTTGTGCCACACGCCAGAGGGCACGATGACGGCCCAGTCCGAGGCGACCTCGTGCTGTTCGTCGATCTGCCCCTCGGACGGCCCCAGCGTCACTCGGGCGTTTCCCGACTCGATACGTAGGAACTGGTCGAGGTGGTCGTGCATCTCCACGCCGATCTCCTCACCGGGGCCGAGCCGCATCACGGTCAGCTGGACATGGCTCCCCGTGAAGAGGACGGACCGGAAATCCACGTTCTCCAGCGTTGCTCGCTCCACATCGCCAACCCATCCGAGCATGTCGATCAGGCCGAACGGACGGTGACGTCGGTACGCGACACCCACGTCACCTCGGCGCCCGTGAAGAGGGAGCTGCTGTCGGCCGTGACCGTGCCGCCTCCCTTGAACAGGTCGCCCTGCCAGGTTGCGCTCGCCTTGCGTTCCGTCATCGTTTCGATCTCCTGACAGGATGGGTTCCGGGCATCACCTTA
>JBBSIS010000111.1:0-10718 GCA_038231955.1 Acidimicrobiales bacterium
CGGCTGCAATGGGGCCGGTTCCCGAAAGAACCGGAAAGGGTACGGACGTGGCGAACGTTGTCCGCTTAGCCGGTCTGGCTGCAATGGGGCCGGTTCCCGAAAGAACCGGAAAGCGGCGACCTCGCCGCTGGGTTCTTTAACCAGATCACCACGCTGCAATGGGGCCGGTTCCCGAAAGAACCGGAAAGGGCTCGCAACATTCAGGGCACGTGACCTGCCCGTTCGCGGGCCGGTACGAGCGCTGGCAGATGGCCGCCTGGAGGAGCGGTGGGCGATCGGTTGTCAAGGAGCGGATGTGGGCGCTGACCTGGGGGCGAGCGCTCGCCAGGGTTCGACGAGCTACCAGAGCACTCGCTACACGATCGTCGGCCCATCGGTCGGGAGGGGAAGCGAAGAGCCCATGAACTCGAAACATGTGCTTCCTCGGGCAACTGCTTCTCCCAGATCGATGAAGACGATGCTATCCCGCCGGTGGTCGAGCACCGGACGCAGTTCCGTCTTCAAGGCGATCTTCTCCGATATCGTGAGGTCGCAGAGGAACACCGAGTACTGGAGCCGATCCCCGAAGCTTTTCACGACACCGTGAACCTGGCGGAGCCGGACCTCGTCTCGTATGTCGTAGGCAACGACGTAGCGGCGGCGCATGCCTCACCTCGTAGTGAACGGCACGTAGTCGGGGATCTCCCCGAGCAGATGGGCGGCAAGGATGCGACCTTGCACATCAAGGGCGCGCCGGTAGGAGACCTCATAGCCGAATACCGGGTGCTTGATGGTGGTGGCAAGGCGGCGCTCATAGGCAGAGAGCACCGCCTTTCGACCCGACTGGGTCAGCGCCACTCCTCCTGCGCGTACCAGGAAGTCGTTGACACCGACCTCACCGTTGTTGATCAGGTTGATGGTCACCGATTCAGCAATCAGCGGACGGAATTCCTCCGACAGGTCGAGAGCGAGGGCAGGCCGGCCAAAGCGAGGTCGGTGGTAGAACCCAATGTAGGGGTCGAGGCCGATCGCGAACAGCACGGCGGTGAGATCCTTCACCAGCAGTCCGTAGAGGTAGGAGAGCAGGCAGTTCACCGCATCGAGCGGTGGACGACGGTTGCGACCCTCGAAGCTGAAGGTTGCGCCCGGAATCTGCTTGTCATCGCGGACCATGGCGGCGAACTGGGAGAAGAAGAGCCGAGCGGCCGCCCCCTCGACTCCGAGGAGCGAGGACGCCCCGTCCGTAGTCCGTGCCTTGTCGGCGAGCGACTTCAACTGCGCCACCGTCGCCGCCACATCACGGCGAGCGTTGCGGCGCAGCAGCGTCCTGCTGTTGAGGATCTTGCCAGCGACAACCTGTGCCGCGATCGCCGCTCCACCCTGGGAGGCGATTATGACCTGGCGACGGCGAACCTCGACGTTCCGGCCCGGAAGACCGGATGCCATCCCCGAGAACCAGCCGCCGTAGCTGAACCAGCACACGGGGATGTCGCGTGCCATGAGCTCCCGCAGCAACTGAGTGCTGATCTGAGCGTTGCCGTAGACGCAGACCTGAGACACGTCGATGAGCCGGACCGAGCCGAGGGATTCGCCTTTCTTGGCGATCTCGATCCGGCCCTTGGACTTCGTAATCCATGCGCCCTGCTCGGTCACGTACAGCGGCTTGGGCGTGTCGTCGCTCGGTATGAGCCTTCGGACCGGCATCGCCGCCCGCTCGGCCAAGGCGTTGGTCTCGTCGGGGAGGCAGATGCCGACGAGCGAACACCTCGGGCACTTCGGGCTGTCAAGGAGAGGTGGCGGGGGGACGGTCGACAGGGCGACCTCCCTGAGAGCCCGCACCAGCTCGAGGGTCCGGGCGACGATCACCTCGTCGATGGGGACGACGACGCGCTCGCGTGTCTCGGCGAAGTAGAGGATGCCGTGGTCGACCAGGTAGCCATGCTCTCGAAGTAGGAGCGCTTGCACGCACACCTGGACCCGTTCCGGCTCCCACGACCGCTCCGGGTTGTCGGGCGGTGACCCCCGTTTCGTCTCGACCGGGACGACCGTGCCTCCAGGTGCGCCCTCAAGGAGGTCGACCTTGGCTACCAAGCCGAGCTCGACTGACGAGAGCTGCACGGAGCGGGCGATACGCACCTCCCCCTCGTCGGGCAGTGGCACCCGTCCGCTGGGCTCGTCGATTGCCCGATGCACCCACCGACCCTCGACAGTGTCGGTGTTGTCGGCGAACTGGGCGTTCACCCACTCCAGGAAGAACAACCGCGGGCAGTAGCTGAACTCGTTCACCATCCGTGCCGGGACGAGGTCGGGTACGTCGGGACCGAGCTCGGTATCGGTCATGGTGCCGTCATCGTCGTGCCTCGACGAGGACTCCGGCACCGCCAAAGCTGCCGTAGCCACCTTGGTCGGTGCGAAGGATCGGGGCTTCGAGCACCCTCAGCACTCCCGGCGCGGCCAAGATGTTCGGGAGGAGTGGCCCCCACCTCGTCGCCCTACGGCGACCAGCGTCGGCACCGACGACCGCCGGATCAGACACGAGCGACCGTACGACGTGGCAGGGCGCAGCAAGTTCGCTCACGGCTCAGGCACGAACAGACCCAACCCGAAGTGGCTCAGCGCACCGAGTGCCAAGGGCCCGCTCACCGCGTGGTCGAACTCGATGCGGACACCTGCCGCCCGCCTCCCCTCCTCGAGGCGCTCGGTCGTCGGGCGATGGCGACGATAGGAAAGCCAGTCGCCCTTGACCATCTCGACTCTTCCCGCAGGGTGACCACGGCGACCCAGCTCCTCATTGACCTGTTCCTCGATCACCTCGTCCCAGGTCTGACTGCGTTTTCCGTGTCTGGGGGGACTGAAGGGCGTGTGGCTCGTCCAGACCCGTGCCGGACCGACCAGCTCGGGCGCCACCTTCCCCACCTCACCCACCGCCTCCAGGCCGAGGCGGGCCGGCCGGAAGTCGGAGATGTGACCGAACCCGGTGAGACGGTCGAGGCCGGCAAGGGCGCTGAGCACTTGCTCGTCGAAGCCCGCAGGGGCCCACAACACCAGGTGGTCGAGCAGGCGGTCGCCGTCGCCGTCGAGGGCCAGGTAGTGAGCATGCCGGTGGCCTGACAAGCGATGGCCCTCGGCATCCTTGCCAGCGAGCACCTCGGACGCGGCTCCGTCGAACCGCTTGCCGTACCTCGACATACAGGCCTGGCGCAGGATGTCGGCCATTGCCACCGCCGCCCGGCGCGAGGGTGGGGCGGGTGTGGCGATGGCCCAGCGAAGGGCGTCGGGCGTTGCGCTGGCTCTCCTGCGGACGGGAGTCTGCGGATGGGCAACCTCCGGGCGGTTGTAGAGCTCCCAGCGGGAGCCAGGGGGATCTATCAACCGGGCGGAGCGGACGTCGCTGGTCCGCACGGCCAGGTGCCTCTCATCGAGAGGCTCCTCGGCCAGCAGCACACGTACCGGAGCCGAAGGTCCTCCCTCTGCGCCCCACGAGATCGGTTGGCACCGCTCGCCGGGGGCAAGGACGCCGGGGTGAAGGCGTGCCTGGCACACCGACTCCGCTCGGCCAAGGTAGGGCAGAAGGGAGGCGAGTTCAGCAAGGGCGCCACTAGCAGAGTCGTCGAGCTCCACCGGCCACTCGACCATGACCTCCGCTCCACGTTCCATCACCGCGAACGCGTCGAAAGCCTTGTCCTTCCCGTGTCCGATGTCGGGCATGTAGTGACGGGTGTGGGCTTCGATGTGATCGGGGAGGACGAACGCCGGCGGCGTGGCCAACTTCCCCAACAGGCCGAGCACCACCGTGTCTTCCAGGTTAGGGGCCCGGGCCTTCCAGGTGGCGTACAGCGCCCGCAGGATCCGCCATGGTGAAGGTGGCCACTCGACCGCCGCCTCATTGACGTGGCGGCCCCACGGGTTGGCGTGGTAGCGGCCCCATGGGAAAGAGAGGGCGAGAGTGGTCGGCATCAGGCCTCGCCCTCACTCGGCTTCGGCGCCGCCGTCCGGGCCGTCTTCTCCCCCTTCAAGTCCCTCTTGCGACCGCCCGCCCAGACCACCTCGAGCGGCTGGCCGTCGCCGAGCATGTCGGCGCACTCGACCACCAGGCGGCGGATGGTCGAGGTGAGGCTCTCGAGGTCGGCCAAGGGCTCACCGCTCTGGTTCGAGACCGTGTCAGTGGTCGGAACGAGGTCGCAGGCGGTACGTAGGCGGAGCCCACCGTCGAAGAGGGAGCGCAGCTCCCAGAGGGCGATCGACTCGAGGAGCTCGGTCGCCGGGCTGCCGAGCCCGTACGCGGCGATCTGGGCCCGGTCCAGGCAGAAGGAGGCGACAATGCGGGCCGCGGTGTACTCAGTGCGGTGGAACGGTACGAACCCGTACCCCTCGGCGGCTCCACCGGTGTCGCCCAGGTGATGGCGAACGTCGTCGCGCTTGACCCCCCCGCTGATTGCGGGACGGACGTCGCAGGCCTCGATGAATCCCGTCACCGCCCGTGCGACCTTGGGCTGCCCCGGCCACTGGTTGTCGGCGAAGAACACCCCGTGTACCAGGCTCAGCGGATCGAGCGAGAAGACCTGGCGGGCGATGTCTCGGGGAGCGAGCGGAGTGTCGTCACGAAGTCCGAGCCGGTCACGGATGACCGTGACCATCGGTTGGCCGTCGAGCGTCGACTGCTTGACGAAGGCCGATGCCAAGCGGTGGGCCTCGGTGCGGCTGGACGTGAGGTAGCGGCCGTCATCTGCGGCGACCACCCGGATGTAGGGAAGCCCTTCGAGGGCGGGGACGGGGTGCTCGGTAGCCCGGTCCCACCCGACGCCCTCCAAGTGGTTGGCGATCGACTGGGCCGATTCGAGGATCAGGGACGAAACCCACGTCACTTTCCCGTCCTCACGGACTGGGCGGTCAAACAGGGCGGCGCCGATGTCCGGGAAGCCGGTGGGTTGGAACCGGGATCCGGCGATGGGTTCTAGCTCGACCTCGAAGAGCTGGCGGTGGGCGGTGGCTGCGGGCAACGTGGGACCTCCGTAGTTGGTTAGTCGATGGGCTCGGGGACGGTGCGGCGCAGTAGCGAGGCAGATCCTCCGGCCGACAGCGGGCACAAGAGGGCGGCGGCAAGGCGGGTCCCGGTGGGCGCGGTCGCCGCGATCACTCTCGAATCGGTCACGGCGGGGTCCAGGGCGGCGATGCGCAAGCGGCGGACGGCTTCCTCAATCACTGGCTCCAACCGGCCACAGGCCAGACGCGGGGGCCAGGTCGCTTGAGGCAAGAGCGCGACCGCCTGGCCGTCCACCTCGATGGGCCGGCCGTGGAAGAAGGGGGCCAGGAGCGCCCAGGCGGGAGGAGCGACTCCTGGCGCAGCCCGATGCTGGAACCACTGCCCGACCTCGACTCGCTGGCGCCAGTCCAGCAGGAGGAGGCCGGCCAGCAAGGAGCCGATGCGGTCATCATCGAGATCGTCGGACACGAACGCCACCACGTCGGCCAAGGGCGAAGCCACCCGCCAGCGGAAGGCGGTCTGCACCCCGACCAGTTCCGGGCCGCCGGGGGAGTCACTCGACGGGCGATCATCGGAAGGCGAGGCCTGCCCGCCCGTGATGGCGCGGCGCACCAGTGCCTGGGCCAACACCGCCGCGAAGGGTTGTACACCAAACCCCGCCACTGAGGCCGGGGCCTCCGACCACTCCAGGCCCCGATGGTGTGGGTGAGCCCGCACCGGCCGGAGGAGCCATCGCAGGCATTGCCCGTCGTCGTCGTGCTGAGAGGCGAGGGAGGCGGCCAGTCGCAGCTCGGGCGAACCGTCGTCGAGCCGGGGGAGCCACTCGTTTGCCGGAAGTCCTTGGACTTGGATGGGGCGGATCCGGCCCTTCTCGCGGAAGCCACCGGAGCGGCCCACCGCAGCCTCCACCTCAGCCACGGCCACGAGCACCTCTTGGAGCCGCCGATGACCTCCGTGCTCCGCTGCCCTGAACATGGCCGAGTCCACCCGGCGGAGGGCACGGGTGACCGCTGCCGGATGATCGCTCGCCCGCCGGACGCCGTCGAGCCAACGGTCGAGGTGACCCAGGAGTGGAACCTCCACTCGTGCTTGGACGTGAAACCGTCCGACAGGGACGGCGAGGTTGCTCTGGCCGTGGCGCTCCACGAAGGCATGGCGGGCGAAGCTGCCGATACCCCGGTCGACGCCGAGGGTGGCGACGGCTCTTGCCATGTCGAGCCCGGTGCGGGACTGGTGACCACGCCACTGCGAACGCCCTTCGCCGATGAGGTGGGCGAGCTCGGCGGCGCCGACGGGGCGGGACCACAAAGGCGCCCAGACCTCGCCTCTCGAGGACTCTCCCGCCGTTCCGCTGGCATAGCCAATGGGGGAGGCACCGACCATGAAGGGCATGGCCGCCGTTCCGTGCCCGTCGACGTCCAGCCGCCGAGCGGAGCCACTGGCGAAGAGCAGGGCGCCTTCGAGGAGGAGCACGTAGTCCCATGGGTTGACCAGGCTGTCCGCGTCTCCGAGGGGTGACGAGTTCACCCCACCTGCCCCGCCCGGGTCGAACTGCCCTATCGACGCCCTGACCAGGCTTGGCGCCTCCGTCCCAAACAGTGCCGCCTTTAGCCAGGCCTCGCTCCGCTCGGGACTCGTCCGCCGGCCCTTGCTCCCCGAAGGAAGGCACAGCACCTCCGCCAGCCGCTGGAGGAAGTTGGAGGAGAGATCCATGCTCCCGAGCACCCCGCCAGCACCACCGAGCAACGGCGGGTAGCCGGGGCCGTCGGTCGTGAGGACCACCACCGCGTCGAGCCACAAGAGCGCCTCGTCGGGCAGGACGGCACGGCAGGTCTCGACCCAGAGATCCTTGTCCTTCTTCGGGTCCCAGCCGTTGCCGGTGGCGGTGTCGAACACCGCCTGTGCTGCTTCGACGGCAGCACGGAACGGTGCCAGGCGAGGGTCGGTCGAGGAGGCGAAGAAGCGCAGGATCCTCTCGCTGTCCCGGTTCACGTCAGAGCGGAACCCACCGCGGCCGTTCCAGGGGGCGACGATGGGGGTGGGCCGGTAGTCATCGACGAAGAAACGGACGACCCCCTCGGGATCGAGGGGGGTCGTGAGCACGAAGGTGTCGCCGTCCCAGCGCCCCTTGGTCGACGCGTCGCGCTGCGCGCCCACCAACCTCAAGACGCCGAGCGCCTTGAGGTAAGAGCCGAGGGGCTCGGGGCGGCAAGCGGCGAGCCGCACCTCAGTCATCGAGTACGGTCCTCGTGGGCCGCGCTCATTCGCCAGTCGGCCAAGCGCACGACGGCCTCGAGGAAGGCAAGACGGAACGGGCCAAGGTCGGCGCGGTCCCTCAGTTCGAGGACAGTCCCGCTCCACGACGGGCGACCGTCGTCCTGGTCGCCCAGCTCCATGGGCCCGAGGTCGAGCACCGCGGCGGGAAGCCGCTGGCCAGGGATGTCCACCTCGGGCAGGACGTCCCCGTCCCACACCCCGAGGGCGAACCGCTTCGTCGGATCAGGAGGCGCCGGCTCTTCAGGCAACGAGCGGATCCCAACCCGAACCTTCCCGTGGTGGGCAGCCACGAGGAACACCGCCAGGTCGGGCTCATCCAAGCCGTCTAGGGCCGGTGAAGCTCCGCCGAGCAGGGCGAGGGCAGACGCCAGCTCGTGGCGGAAATAGCGACGCTGGTGGTGGGACCGGCCGCTCCCACCGGACTTCGCCCAGGCTGGGCCGGGATCGGGCGGTCGCTCGTGGTCATAGCGGACCGTGGCCAGCAGCATCTGTTGAAAGCAGGGATGGGCCTTGCCGAGGTCGTGCAAGCGTCCGGCCCCGGCGGCCGCCTCGCCGTGGCCGGACGAGAGGCCCGGCGGCGCCAGCTCGGCGTACAGCTCGCGGACCGCTGCCTCCACCTCGGCCAGGTGCTGGGTGAGCGGTACCCAGGTGCCAGGAGCGAAGGTGAGGGGGTCGGCTCCCGTTCCCTCCTCGACTTCACCACCGGGTGCCGGCTCGTCTCCCCTGACGGGCGGGACCGGTGTCCTCGACAGTGGGTCCCACCCGGATCGAGGCTCGTAGCCACCCTCCGCCGACCGCAGGACGACGACCTGGCCTGGCCTAACGTCGCCGGGCCCGCAGCGGGCCCACCCCTCACGGAGGTGGTCGAAGCGCCAGGCGGCCCGACCCTTCTTGAGCAGGGTGCGCAGCTCTCCGATGGGGACTGGGCACAGCTCCTCTCGCGTGGGCGTGGGGTCGGTGTCGTCGGGGCCGGCTTCGGTGACCGGCCGCCAAGCGACCAGGAGGTCGATGTCGTCGACGGACCGGATGAAGCGGGCGACGTCGACGTCGTTGCCGCTCAGATCAGGCGTGGTGTCGAACAACCCGAGCAGATCTCGACGGCGGAGCAAGGGGTGAACCACTTCGGCGACGGCGACGCTGCGAGCGCCCATCTCTGTCGCCGTGAGCGCCTGGGACTCCAAGGTGATCAGCTCGGCCGCGGCGGCGGCAACGTCTGCCTCCTCGTAGGGAGCCGCCTTTGGCGGCGGCGACCACGCCAGGGTGGCACCGGGGGCGTCGCCGTCGCGGTTGCAGCGCCCGGCGCGCTGGACGACCGACGGCCAAGGAGCTGCTTCGGTGAACAGGAGCGAGGACGACAAGTCGACGCCCGCCTCGAGGACCTGGGTTGAGACCACGATCCGCCCTGGTCCCCTCGCGTCGACCTCGGCCAGCGCGTCGATCGTTCGCCGAGCCCGGTCATCGGGGCGGAACCGGGAGTGGAGGAGGACGAGGTCGGGAGCGCCGGCTCGTTCCAGCTCAAGCCGCAGCTGGCGCGCCCGCTCGACGGTGTTGAGCACGGCGATGGTCCGTGTGCCCGGCTGATGCAGCTCCAGGAGGTGGGCGGCGAGCGAGGCGGCGTAGCGCTTGGGGTCGGGATCGACCTCGAGGCGCCGGACCGTCTTCTCCGCTTTGAGTCGTCTGGCGAGGTGACCGGCACGGTCGTCGTCGCCCAGCTCCGCGACGCTGTCGATCGACGGGTGGTCGATGGTGGCCAACCAGCGATCTTCCACGGTGGCCGACATCCACATCGACGAGCAAAGCATCGCCGTACCCAGGCTGCGGCGGAGGCCATCGAGCTGGAGCGAGGTAGGCAACGCCGGACCCATCAGCTGGACCTCGTCGAAGACCCACTGGCATCCTGCGTTGAACAGGCCGAAGTCGATGGGCCAGACGAAGCGGCTGGCGCCATAGCCCCTGTTCAGAGCGCGGGACACAAGCATGTCCAGGGTCCCGACGAAGATGGCGTCTTGCTCGGGAGAGCGCCGCCAGCGGCTCTCGAGGCGCCCCTCGCCCCCCATCACAGTGTGGACAGCGACATGCTCCTCGAGGCCCACGGCAGCCATCCAGCCACTCACCACGGATAGCGTCTGCTCGACCAGCACCCGCATGGGCAGGACCAGGACCAGCCAGCGAGGAGTGGCTCCCCGTACCGCCGGGTCGGGGTGGAACCGGCGGCGATATAGCCATGGCAGCGTGGCTGCCAGCGTCTTCCCCGTCCCGGTGGGGACCCTCAGGAGCTCCGGTAGCCCTTCCTCAGCCAGTCGGCATTGGTAGGGGTAGGGAGGGTGGCCTGCTGCTTGGAGGACGAGTTCGTCGAACGTAGGGATGTTGGACACCGCCTAAGTGCCGATCAGGCGATGGCAGGCACCGCCACTTCCATGGTTCCCGGTGACATTAGCTCGCGCTCAGCGGAGCTGAGTCAAGCGGCTCAACCCTCGAGACCACCGGACGAGGCAACAGGCTCGCCGGGGCCGGGCATCGACAGACAGGGCTCTGCGTTCGCCCCTGAACGAGCGAAAGGCCCGGCCGCTCACCGTCCGGAGAGAGAACGAGCCTTCTTCCTCGAGCTAGTGCTTGCCCGCGTTAGTTACAGTGATGTAGTTTGCCGTATGCGTCTTGCTGCGTTGGTGCTGCGTGAGGGTGACCGTGTGGAGCTTGTTCGGCGGACGGCGTCGCGGACCTACGGCGTTCGTGATGTGCAACGGGCCGGGTTGGTCTTGGCCGCCGCCGATGGCGTGTCGAACCGGGAGATCGGCCGTCGGATCGGGATGCACTACAACCAGGTGGCGGTGTGGCGTGGCCGCTATGAAGAGTTCGGGTTGGCCGGTCTGGTCGATGAGGAACGCTCGGGGCGGCCGGTCGTGTACGGCCATGACGACGTGCTCCGGCTGGTCAAGACGGTGACCGAGCCGCCGCCGGACACCGCGACGCGGTGGACGATGGACGCCTTGGCTGAGCGCATGGCCGAGCATGGGGTCCCGATCTCGGCGTCGCAGGTGTGGCGGATCTGCCAGGCGTTGGATCTGAAGCCATGGCAGACCGAGTCGTGGATGACCAGTCATGACCCCGACTTTTGGGAGAAGGCGGGCGACGTGTGCGGGCTGTATCTGGACCCGCCCGCGAACGCCATGGTGTGGTCGGTCGACGAGAAGACCGGGATCCAGGCCAAGTCGCGGGTCAATCCGACCCGGCCCGCCGTTCCGGCCGGCCACGTCGAGACCGACGCCAAGCCGGCCCGGGGCCGGCCCGTCCGTCAGGAGTTCGAGTACAAGCGGAACGGGACGGCGATGTTGTTCGCGGCGTTGGACGTGCATGGCGGCGAGATCGCCGGCTGGGTGGCCGACTCGAGCCGGTCGGACAACTTCGTGCTGTTCTTGGAGGATCTGATCTCACAGACGCCCGCTGGCCTCGATCTGCACTGCATCTGCGACAACCTGTC
>JBBSIS010000112.1:0-10519 GCA_038231955.1 Acidimicrobiales bacterium
CGTCGAGCCCGGCGAGGAGCGACGAGGCGCACCCACTGGCATAGGCCGCATTGGAAACGAGCTCGGCCCGCCCCTGGGCCACCCCGGCCCGGGCCTCGGCTTCGGCCCCGCCGACCACCACGATCACCCGGTCGAGCGACGACGCCTCGATCTCCCGCACCGTTCGTCCGAGCAAGGTGGCGTCGCCCAGCGGCAAGCTCTGCTTGGGCCGACCCAGCCGCCGCGACGAGCCCGCGCCGAGGACGATGCCGCACACTGCTCCCATGCGTAGATGCCGTGCTACTGCGGCTTGCCACTGATCAGGCCGGCGACCAGGGCCGAGCCGACCACGGCCAGGCCCAGCCGCTTGACCCGGCCCTTGACCAGGCCTTGGAGCAGGAACACGCCGACAATGGCGGCCGGGAACGCCCGCTTGGCCAGGGTGGGCCCGGCGATGGCGAGGAGGTCGACCGGCTCGGCAGGGCGGGACTGGACCGTCCGAGGCCCGCTGGCGAGCCCGCTCGCGGGCGCCGAAGCCGGCTGGGGCGGGGTGACCGCGGATACGAAACGGGCGGCCCGCTCGGGATCGTCGAGGGCAACGTCGGCGATCTCGTCGGCGACGATCTCCGACGTCGTCGACGCGGCGACAGGCCCGGGGCCGGGCGACGAGCCGCTCGACAGCAGATCGTCCTCCAGGCAGCGGGCGAAGTCGGCCAGCAGCTTCGAGGACACGTCGGCCAGCACGCCGCGACCGAATTGGGCGATCTTGCCGCTGACGGTGAGGTCGGTCGAGATCGCCACTTCGGTCCGCCCGTCACCGGCGGGGCGCAGCGTGGCCGTCACCGTGGCCGACGCGTTGCCCTGGCCCCGGGTCTCCCGGCCCTCGGCCTTGAGCACGAGTCGGTGGCCGGCCTCGTCGACCTCGGCGAAACGCACCGCCCCTTTGTACTGAGCGGTGATGGCACCGAGCTTGACCTTGACCACCCCGCGGAACTCGTCGCCGGTGATCTCCTGGAGCTCGGCGCCGGGCATGCACGGGGCGATGCGCTCAACATCGAGGAGAACCTTCCACGCATCTTCGGCGGACAGGCCCACGGTAAAGCTGTTGTCGATGAGCATGGGCCCTTCCTACCCCACTCGGTCCATACCGGCCCGCGCGTGGATGGGGCCGCCCCGTCCGCGCAGAAAACCGGCGTCGGCGCCGCGGCGCACGGCCAGGATCTCGGCCACGATGGCCCATGCGATCTCCTCCGGCCCCTCGGCGCCGATATCGAGCCCGGCCGGGCCGTGGACCCGGGCCACGGCGTCGGGGGACGGCGGGGGGTGGCCTTCGGCGACCAGCGCATCTATCAGCCGCTCGAGCCGGGTGGCCGGGCCCAGCATCCCGAGGTAGGCGACGCGGGGGACCAGGAAGGATCCCAGGTAGGCGGCGTCGCGCAGGAAGTTGTGGCTCATGACGACCACGTGCGTGTGGTCGTCGGCCGCCACCGCTGCCGCGGCCTCAGCGGGCCGGGCGTGGACCAGGCGGGCGGCCTGGGGGAAGCGCTCGGTGGTCAGGAAGGCCCGGCGGTCGTCGATCACCTCGACCCGCCAGCCGAGGCGGGCGCCGAACTCCACGACCGGCACCGCGTCGTGGCCCGCCCCACAGATCACCAGCCGCAGGGGCGGTTCCAGCACCTCCACGAAGGCCCGGGCGCCCGCCCCGCCGGTCGGGAGATCGATCATGGCGCTGCGACCGGCGCCCAGGGCATCGAGAGCGGCGACGCGGGCGGCGGGGCCGAGGTCGCCCTCGGTCGAGCCGTCGGGGTTGACGATGAGGCGGTCGCCGGTGCGGGGCCCGTCGATCACCGTGACCAGGGCGACGGCGCGGTCGTCGCGACGGGCCGAGCGCATGGCGGACACGTACGGCCGGGCCATCGCCGCCGGCTCGACCAGCACGTCGATGGCCCCGTTGCAGCCCAGTCCCCACCCCCAGACCGCCTCGTCGTCGGCGGTGAGGTCGAAGCTCAACAGCTGGGGGCGCCCGGAGGCCAGTACTTCTCGTGCCGCCTGGACGACGTCGCCCTCCAGGCACCCACCGGAGATGTTGCCCACCGTCCCGCCCATCGCGGGGATCACCAGACGGGCACCCTCCCGGCGGTAGGTGGAGCCCCGCACGGCCACCACGGTGGCCAGGGCGACGTCGTCGCCGAAGGAAGCATCCAGGGCGGCAAGGACGTCGTCGAGCTCACTCATCGCCAGCCCGGTCCCGCTTTTGAGGGCGTCGAGCGCGGCAGGAAACCGAGGTCACGAGTACGCAAGAGGGTCGGCCTCGAAGCGCCGACGGCAGCCGCTGGCACAGAACCAATACGTCACGCCGTCGCGGGCGAAGCGGTCGGCGGCGGTGGAAGGGTCGACGGTCATGCCGCAAACGGGGTCGACGGCGCCGACCACCTTCTCCTGCGGGGCGGCGGCGAGCACCGGCGGCGACGACGCCTTCTCGGCGATGATCTGGGCCAGGACGGCGACGGCGATCTCGGCGTGGGGCAGATCGCCCAGGTCGAGGCCGGCGGGGGCGTGGACGCGAGCCAGAGCCTCCTCGGCCACACCCGTGGACCGCAGCGACTCGAGCACCGTCGCCGCCCGCCGCGCCGATGCCACCAGGGCGACGTAGCGGGCGCCGCTGGCCAGGGCCACTTCCAGGGCGTCCTCGTCGTAGCGGCCCATGGTGGCGACGACCACGAACGAGCCCGGCCCGACGCCGGCCTTGGCCAGGTCGACGGCGCCGTCGCCGGCGCCACCCCCCCGCTCGTAGACCGTCACCTCGAAGCCGATCGCCCCGGCCATGGTGGCCAGGGCCTCGACCAGAGGCGACCGCCCGACGGCGACGAGGTGGGGGGCGGGCAGGCGGGGCTCCACGAAAACCTCCAGGGACCCCTCGCTGGCGCATGTGACCGGGGCCATCACCAGTCCCTC
The DNA here is from genome assembly GCA_038231955.1 of Acidimicrobiales bacterium. Taxonomy (GTDB): domain Bacteria; phylum Actinomycetota; class Acidimicrobiia; order Acidimicrobiales; family AC-14; genus CADCTB01. Next base: position 2,935 of record JBBSIS010000112.1, read on the forward strand.
CCGCGCCGGCGGCAGATCACCGGGTGGGGCCAGGTGGACGAGGCGGGCCGAGCCGTCGGTCAGGGCGGCCAGCGCCTGGGCCACAACCACCGGCTCGGCGCACGACCCGCCGACCCACCCCCGGAGCCGGCCGTCGATGGTGACCAGGCCGGTGTCGCCGGGGCGCGCCGAGACCGGGCTGCGGGACCACACCACCGTCACCCGGGCATAGGCCTCCCGGCGCTCGATCAGCACCGCCTCTGCGTCGTCCAGGCCTGTCTGGCCGCCCAGGTCAGGCGCGGGCGTCGTTGATCGCCTCCCACACGCGCGACGACAGGACCGGCATCTCCACGTTCTTGACCCCGAGGTAGGACACGGCGTCGACCACCGCGTTGACGAAAGCGGCGGGGGAGCCGACGGTGGCCGACTCACCCACGCCCTTGCACCCGAGGGGGTGGTGCGGCGAGGGCGTGCAGGTGTCGTACAGGTCGAAGTGCGGCGTCTCCATCGACGTGGGGATCAGGTAGTCCATGAAGGTGGAGCCGATGCAGTTGCCGTCCTCGTCGAAGGTGATCTGCTGCATGGCCGACATGGCGAAGCCCTCGGTGAGGCCGCCCATGATCTGGCCCTCGACGATCATGGGGTTGATGCGCACCCCGCAATCGTCGACGGCGACGACCTTGAGCGGCTTCCACTCGCCGGTCTCCACGTCGACCTCGACCACCACCACGTAGGTGGCGAAGGGAAAGGTGAGGTTGGGCGGGTCGTAGTAGGTGACGCCCTCCAAGCCGGCCTCCATGCCGAGGGGGTGGTTGGTGTAGGCGGCGAAAGCGATCTCCTGGATGGTCTTGACCTTCTCCGGCGCCCCCTTGACCGAGAAGTGGTCGTCGTCCCACTCGAGGTCCTCCTCGGCCACCTCCAGCAGGTAGGCGGCGATGGTGCGGGCCTTGTCCCGCAGCTTCCGGGCGACCATCGACGCCGCGGCCCCGGCGACGGGCGTGCTGCGGGACGCATAGGTGCCCAAGCCGTAGGGCGTGTTGTCGGTGTCGCCCTCGTGCACGAGGATGTCCGATGGCGGGATGCCCAGCTCGTGGGCCACGATCTGGGCGAAGGTGGTTTCATGGCCCTGGCCCTGGTGGCGGACGCCGAGCTTGAGAATGGCCTTTCCGGTGGGGTGGACCCGCAGCTCGGCCGAGTCGAACATCTTGATGCCGAGGATGTCGTAGTCGCGGCTCGGGCCGGCGCCCAGCGCCTCGGTCATCGAGGCGATGCCGATGCCGAGCTGCTTGGTGGCGCCCGCCTTGCGCCGGGCCCGCTGCTCGGTGCGCAGCTTCTTGTAGCCGACGTTCTTGAGGGCCAGCTCGAGGGCGGGCTCGTAGTCGCCCGAGTCGTAGACGAAGCCGGTGCACGACGTGTAGGGGAACTGCTCGGGCTGGACGAAGTTGCGACGGCGGAGCTCGGCGCCGTCGAGCTTCATCTCCACGGCGGCGTTGGCCACCAGGCGCTCGATCAGATAGGAGGCCTCGGTGATGCGGAACGAGCACCGATAGGCCACCCCACCTGGCGCCTTGTTGGTGTAGGCGCCGTCGGTGACGATGTGGGCGGCGGGGATGTCGTAGGAGCCGGTGACCATGTGGAACAGGCCGGCCTTGAACTTCGACGGCTGGGCGTCGGCGTAGGCGTAGCCCTGGTCCGACAGCATCTTGACCCGGAGGGCGAGCATCTTGCCCTCCTTGCTGAGGGCCAGGTCACCCGTCATGTGGAAGTCGCGGGCGAAACCGGTGGAGATGAGGTTGCCGGTGCGGTCCTCGATCCACTTGACCGGGCGGCCGATCAGCAGCGACGCCGCCGTGGCCACCACGTAGCCGGGGTAAACCGGCACCTTGTTGCCGAAGCCGCCGCCGATGTCGGGCGAAATGATCTGGATGTTCTGCTCGGGCAGGCCGGCCACCAGTGCGAACACCGTGCGGATGGCATGGGGGGCCTGGGAGGTCATGTAGATCGTGGCCTTGCCCGAAGCCGGGTTGACGTCGGCCACGCAGCCGCAGCACTCCAGCGGGGAGGGGTGCGACCGGGGATAGTGGGTGGTGAGGCTCACGACCTTGTGGGCGGTGGCGAAGGCGGCCTCGGTGGCCTCCGCGTCGCCCGACTCCCAGTGGTAGACCCGGTTGTCGACCTGGTCGTCCTTGTCGTCGCGAATGAGGGGAGCGCCCTCCTCCAGGGCGGCGAAGGGGTCGACGACGGCGGGCAGCGGCTCGTAGTCGACCTCGATCAGCTCAAGGGCGTCGTGTGCCACGTAGCGGTCTTCCGCCACCACACAGCACACCTCCTGGCCCTGGAAGCGGACCTTGTCGGTGGCCAGCACGGCCTGGGTGTCGCCCGACAGCGTCGGCATCCACGCCAGCTTGTGCTGGGCCAGCAGTTCGCCGGTGACCACCGCCACCACGCCGGGCACGGCCATGGCCGCGGTGGTGTCGATCGACAGGATCCTGGCGTGGGCGTAGGGGCTGCGCAGGATGGCCATGTGCAGCATGGCCGGGAGCTGGACGTCCTCGATGTAGTTGCCCCGGCCGGCGATGAAGCGGTCGTCCTCCTTGCGCTTCACGCTCTTGCCCAGCCAGTCGTTGCCTTTCCTCGCCACCCCGGGCTCGGTCATCGTCATCTGTGCGCCTCCTACTCGGCTGCGGCCGTGGCGGCCTGCATGGTCTTGGCCGCGGCCTGGACCGCGTTCACGATGTTCTGGTACCCGGTGCAGCGGCACAGGTTGCCGGAGATGGCCCACCGCACCTCGTCCTCGGTGGGATCGGCGTTGTCCTCGAGCAGGGCCGAGGCGACGAGCATCATGCCCGGCGTGCAGAAGCCGCACTGCAGGCCGTGCTCCTCCTTGAAGGCGGCCTGGACCGGGTGGAGCTGGCCGCCGGAGGCCATGCCTTCCACGGTGGTGATGCTGCGCCCGTCGGCCTGAACGGCGAACATGGTGCAGCTCTTGACGGGCAGCCCGTCGAGCAGGACGGTGCAGACGCCGCAGCTGGTGGTGTCGCAGCCCACGTGAGCGCCGCGCAGGTCGAGCACCTCCCGCAGGAAGTGCACCAGGAGCAGCCTGGGCTCGACCGACGCGGTGCGCGCCGAGCCGTTGACCGTGACGGTGACGGTGATCGATTGGGTCATCGGGATCTCCTTATCCGACCGGGACGGCGACAGCGGCGCCGGCGACCTGGTGCAGGCCTCGGGCGACGTAAATCCGGACCACGTCACGCTTGTAAGCGGCGCTACCCCGCACGTCGGTGCGGGGATCACTGGCTTCGGCGGCCAGGCGGGCCGCCTCCTCGATCACGTCGCCGTCGAGCATGGCGCCCACCAGCGACTTCTCCGCCGCCACCGCCTTGATGTTGGTGGCGCCCACGCCGGTGAGGCCGATGCCCGCCCTGGTCACCCGGCCGGCCCCGCCGTTGGATGAGTCGGTCGCCACGAAGACGGCGACACCCACGGTGGCGAAGTCGCCCACCTTGCGCTCGAGCTTGAGGTAGGTGCCGGCGAACTCGGGCCCAGGGTCGGGGATACGGGCCTCGACGGCCAGCTCGTCGGGCCGCAGCGTGGAAGTAAAGGGGCCGTCGAGGAACTTCCCGATGGGGATGCGGCGGTCGCCCGCCGTGCTCTTGGCCACGATCTCGCCGCCGAGGGCCAGCATCACCGAGCCCCAGTCGCCTTGGGGGTCGGCGTGGCAGAGTGAGCCGACGAACGTGCCCTGGTTGCGGATGATTGGATCGGAGATCTGGGGGACGGCGGCGGCCATGGTGGGATAGCGGTCGGTGATGAGCTGCGACCGTTGCAGCGTCCGGTTGCGGACCAGGGCGCCCACCCGCAGCGAGCCCTTGCCCCGTCGGTCGGCCTCGAGGCGGTCGAGGCGGGGCATTGGATTGATGTCGATTACCAGCGCAGGGGCGGCGAAGCGCAGCTTCATGAGCGGGATCAGGCTCTGGCCCCCGGCCAGCACCTTGGCGTCCTCACCGTGTTCGGCCAGCAAGGCGAGAGCTTCGTCGAGTGACGCGGGCGCGACGTAGTCGAAGTCCGACGGGAACATCCCCACCTCCATAGGCGATCGAGCAGAGCGATCAGGTTTGCAAACTAAACGCCAGCCCGACTTTGGTCAACGGGCCGGATGTCGCCAGTCGACGCAGTTCGGTCAAATCAGTTCGGGAAGCATTGCGCCCAGAGCCTCGAGGCTGGCCAGGTCGTGGCCCGAGAGGAAGACGTCGACGGAGGGCAGCGCCGCGCTCATCCCCCGGGCCAGAGGTTGGTAGCGAGGGTCGCCCTTCAGCGGGTTGACCCATACGATGCGGTAGGCCAGACGAGCCAGCTTCGCCATCTCGGCGCCGAGGACCGCAGGGTCACCCCGGTCGAGGCCGTCGGAGCAGATGACCACGACGGCGCCGCGAGCCATGCCCCGCCGGCCCCAGTCGCGGACGAACGACCTGATCGACTCGCCGATGCGGGTGCCGCCCTCCCAATCGACCACCGACTCCGCGGCCCGGGCCAGCGCCAGGTCGAGCCGGCGATGGCGCAGGGCGACGGTGACCCGGGTCAGGCGGGTGCCGAAGCAGAACACCTCCGTGGGAACAGCCCCGCCCACGCGCGCCGCGGTGTGGGCGAACTGCAACAGGGCTCGGGAGTACCCGGCCATGGAGCCGGAAACGTCGAGCAGGAGGACCAGCCTCCGGGGCCTGATGCGGCGGTCCCGCCACGACGGCTCGATCATCTCGCCGGAGCTGCGTAGGGCCCGGCGCACGGTGCGGCGCAGGTCGGGGTACCGGCCCTTGGGCGACGGGCGGGTGCGACGGACGCGACGGCTCGGCGGCCGAAGGCGCAGCCGGGCCATGAGCGTGGCCAGCGCAGCCATCTCCTCGGGGGTGCAGTCGACGAAGCGCTTGTGGCGCAGCACATCTGCGCTCGACGCCACCCGACCGCGAGGTCCGTCGACGGTGACCTCCGACCGCCGATGGAGGGCGCCCACGGGGTCGGGCGGGACGGTGGCCGCCAGCCGGGGTAGCTCGCCGACGACCTTCATGGTCATACCCCGAGCGGCGCCGGCCCACCGGCGGAACGCGCTGTCGAAGGCGGCCACATCCTCGTGGCGGGAGACCAGGCAGGCTCGCCCGGCCCAGTACACGTCGTCACTGTCGGAGGGATCGAGGGCGGCCACCGCGGCCGAGAAGGCGACGAGCTGTCCCGTCCCGACGACCAGGCCCTGGCGGCGAAGCTCGTGGCCCAGGCCGACCAGGGCGGGCAGCAGGTCGAGCTGCGCGCTAGCCGTTGCCGTCGCCCACCGCCTCCGTGCTCACACTCCTGGGCCCACGACCGCCGAAAGCTGCTCGCGGACGAGGACCATGTCGTCGTGGTCCTTCACCACCGCGCCCAGGGTGTCGGCCGCCGACGCCTCGTCGAGGGTCGTGGCCCCCAGCAGGGTGAGGGCGTGGGCCCAGTCGATGGTCTCGGCCACCCCCGGCGGCTTGGCCAGGTCCAAGCGACGGAGGCGGGCCACGGCCTGGGTGACGGCGGTGGCCAGCCGACCGGCCACATCGGGGGCGCGGGTGCGCACGATCTCGACCTCCCGCTCGGGCGAGGGATAGTCGATCCAGTGGTACAGACACCGGCGTTTGAGGGCGTCATGCAGCTCGCGGGTGCGGTTCGACGTCACGATCACCGCCGGCGGCACTTCAGCTCGGATGGTGCCTATTTCCGGCACTGTCACTTGGAAATCGGACAGTATTTCCAGCAGAAACGCCTCGAACTCGTCGTCCGCTCTATCTATTTCATCGATGAGCAGCACCGCTCTGTCGCCGGCCCGAAGCGCCTTGAGCAATGGACGTTCGAGCAGGAAGCGGGGCCCGAAGAGCTCGTCGACGGCACGGTCGTCGTTCGCGGCGTGCTCAGACAGCGCCCGGATGTGGAGGAGCTGGCGGGCGTAGTCCCACTCGTAGAGAGCCTGGCTGGCGTCGATGCCCTCGTAGCACTGGAGCCGGACCAGGTCCACGCCGAAGCTGGCAGCCAGCGCCTTGGCCGCTTCGGTCTTGCCCACACCGGCCTCCCCCTCCAACAGCAACGGCCGACCGAGCGAGAGGGCCAGGAACATAGCCGTGGCCAGGCCGCGGTCGGCCAGGTAGGCCTGCGCCTCCAGGGCGGCACCGAGCTCGACGGGGGAGGCGGGCCTCGGCGGGACTTGCGAATGGGGGCGGCCCACTGCCGGGCATGGTAGCGACAGTTTCCCCCGAGTTGCCGACGGGTAGCGGACGGACAGGAGGTGGTGGCCGATGGCTGAGTTCGTCTGTCCGAAGTGTGGGAGCGATCTGCCCAGTGCGATGGGTCAACATGCGTCCGACCTCGTCAGCGGGTTGGTGACCTGCCCGAGCTGCGGGGCGTCAGTGACGCTGCGGGAGGGTGCGGTGGAGTCCCCCTCGGGTGACTTCGAAACGGCGGCAGCTGCGCCTCCCGGGCGCACGGAGGGCAGCGACGACTTCGCCGGCAACGAGACGTTCACGGAGCTGACCGAGGAGCTGCGCGAGAAGCAGTAGCGGTCTACGCCTGATGTTGTGCTTCCTCGCCGTGCTGGCACCACGACGTCGCGGTCCCGACGGTCACCCTGGGCTGCGACCGCCTTCAAGGATCCCGCCGGCAAGTGGTCCGACATCTACCTGACCGTCACCCCGGCCCCGACGGTCCCTTCGCGCCAAGTCGCCTCTGACGAGGATCGGTGCAGAATCCTGAACGCGGGCGGGCCGGCGGCCCTACTCGCGGGGCTGGGAGTCGGACTCGACGCCGCGCACGACGGTAAGGCGTTCAGAAAGCGGTCCTGAACAGCGCTTCCGAGACGATGATTTGCGGACACGGGTTCTGAACGCGCTGGGGCGGTCCTTCGACCGCATTGGTGGCCTTCCTCTCAGAAACGACCGTTTCTGAGAGGAACCGATCCAGAATCGAGCGTTTGGGACAGGGTCTCAGCGAGGTTCTGGACTCGCTTCATGGGACGGAGCGGGTGGCGGTCAGCGTCCGAGGAGATGGTGGAGGGTACGAGTGACGCCGTCTTCGTCGTCGCTCGGGACGATTTCGTCTGCCGCCTCCAGGCACGGACTCGACCGCCGCCGCGGTCGTGGTTGGCGCCGTGGGAGCGGGCGAGACCGTGGTCGTCGGCGTCGAGGCCAGGCGGTGGGCGTACTGGGCCCGCAGATCGCGGGTCGCGATCGTGGGCGAGGCCTGTGCCGTAGAGCTGGTACACGACGAAGAGCAGGATCAGCACCCCGGCGGCAATCAGCGTCTTGCCCGCCCCTCGGACGCGGCGGCGAAGCCGACCGTGACCCGAGCGAGTCACGGTGACGTTTGCGAGTGCCGGGAGGGCCTTTCGGCTGGCCACCGGTTTGGTATCGGGGGAAAGTCGCAACAGTCGCCTACTCTTCTTAGACAGAGTCCGTCTAGGCAGACTAGCCTGGCATGGTGACAGCACGGGATCTAAGCCTAAGGAAGATCCTCAAGGGTCGAGGATGCGTCGAGGTCCGCCAGGTTGGCTCGCACCTCACGGTGCGCTGCAGCGAGTGTCTGGCCACGATCGCCGTGC
>JBBSIS010000113.1:0-10297 GCA_038231955.1 Acidimicrobiales bacterium
CTACACGCTCTCCGGGGCCGACGTCTCCTCCTTCGAGGGGATGGGCCTACCCCGCAACACGGCCGTCTTCGGCCCGACCTTCGCCGGCGAGGGGCCGATCCGCTCCGGCGACATCACCAAGGACGCTCGCTACGGCCACAACGCGCCCCACGCCGGTATGCCGGAAGACCATCTTCCGGTTCGCAGCTACCTGGCCGTGCCCGTCAACTCCCGGGACGGCGAGGTGCTCGGAGGGTTGTTCTTCGGCCACCCCGACGCCGATGTCTTCTCGGAGGTCGCCGAGCGGCTGGTCGCCGGCATCGCCGGCCACGCCGCCATCGGTATCGAGAACGCCCGCCTCTACCAGCAGGCCCGGACGGCCGCCATCACCCTGCAACGAAGCCTGCTGCCCCGGTCCCTCCCGCCCATCGAGGGGGCGACCCTCAGCGCCGTGTACCTGCCGGCCAGCCACCACGCCGAGATCGGGGGCGACTGGTATGACGCCCTGACCCATCCCGACGGCTGCATCACGATCGCGGTGGGCGATGTCGGGGGTCACGACCTGGCCGCCGCAGCGATCATGGGCCAGTTGCGCAACACCGTCCGCCTATCGGCCATCGACGCCGACGGGGCCGTCGACGTCCTCCATCGCGTCGACCGGTACTGGACGATCGTCGGAGGCGGGACCTTCGCCACCGTCCTCTACGCGGGGTACCAGCCGTCGTCGAGGACCCTCACGCTGGCCAGCGCCGGTCACCCGCCGCCCCTGCTCATCCACGCCGACGGCGCCGTCGAGGTGCTACGCATCGACCCTCTACCCGCCCTCGGGTCGGGTCTGCACGAGATGGCCCCCGACGGTGAGGAGCTGAAGCTCGACCTCGACCCGGGAGCGACGGTGGTGATGTTCACCGACGGCCTGGTCGAGCGACGCGACCAGCACTGGGACGACAGCGTCGCCAAGCTGGCCGCGGCGGCTGCCACCGGCGCCGGGCTACCCCCGGCCCAGCTGTGCGAGCACCTGGTGGAGGCGATGATCGGCGCCGGCCACCAGGCCGACGACATCGCCCTGCTCTTGCTCCACATCGATCGCTGAACCGGTAGCGGCGCCGACCGGCCCGGCTCAGAGGGACTGGCGGATCACCTCCGTGGCCAGCTCGGCGGCGCGCTTGCGCCGGGACCGGTTGTTCCACGTCGCCTCGTCGATCTCGGTGGAGACCTCGAGGTCCTCCAGGAAGTGGCCGCTCAGCTCTTTGACCAGTCCCGGGTCTTCCAGGGCGATGTTCACCTCGAGGTCGAGGTCGAACGAGCGGCTGTCGAAGTTGGCCGAACCCACGTTGGCCCAGCCGTCGTCGATCAGCAGCACCTTGGCGTGCAGCATGGTCCGGTCGTACTCGAACATCCTCGCCCCGGCGTCGAGCAGCTTGGCGTAGGAGCGGTGCCCGGCCTGGCGAGCCACCTCCTTGTCGACCTGCTGGCCGTTCACGAGAACTCGCACGTCGACACCCCGTTGGGCCGCGGCGCAGAGGACGTCCTCGAAGGCCCGGTCGGGGGCGAAATAGGCGGTCGTCAGCCACGCCCGCTCCCGGGCCCCGGCGATGGCGGCATAGAACAGCTCGGTGCATGCGGTGGCGCCCCCGGTCGGTGAGCTCCTCATGACCTGCACTGGTACTCCATCGTCGACCGGTCCGGACACCGGGACGTGGGTGCCCGTCAGGATGACGCCGGTGGCCTCGGTCCAGTTCTCGAGGAAGGCGCCGAAGAGGTCGAGCACCGCCGGGCCCTCGATGCACAGGTGGGTCTCCCGCCAGTGCTCCGGGTCCTGGGCGTCGCCGGTCCACACGTCGGCGATGCCTACCCCGCCGGCGAAGGCCAAGGAGCCGTCGACCACCAGGATCCGCCGATGCATGCGGTTGTTCAGCTTCTTGAGGTTGTAGGAGCGAACGGGGCGGAACACCGCAGCGTGGACCCCGGCGTCGCGGAGGCGACCCAGATGGTCGTTGTCGAGCTTGGCCGAGCCGTAGCCGTCGACGATGATGTTGACCTCTACCCCGGCCCGGGCCCGCTCGATGAAAGCCCGGGTGAACCGATCGGCGGCCTCGCCGGGCCAGTAGATGTAGGACGACATGTCGATCGTCCGCTGGGCGGCCGAGATCGCCTGCAGCATGGATTCCAAGGTGGCGCCGTTGCGCATCACCGTCACGCGGTTGCCCTGGCGCAGCGGGCCGCCGGTCATGGCCGAGACGAGCTGGGAAAACTCGGTGGTCCCGGGCGAAGGCGCGTCCGTCACCTCGAAACGTCGGCGCGTCCCCCGCTTGTATCGGGCCACCTGGTAGGCCAGAAGGCCCGATGCTGCGAGCCCGGCGCCCGCGGCACCCCGGCGCCAATGTGAGGGAGTCAGACCCGGCCCTTCTGCTCGGTGCGCCGGCCCTACAGGCGAACCGGCGCGCGATGCCGAACGCTATCCGAGAGCGGGGGGGCTGTCGTTTCAGGACGGCCGGGCGTCACACCAGGTGCAGCGGCGCTCGACGAAGATCAGCTCACTCCCTAGCTGCATGGCGTGGCCACCCCGGAAATCGTGGTGACCGCGCCGGCACTGCAGCCGGTGCCACACGTCGACCGGGCCGTTCTCCAACGAGCTCCACCACCGGCGCACGTCGGCCCGACCGTGGTCGTTCTGCAGGTGTGGCGACGCCGGTCGGGCCCAACGCCGCGACCGGGACGGCGCCCTCCGGATCGGCGGCGGGGCGATGCCGTTGCGCATGCGCTCGGCGTCGCCAGCCACGCCGAAGGTGGCGGCGTGGTCGTAGAGCGGCCGGCGGTCCGGCAGCTGGGCCCTGCGTACCTCCGGGAGCTCCGCCACGATGGCCCAAAATGCCACCGCCGTCCCCCGTCCGCAATGGAGGATTCGCGCACCTATGTGCGCTCGCGCGCCGTCACCGGGACGGCGTGAGCCTCAGATCTCGGCCGAGCCGTCGCTCCAGGCCATCCGCAGGGCGGGCCCGTCCATGGTCGTGAACGTCATGCCGAGCACCGCCGATGTCCCGTCCTCGACCGGCTGGTACTCGCCGTCGGGGCCCAGCCGGTAGAGCTCGAAGCGGCGGTCGCGGTGGACGATCAGCACCTCAGTGACGTGCCTGGCCGCATAGAACGGCAGCTTGGCGTAGCTCTCGTCGCCCGGCGAACGCAGCTCGACGACGAGCTCAGCACCGGTGACGCCTTCCTCGATCGCCTGGTCGGGCCGGGCATAGACCTGGTCGGGCACCCGCCAGTCCATCTCCAGATCGGCGAAGATGCCGAGGCCGTCGCCAAACGGATCGAGTCCCCGGCGGCGCGCCAGCGGGACCAACACGAGGAACAGGTCCGTATTCAACTTGGGGTGCCAGTACTTGGGCGGGTTCACGAAGTGCCACTCCCCTTCCCACCGCTCGTCCTGCTTGTCGATTCCCAGGCGGCGACGCTCCTCGACCATGGAGTCCGACGCGTTGACCAGCACGGCGCGCATGGGACCAGTATCCCATCCGGTCACCGGCCACACTGGCGTACGTGACCAGTCCTCTCACCCGTCCGGTCGACGCCTTCGTCGCCGGCCTCGCTCCCGTTCTCGCCCAGCTGATGGCCGACCTCGGGCTCCCGCAGACCGACAAGGCGTCGGGCGACATCACCCTCGAGGCCTTCAACCTCGTCGCCGCCTTCGTCGACGCCGACGGGCGCCACACCGACGACGAGCTGTGGGCGGTGATCGGGGCCTTCGCCGGTCACTTCGAGACGGTGGCCAGGGCGGCGACGCCCGACGCCCTGCGGGTCGCCGGCCTGCTCAGCGGGCGACGGTCGTACCTCGACGCCACGTCGCCCCTGTTCGACGTCCTGCTGGGGTCCGACGCCCGCCACGGCGGTGACCACGCCTGGCGCTACTACCTGGGCGCGGTGGACATCGCCCACGCCGTCTTCGCCCTCGACGACTACCCGTCGCACGCCGAGCTGACCTCGGTGGAGCGCTTCCGGTCCATGCTGCTACGGGCCATGGACGACGCCGGCGTGGCCCGCCCCGGCGGGCCCAAGGTGGAACCACGACCGGCCGGGCCGGGACCGGTGGCTGCCGCTGCCGCTGCGCAGCCGGCCGAACCGGCCAAACCGGTCCGGCCGCTCGAAGAGGTGTTGGCCGAGCTCGACGGGCTGGTCGGACTGGCCCCGGTGAAGGCCGAGGTCAAGCTGGTCACCAACCTGCTCCGGGTCGAGAAGCTACGCACCGAGCGGAACCTCCCGGTGGTTGCCCGCAGCCGGCACCTGGTCTTCACCGGCAATCCCGGCACCGGCAAGACCACCGTCGCCCGGCTGCTGGCCGACATTTACCGGGCGCTGGGTGTGGTGGAGAAGGGCCAGCTGATCGAGACCGACCGGTCCGGCCTGGTCGCCGGCTACATCGGCCAGACCGCCATCAAGGTCAAAGAGGTCTTTGGGTCGGCCATGGGCGGCGTCCTGCTCATCGACGAGGCCCACGCCCTGGCCCGGGGCGAGGATCGCGACTTCGGCCACGAAGCGATCGACATGATCGTGAAGCTCATGGAGGACCACCGCGACGACGTGGTGCTCATCGTGGCCGGCTACCCCGCCGAGATGGCCGTCTTCCTTGACGCCAACCCCGGCCTGCGCTCCCGCTTCCCGAAGACCATCTTCTTCGACGACTACGCCGACGACGAGCTCCGCCACATCTTCGACACCATGGCCGCCAAGGCCCACTACACGCCGACGGAGGATGCCTGCACGGCCGTGCTCGCCTACCTTGCCGCCCAACCCCGCACCCAGGGGTTCGGCAACGCCCGTCTGGTCCGCAACCTCTTCGAGGCGGCGGTGACCGCCCAGGCCAGCCGGGTGGTCGAGCTGGGCGAGGTCACCGACGAGGCCCTGGTGGCCCTGGAAGCGGCCGACATCCCGCTGCCGGTGCCGGCCCCCGCCCCCTGAGCAGCCGGACTGGTCTGGCTCAGGGTCGCCTGACGACCTTCAGTCAGACCAGTTCAGCGCTGGTTCAGAGGCCCCAGCGCGACTGGCCGAAGCGATAGCCCACCGATCGCACCGTCTGGATGAGGGCGGCGTGCTCCTCGCTCAGCTTGGCCCGGAGCCGGCGGATGTGGACGTCGACGGTGCGGGCGCCGCCGTAGTACTCGTAACCCCACACCCGTGACAGGAGCATCTCCCGGGTGAACACCTTGCCGGGGTGGGTGGCCAGGAAGCGGAGGAGCTCGTACTCCATGTAGGTGAGGTCGAGCGGGCGACCGTCGATGGCGGCCTGGTAGGTCTCGAGGTTGAGGATCAGCGGGCCGTACTCGATGAGCTCAGGACGTGTGCCCCGGCCCGTCCGCCAGAACAGGTGCTTGAGGCGAGCCTCCAGCTCACCCGCCTGGAGGGGCAGCAGGCAGAAGTCGTCGAAGAGATCGTCGCGAGGTTCGAGGCCGGCGAGCTGGCCGCTGTCGACCAACACCAGGACGGGTTCGAGGGGCGAGTCGCGCTTGCGTAGCTCGCGGCACATGACCATTGCGCCGTCGCGGTCGACGTCGAACGACACCAGGGCGCCGGCCCAGCCGTCCTCCGGCTCGGCGCTGGTGGCGGCGTCGACCGTGGCCGCGGCCCGGTAGGGGTAGCCGGCGTCGGCCAGGATCTTGGCCAGCGCCTGGGAGGCGGGATCGGGAAAGACGAGGAGGGGTTCCATGAATGCTACAGGTTGAGGTAGCGCTCGAGCTCGAACGGGGTGACCTCGGCGCGTGACTGTTCCCACTCCGCCCGCTTGTTGCGGATGAACCACTCGAAGACGTGCTCGCCCAGCGCCTCGGGCAGCAGCTTCGACTGCTCCATGCAGGCGATGGCCTCGGCGAGGGAGCCGGGGAGGGCTTCGACCCCCTCGGCCAGGCGCTCCTCGGGCGTCATCTCGTAGAGGTTCGACGTCAGCTCCGGGCCCAGCTCGTAGGACTCCTCGATGCCCTTGAGCCCGGCGGCCAGGATGACGGCGAAGGCCAGGTAGGGGTTGCAGGCCGGGTCGGGCGAGCGAAATTCGATGCGGGTCGACGCCGGCTTGTTCCGCTTCGACCCCGGCACCCGCAGCAGCGCCGAGCTGTTGTTGCGGGCCCAGGCCACGTAGGCGGGCGCTTCGAAGCCGACCACGAGGCGCTTGTAGGAATTGACCCACTGGTTGGTGACGGCGGTGATCTCCCGGGCGTGGTGGAGCAGCCCGGCCAGGAAGCTCTTGGCCACGGTCGACAGGTTGGCCTCGTCGCCGGCGTCGTAGAAGGCGTTGGTGTCGCCCTCGAAGAGCGACAGGTGGATGTGCATGCCCGAGCCCTGCACCCCGCTCAGGGGCTTGGGCATGAACGAGGCGTGGACGCCACGCTCCATGGCGATCTCCTTCACGACCAGCTTGAAGGTCATGATGTTGTCGGCCATAGTCAGGGCGTCGGTGTAGCGCAGGTCGATCTCGTGCTGGCTGGGGCTGTCCTCGTGGTGGCTGTAGCGCACCGGGATGCCGATGGCCTCCAGGGCCAGGATGGTCCGCCGACGCAGGTCGGTGGCCACGTCGACCGTGGTCAGGTCGAAGTAGCCGCCATCGTCGATGGGCTTGTTGGTCGGCTTTCCCTTTTTGCCCTGGGCGAAGTAGAAGAACTCCATGTCGGGGCCGACGTAGAACGAGAAGCCCTTCTCCCTGGCGATGTCGAGCTGGCGGCGCAGGACGTGGCGGGGATCGCCGGCAAAGGGCGCGCCGTCGAGGGTGGTGACGTCGCAGAACATCCGGGCCACGGGGGTGTCGTCGCCCCGCCACGGGAGCACTTCGAAGGTGTTGGGGTCGGGGTGGAGCAGCATGTCGCTCTCCTGCACCCGGCTGAACCCGTCGATCGACGAACCGTCGAACGTCATCCCCTCCTCGAAGGCGTTCTCCAGCTCCCCGGGCACGATGGCGATGGACTTGAGCTGGCCGAGGACATCGGTGAACCACAGGCGGATGAAGCGGATGCCCCGCTCCTCGACCGACCGGAGCACGTAGTCCTGATGACGTTCCATTCGGCCATCTTCGCAGGCGCCTGGCCCCGGGCCGCCTGATTCACACGTAGTTCACCAAGGCGCAACGATCGGGAAATCGCCCATGTCGGACGAGGACGTGCCACCGTGGGCGCGGGATCAAGGGCGACGAGCGTGGGGGAGCGCAGTCCGGCCGAGGTGCTGCGGTTGGCCCAGGGCGGAGATCCAGGAGTCGGACATGATCCTGGTTCCCGACCCCTACACCGCCGTTGTCGACCCGTTCCGCCAGCACAAGACGCTCAACCTCAACTACTTCGTGCGCGACCCGCTCACCGGAGTGCCCTACTCCCGTGACCCGCTACGTGGCCAAGAAAGCCGAGGACTACCTCACCTCCAGGGATGAACGAGCTCAGCCGGACCCACTCACGATTCTCATCCATCGTGGTGGCCGAAGCCATGGGTGTCTGTGAAACTATGCGCCCACGGGTAGTGGCACCGAGAGCTGACCGCCCTGGCGGTGGGGGTCGTCGAGGGCAGGACGACTGTCTACCCGGTCGACCGGACGTAGCGACGGGCGGTCTCGACGCGGTGGCCCAGAACCTTGCCCACGTCGTAGCCGATGGCGAGGTACGGATCGTTTGGATCTCGGGCGTTCCTCACCCACCAGGGCTCGTCGACGCCGCACGGGGGGTGTATGGGACGGTGTACGTTGGGCGAATGCGGAGGACGAACATCTACCTTACGGACACCGAACACGCAGCACTCGATGCCCGAGCTATAGCGGAAGGCTCCACTCGCAGCGAGATTCTCCGGGTCATCGTCGACCGCCAGCTCAATCTGGGCGAAGACGCCGATGTCGACGCCGCTCTTGGCCTGGTCGCCGCCGAGCTCGCCGAGCGCGCTCGGGCGATCAGCAGCGACGACATCGATCTACACATCGCCTGAGTGGTCATCGTCGACGACCACCTCGCGCTGCTGGCCGTCGCCGGGGCCTTGGGCGACGTCGGGCCGAGCGGCCCGGTGGTCACCACCTACAGCTTCCAGTACCGGATGGCCCGAGCCGTATCAGACTCGATCCACTCGGGCAGCCTGTCTCGACGCCTCGCCGACCCGTCGGCGGCCCTCCGCCGCGTGCTGCACCCACCGGCGCACCGGTTGGTGGTACTTGACCCCCGTGCCAGCCTCGAGGAATCGGTTCGGATGGCCGGCGACCACAGAGCGAATCTGCTGCTCGCTGAACTGATGGGTGCCGCCGCACACCACGGAGCCGCCGTGCGGGTAACGCCGGCCAACCAGGGCAAGACGTGGGGATACCTCATGGAGGCTGAGGGCATCGACTTCGCCACCGTCGATCTCTGACCGGGACAGTGCAACGCCGACACCGAAATCGTCGGCACGCACTTCTCGGAGGCGTGGTCGCAGACCTGTTCGATCTGCGGGCCGCGGTGATGGTTGGCGCCGCCCTGAGCGTCGTCTCGGGCCTGCTTGTGGCCGCCCGGATGACCGAGACCGTGCCGGGCTGGGCGCTGCCCGGATGGATTCGACGCCCACACCGGCGGCCAGGGCGAAGAAGGTCCCGGCGATGATGCGCAGGATCAGGTGCTCGGCCGCCTCCGAGAGCTCCTCGCCATGGCGTTCCTCGGCCAGCCGCCACAGGACGACAGCGCCCGAGAGAACCTCGACGTAGGAGTCGACGCCGAAGCCGACCAGGGCGATCGAGCCGGCGGCGATGCCCGAGGCAATGCCGACGACGCCGTCATGGGTGCCGGTGCAATGCGACCGCATCGGTGGTCACGCCGGCGTCCATCCCGCACGGCCCTCGCTCTCTGTCGGCGCAGGACTCGCATCCAGCTCCAGGGTGGAGTGGGCGACGACGAACGGCGTGGCCACCGCCGCCTTGACCCGCTCCTCGACGACCTGAGCCTCCTCCAGGGTCGGGTGCCCGGCCAGGACGACGTGGGCGGAGAGGCGTACCTCCTAGGGACAGGCTCCACACGTGGGGATCATGCACGGTCTCCACCCCGTCGACATCGGCCATGGCCAGGGTCAGGTGTTCGACCTCGACGTCTTTGGGGGTGGACTCCAGCAGTACCTCGGCGGCCTGGCGGACGAGCTGGAACGCCTCGACGGCGATGAGGACGCCGATGGCCATCGACACCACCGGGTCGAGCCAGAACAGTCGACCGGTGAGCAGGATCACCAGCCCGGCAACGGCCACACCCAGGGAGGCCACGGCATCGCCGACCCATGTGCAGGGCCGAGCGCATGTTCAGGTCCGAGCCCCCATCTCTCAGCACGAGGGCGGCGCCGGCGTTGATAGCGAAGGCGGCCAAGGCCACGGCTACGACCAAGCCTCCCTGCACGGGCTCGGGATGGGCCAGGCGCCGGAAGCCCTCGAAGGCGATGAAGCCGGTGACGGCCAGGATCATCACCGCGTTGACCAGGGCGGCCATCCCCACCGGTTAGGGCATTGCCTTCTCCCCACGTCTGTACAGCCGTACAGATGTCAGAATAGCCTCGGGTGCCGACTCAGTGCCGGCTGCCGCCGAAATGGTGCGAGGTCGACTCGTGGGGGTCGCGCCCGTCGTGGTCGCAGGGGCTGGTGTGGATGAGGGCCTGGGCCAGGCGGGGGATCTCGTGCAGGAGCCGGTGATGGGCCTCCTCGGCGATGGCATGGGCCTGGGCCAGGGTAAGCTCGCAGTCCGAGAGCACCTCGGTCTCAGCCCGCAGCTCGTGTCCCACCCAGCGCAGCCGCACGCTCTCGACCCCCTCGACGCCGGGCACGGAGGCCAGAACCCGTCCGACCTGGTCGACGAGGTCGGGGTCGACGCTGTCCATCAGGCGCCGATAGATGTCCCGGGCCGCGCCCTTGAGCACGAAGAGGATGGCCACGGTGATGGCCAGGCCGACGAGGGGATCGGCGAGCTGGAATCCGAGGGCGACGCCGATGGCGCCGACCACCACTGCCAGTGAGGTCAGGCCGTCGGTGCGGGCGTGCAGACCGTCGGCCACCAGGGCGGCGGAGCCGATCTTGCGGCCCACCCTGATCCGGTAGACGGCGACCAGCTCGTTGCCGGCGAAGCCGATGAGCCCGGCGGCCATCACCCAGCCGAGGTTGCGCACGTCGGTGGGGTGCAGCAGGCGGCGCACCGCCTCCCACGCCGCCACCGCCGAGGACAGGGCGATCATGGCCACGATGAAGATGCCCGCCAGATCCTCCGATCGGCCATAGCCGTCGGTGTAGCGCCGGGTGGGCGGACGGCGGCCGAGCCAGAATGCGACCCCGAGGGGCAGGGCGGTCAGGGCGTCGGCGAAG
>JBBSIS010000114.1:0-10176 GCA_038231955.1 Acidimicrobiales bacterium
GAGAGGAGCCACGTCACCGGCCGGGGAGTCGGTGGCAAGGGTCTCGGCAAAGACGGCGACCGGCTCGTCGGCGACCAGCTGGCCGGCCGCCGCCCGTTCGGCGCTGCGGCTGTAGGCCAGGGCGACCACGGCAGCGGCCGTAAGCGCGAGGACTGCGGCGAAGGTGCTGGCCACGTTGAACGCATGGGTGAAGGCGACCCCGGCGCGACCGGCCAGCTCCTGGCCGCCCGGGATGCTGTGCGAGATCACGGTGGCGGCGCCGACCGACTCCGACGCTGCAGCCCGGACAGGCTCAGGGAGGCTGAGGCCGTCGAGGTTGACGCCCGAGCGGTAGATGGCGTTGGCCACGCTCCCGAGGACGGCGATCCCGAGCGCCCCGCCCAGCTCCCGGGTGGTGTCGTTGACCGCCGAGCCCACCCCGGCCTTGGCCGGAGGCACCGCGCTCATGATGCTGCCGGTGGCCGGCGCGGCGGTGAGGCTCATGCCCGCCCCCAGCAGGACGAGAGCCAGGGCCAGCACAAGGTAGGGCGACGTCACGTGGATCGTGGCCAGGACGACAAAGCCGGCCGAGATGAGCACGAACCCACTGGCGATGACCGGTCCCGTCCCGATCTTCTCGGCCAGGATTGCGCTCCTCGGGGCGATGGCAACGAGCATCACGGCCAGGGGCAGCGTGGCCAGGCCGGCGCTGAGGGGCGAGTAGCTGCGCACGAACTGCAGGTACAGCGAGAAGAGAAAGAACAGACCGAACATCACGAAGAAGGCGGTGGTGACCACGCCGCTGCCGACGCTCATGCGCCGGTCCCGGAACAGCTCGAGAGGCAGCATGGGGTGGGCGCTGCGTCGCTCCCACACCATGAAGGCGACGATCCCGATGGCGGCGGCCACGAAGGCTCCGGCCACGCCCGGACTGGTCCAGCCCTTGTCCGGGCCTTCGATGATCCCGTAGATCAGCGAGCCCAGGCCCACCAGGGAGAGGACGGCGCCGATCGGGTCGAGCGGCGTGGCTTCAGGGTCACGCGAGGTGGGCGAGAAGATCCACACGGCCAGGATCACCAACGCCACCACCGGTACGTTCACCAGGAAGGCCGATCCCCACCAGAAGCGCTCGAGCAGGGCGCCGGAGACGATGGGGCCGAGGGCGGCGCCGGCCCCGGCGAAGCCGGCCCACAATGCGATGGCCTTGCGTCGCTCCTGGGGCGGGAAGATGGTCGTGAGCAGGGACAGCGTGGCCGGCATGATGAAGGCGGCGCCCAGACCGGTGATGATCCGCCCGGCGATGATCTGGGGGACGCCGGTGGCGATGCCGCCGATGACTGCACCGGTGGCGAAAATGAACAGGCCGAGCAGCAAGGTCCGCTTGCGACCGAACCGGTCGCCCAGGGCGCCGGCCGGGAGGAGCAGGGCGGCGAAGACCAGGGCGTAGGAGTCGACGATCCATTGGAGGCCGCTGCTGCTGGCGTCGAGCTCGCGCTGCATGCTGGGCAGGGCCACGTTCAGGCCGGAGACGGTCATCACCACCATGACCAACGACAGGCACATGATCCCCAGCAGGAACCACCGGCGCCGGTGGACCACGGGATCCTCGTGGAGGAACTGCGGCGGCGCGGAAACGGGCACGTCGGTCATCTGCGTCCTTTCCGGAACGACATCGTCTCGCTACTGCCTAGCACGACTCGACGCTCTCGGCGAACGTACGGTGCCGAGGGCCCGTTCTGCTCGGAGTACCGGTGCCGATGCCCCGGTACGCTGGCGGCCGCCATGGACGCGCCCCCGGTCCCGACCGTCTTCGGCATCCGCGACCTGCACCGACGGGTGTCGGTCGCCATCAGTCGAGAGCTGCGGGGCCAGGTGTGGGTCCGCGCCGAGATCGGCGAGATGACCGAGCGCAACGGTTACTGCTTCCTCACCCTGGCCGAACCGGCCCGCGATCGAAATGAGGGCGACGCATCCCTCGACGTGGTCATCTGGCGCCCGACCTGGGACAGAATCCGCCGCCAGCTCGACGAGAGGGGCCTGACGCTCCGCACCGGCCTGACCGTGACGGTCCGCGGTGAGCTGCGCCTGCGCGACGGCGCCGGCCAGCTGCAGCTCAAGTGCACGTCGCTCGATACCGACGCACTGCTCGGCGAGCTGGCTGCCCGCCGCCTGGCGCTGCGCCGCACGATGGCCGCCGAGGGATTGCTCGACGCCAACCGTCGCCTCCTGCTGCACCCCGTCCCCCTCCGTCTCGGCGTGGTGGCCAGCACCCACAGCCAGGGCTATCGCGACTTCTGCGCCGTGCTCGACGTCTGCGGCTACCGCTTCGAGCTGGTCGTCGAGCCGGTGCTCGTCCAAGGCACCTCTGCCCCGGCCACCATCGCCGGCGCGTTCGCGCTGCTGCGCAACCGGGGCGTGGACCTCATCGCCGTCGTGCGAGGCGGAGGCGCCCGCACCGATCTCGACGCCTTCGACCACGAGCTCGTCGCCCGGGCCATCGCCGCCGCCCCGGTACCCGTCTGGACCGGTCTGGGCCATACCGGCGACCAGTGCCTGGCCGACGAGATGGCCCATGCCAGCCACGCCACCCCGACGGCTTGCGCCCACGCCCTGGTCGCCACCGTGGCCGCCTTCGCCGAGGGCATCGGGGCCCGGGCTCGCCGCCTGGCCCAACTGGCCGAGCGGTGCACGGCCACCGCCGACGACCGTCTCCGGGCCGGCAAGCGCACCCTGGCCACCTGCGGCGGAGCCCAGCTCGACCGCCACGCCGATCGGGCCGCAACTCGGTCAGTCGACCTCCGTCGAGCAACCTCGGCGGCGCTCTCCCGGGCGTCGACAACGCTCGACCGGTCGGCCGAGCGTCTTCCGCGCGCCGTCGTCGTCGCCGTGGCCAGAGAACAGGACCGGCTCCACGGGGCGACGAGAAGGGCACACCTGGGCGCGTCGAGGGAGCTGGTGGCCCGGGAGGATGAGGTCGTCGCTCAGCGGCGGGTGCTGACTGCACTCGACCCGGCCCGTCTGCTCGAGCGTGGGTGGACGCTCACCCTGGACGACACCGGACGTCTCGTTCGTAGCGCCCGACAGCTACGGGCCGGCCAGCGGATCACCAGCCGCTTCGCCGACGGCGACCTCTCGAGCGTGGTCCAAGCCTGATGGCCATCGGCGCTGATCCCCAGCCTCTTCCCGCCGACCTCACCTACGCCCAGGCCGCAGCTGAGCTCGACACCATCATCACCGAGTTCGAGGAAGGGCAGGTCGACGTGGACCGGCTGGCCGAGCGGTTCCAGCGGGCCACGGAGCTGGTCGAAGAGCTCGACCGGCGTATCCGGGTCAATCGCCGGCAGGTCGAGACCCTGACACCCCGGCTCGAGGCGGTAGCGAACGGTCGGGCCAACGCGCCGCCCGCCGACGAGGGGACATAGGGGCTACCCCGCTCGCGGCGGGGGCGTCGTCGCCGGTTCAGGGGGTGCGTCCTGGTCGGTGGGCGTCGCCAGAGAGAACTGGCGATCCGATGCCCTCGGCGCCCCTGGCGGGGCCACTGCCGGGTGAAACGGCACCGAGGTGACGACGGTGTTCGGGCGGTCGATCAGGGCCAGCTTGAGCGCCAGGGCGCTCTGGCCGTGCAGGAGGTTGGCCAGGCTGTGGGTGCCGACTACGAACTCCGGGATCACGATGGTGATGATGTCGTTCTTCCAGCGGTCGTCGAGCCCGTCGAGGAACGTCTCCACCGGCGCCACCAGGTCGCGATAACGGGAATGCGCCATCTCCAGGGGCACGTCGAAGCCGAAGCGCTTCCACTCCGACGCCATCTCCTTCTGCTCCGCCTCGTCGGTGGCCACGTAAAGGGCCAGCACGTGGTCGGGCCGCATCGACCGGGCGTAGTTCAGGGCCACCACGACGCCCTTGTGCACCCGGCCGACCAGGACCACCACGGTGTGGTGGAGGTCGCGGTTGCGCACGTCTTCCGGCGTGAGGGCGAGGGCCACGCCGAGTGACGAGTAATGGCGCTTGATGGCCTTGAAGACGGCGATGATGCACGGGACGACCACGATCGGCACCCACGCCCCGATGGTGAACTTGGTGATGCCCACGATGAGAGTGACGATCCCCGTGGCCACTGCTCCCACTGCGTTGATCACCGAGCCACTGCGCCAGCCGGGCTTCTTGTCCTTCACGTGGTGGCGGACCATGCCGGCCTGGCTGATGGTGAACGACGTGAAGACCCCGATGGCGTAGAGGGGGATCAGCGCGGTGGTGACGCCACCGAAGGCGACGATCAGCCCGGCGGCGGCCAGGGCCAGGAAGACCACGCCGTTGGAGAACACCAGGCGGTCGCCGCGGTTGGAAAACTGACGGGGGAGGTAGCCGTCGCCGGCGATGATGGAGGAGAGACGGGGGAAGTCGGCGTAGGCGGTGTTGGCCGCCAGCACCAGGATGGCGGCGGTGGCGAACTGGAGCACCCAGTAATAGGGGCCGCCACCGATGACGACGCGCGACATCTGGGAGAGCACGGTCTCCGCTTCCGTCGGGTAGGGCTGAAGGTGATGGGCCAGGACGGAGACCCCGAAGAAGAGCCCGCCGAGGATCACCGCCATCCACATCAGGGTCGTCGCCGCGTTCTTCGGGCTGGGCTTGCGGAACGCCGGCACCCCGTTGGAGATGGCCTCCACCCCGCTCAGGGCCACGGCCCCCGACGAGAACCCCCGCAGGAGCAGGAACAGCCCGAGCGACCCACCCATCTCCCGCACCCCCTCGAACCGCTCCGGATTGAACGGCACAGGGTCGAGGTGACCGAAATAGGTCCGGAACAGACCGATCAGCAGCATGCCGCCCAGGCTTACGATGTAGATGTAGGTCGGGAAGGCGAAGATCTTTCCCGATTCTTTCGCCCCCCGCAGGTTGATGATGGTGATGAAGGCGATCAGGACCAGGCACAGCAGCACGCGGTGCTGAGCCAAGCTCTGGAACGTCGGGATCGACACGATGGCGGCCACGCCGGCCGAGACTGACACCGCCACGGTCAGGACGTAGTCCACCAGCAGCGAAGCCCCGGCCATAAGTGACGGCGTCTCCCCCAGGTTCTCCCGGCTCACGATGTACGAGCCGCCACCACTCGGGTAGGCGAAAATGGTCTGGCGGTAGGAGAACGTGACGATGGCCAGGAGCAGGGCCACGGCCAGGGCGATGGGGATGAGCTTGGACAGCCCGAGGGTCAGGCTGGAGGCGCCCAGGGCAGTGACAAAGAGAATCTCCTGGGTGGCGTAGGCCGTGGAGGAGATGGCGTCGGAGGAGAAGACCGGCAAGCCGATCCACTTGGGAATCCGCTGATGGTCCATCTCCTCCGACCCGAGGGGGCGACCGACCAGAAGGCGCTTCAGCATGCTCAACACAGATGCGAACGATACGGCCGCTGAACGCCGAACGCGGAATCCGGCCCCGTCGCGCCGGCGGTAGGGTCGACGGCCATGGCCAACGCCGCCCAGTTCATCTTCACCATGCGGAAGGTCAGCCGCTTCCACCCTCCCGACAAGGAGGTGGTGAAGGACATGACGCTGGCCTTCTACCCGGGGGCCAAGATCGGCGTGATCGGCCCCAACGGGTCGGGCAAGTCGTCGTTGCTGCGGATCATGGCCGGTGTCGACGACGGCTTCATCGGGGAGGCCCGCCTCTCCCCCGGCTTCACCGTGGGCCTCCTGGAGCAGGAGCCGCACCTCGACGCCACCAAGGACGTGAAAGCCAACGTGATGGACGGCGTGGGCGCGGTCGCCGACCTCCTCCGCCAGTACGACGAGGTCCTGGCCCGCTACGCCGACCCCGACGCCGACTACGACAAGATCGGCGAGGAGCAGGCCCGCCTGGAGGCGGAGATCGAGGCCAAGGGGGCCAACGACCTCGAGCGCCAGATTGAGATCGCCATGGACGCCCTGCGCCTTCCCCCCGGCGACGCCGACGTGTCCGTCCTCTCCGGCGGTGAGCGCCGCCGGGTGGCCCTGTGCCGGCTGCTGCTGTCCAAGCCCGACCTCCTGCTGCTCGATGAGCCCACCAACCACCTCGACGCCGAGTCGGTGGCGTGGTTGGAGCGGACGCTGCAGGACTACGCCGGCACGGTCGTGGCCATCACCCACGACCGGTACTTCCTCGACAACGCCGCTGACTGGATCCTGGAGCTGGCCAACGGCCGGGGCACGCCGTTCGAGGGCAACTACACCGGCTGGCTGGAGCAGACCCAGGAGCGGCTCCGCCTGGAGCAGAAGGCCGACAGCGCCCGTTCCAAGACGCTCGAGCGCGAACTGGAGTGGGTACGGATGGGGGCCAAGGCCCGCCACGCCAAGTCGAAGGCGCGCCTCGACGCGTACGACAAGCTCTTCGCCGAGGCCCGCGACGCCGAGGCCGGCGCCCGGCGCATGGAGATCGCCATCCCGCCCGGCGATCGCCTGGGCGACCTGGTGATCGAAGTCGATGGCCTCACCAAGGCCTACGAGGACAAGCTGCTGATCGAAGATCTGTCGTTCTCCCTGCCGCCGGCCGGCATCGTCGGCGTGATCGGCCCCAACGGCGCGGGCAAGACCACGCTGTTCAAGATCCTCACCGGTCAGGAGAAGCCCGACACCGGCACGGTGAAGATCGGCTCGACCGTGGAGCTGGCCTACGTCGACCAGAGCCGCGACAGCCTCGACGACGACAAGACGATCTACGAGGAGATCACCGGCGGCCAGGAGTTCTTCAAGATCGGCACCCGGGAAGTCAACGGCCGGGCGTACGTGGCGTCGTTCAATTTCACCGGCTCCGACCAGCAGAAGCCGGTGGGCAAGGCGTCGGGCGGCGAGCGCAACCGCGTCCACTTGGCCAAGATGCTGCGCCGCGGCGGCAACGTCCTGCTGCTCGACGAGCCGTCGAACGACCTCGACGTCGACACCCTACGGGCCCTGGAGACAGGGCTCGAGTCGTTCCCCGGCTGTGCGGTGGTCATCAGCCACGACCGGTGGTTCCTCGACCGCATCTGCACCCACGTGCTCGCCTTCGAGGGCGACAGCCAGGTGCGCTGGTTCGAGGGCAACTTCGCCGATTACGAGGTGTGGCGCCACAAGGAGCTGGGATCGGCGGCCGACCAGCCCCATCGCATCAAGTACAAGCCCCTGGCCCGGAGCTGATCCGACACCGAGCGCCGCGGTCTTGGCGCTGGCCAGCCGTCCCTGTTACCCGCGTCCCAGGTCGCTCTCAGGTTGCTCACAGGTTCAAGGGGCTTACTAGAGACATGAGCGAGCACCGAAGCGGAGCTGGGAAGCGCGGCTCCGGAGACTCCTCACTTGGTGCACCATCATCGGATGGTGCACCAATGAGCCCAACCGTCGACGCTCAACATCGCCCGACTGCGGCCGGGCCCGTTCCATCCCCGAGGTGAACGACATGCCCGTCAACTTCGACATGCCCGATCTCGGCGGCCCGCCGCCGACGGCTCCCACCGCCACATCGCCCACGCCCCCGGCCGGGCACGCGACATCACCGCCACCGTCAGCCGAGGGCGCGCCGACCGTGGAGATCGCCTCGGCCCCGGCGGCTTCCGCCTACCCACGCTTCGAGCCCCCCGCCCCGACCCGGCCCCAGCCTGAACCACCGCAGCGCTCGGGCGGGATCGCCCCCCGTTGGCTGGCCGTCGTCGCCGCCATCTCCCTCGTCGGCGGCGGAGTGGCAGGCGCCGTCGCCAGCCGCGTCACCGACGACGGTGGGTCGAACACCCGCCCTACGGCCACCGGCGCGGCCCCCGCCGCCACCGGCTCGGCCTCGTCGAACACCGGCGCCTCAGGCAACGGCAGCGTGATCACCCAGACCGGTGACGTGCAGGGCATCCTGGCCAAGGTCCAGCCGGGCGTGGTCTACGTTCACACCCAGGCGTCGAGGGGCGGGCGCTTCTTCCCCGTCGAGGGAGCGGGGACCGGCATCATCCTCAGCGCCGACGGCGAGGTGCTGACCAACGCCCATGTGGTCGCCGGGGCCACGTCGATCAAGGTCAACGTGGGCAACGAGGCCCAGGCCCGTGACGCCACCCTGGTGGCCGCCGACGCCGCCAACGACATCGCCCTGATCCGCATCACCGGGGCCAGCGCGCTCCCGACCGTCGCCCTGGGCCGGTCAGGCGACCTGAAAGTGGGCGACGACGTCGTCGCCATCGGCAACGCCCTCGATCTCAAGGGCGGGTTCACCGTCACCCGCGGCATCGTCTCCGCCCTGAACCGCTCCATCGACGCCGAGGACGGTGGCCAGTTGACCGGCCTCATCCAGACCGACGCCGCCATCAACCCGGGGAACTCCGGTGGGCCCCTGGTCAACGCCGGCGGCCAGGTGGTCGGCATCAACACCGCGGTGTCGGGCCAGGCCCAGAACATCGGCTTCGCCATCGCCATCGACGGGATCAAGGCCAAGCTCGACAAGCTGCGCACCGGCCAGAGCTCCTCGACTGCGGCCCGGGCGTACCTGGGCGTGAGCACCCAGGCCGTCGACGGCACCCCCGGCGCCACCGTCACCGACGTCGGACCCGGGACTCCGGCGGCCCAGGCCGGCATCCAGGCCGGCGACGTCATCACCGCCATCGACGGCGCTCCCGTGACCAGCCCGGACACCCTTTCCACCGCCATCGGATCCCACAAGCCCAGCGACCGGGTCACCGTCGCCATCCAGAGGGGGTCGACCAAACGCACGACGCAGATCACCCTGGGCACCAGGCCCGCCGGCGGCTGACCACCCGTTCGTCAGGGAGTCAGTAGGGGCGGCCGGTGGTGCTGGATTCGGCCTCGATGTCGTTCTCGACCATCATGCGCACCAGCTCGGGGAAGTCGACCTTGGGCTTCCAACCCAGTTTTTCGTGGGCCTTGGTGGCGTCGCCGGTGAGGATGTCGACCTCGGCGGGCCTGGTGAAGCGGGGGTCGGTCTCCACCAAGTGCTGCCAGTCGTCGATGCCGGCGGCGGCGAAGGCATGGGTGAGCAGCTCGCCGATGGTGTGGGACTCGCCGGTGGCGATGACGTAATCGTCGGCCTCGTCCTGCTGGAGCATCAGCCACATGGCCTCGCAGAAGTCGCCGGCGAAGCCCCAGTCCCGGGACGCATCGAGGTTGCCCAGGGTGATCTTGTCCTGCAACCCCAACTTGATTCGGGCCACGCCGGTGGAAACCTTGCGGGTGACGAACTCCAGGCCCCGGCGGGGCGATTCGTGGTTGAAGCAGATGCCGCTGCAGGCGTAGAGCCCGTATGACTCCCGGTAGTTGACGGTGATGTAGTGGCCGAAGACCTTGGCCGCCCCGTACGGCGAGCGGGGGTGGAAGGGGGTGCGCTCGGTCTGGGGCGTCTCCCGCACCTTGCCGAACATCTCCGAGGAGCTGGCCTGGTAGAAGCGGATGGCGTTGCCTGTACCGCTGGTACCTGGCCCGCCCACGATGCGCACCGCCTCCAGCATGCGCAGCACGCCCAAGCCGGTGATGTCGGCGGTGAGCTCGGCTTGGCGGAACGACAGGGCCACGAAGCTGATGGCGCCCAGGTTGTAGACCTCGTCGGGCTGGACCTGCTCGACGGCGGAAATCAAAGAGGAGAGGTCCTGCAGGTCGCCCTCGACCAGCTCCAGCTCGGGGGTCTCCTCCTGGATCATGCGGATCTTCGGATTGGCCTGGCCCCGCACCATCCCGAAGACGTCATAGCCCTTGGCCACCAACATCTGGGCCATGTAGCGGCCGTCCTGGCCGGTGATCCCCGTTATCAACGCTCGCTTGGCCACGCCCGACCGTAGCTCGTGGCCCATTTGGGGACCGCAGGCCGCCGCCAGCCCCTAGCCTGTAGCCGTGAACCAGTTGGAGGCGACCGGCCGGCTCCCCACCGTGCGGCCGCCCAGGCGTGAACGAGCACGGCCGTCAGGCCCGGCGGGAGCGGGACTGCGTCGGGCGCTGGGCATACTCGCCGTGGTGGTCGTCGCCGTGGGTGTGGTGGTCGCCCTGTGGGCGGTCGACACCGCCGCGCACCGCGACCAGGTGGGGCGCAAGGTCACCCTGGGACAGAAGAGCATCGCCGGCCTGCGCCGGGCCGACGTGCCCGCGGCAGTCACCGAGCTGAGCCGAGCCTATGCCGACGCCCAGGTGATCGTCGACGCCGATGGCGGTGGCTTCCAGGCCACCGCTCCCGAGCTGGGGCTCTCCGTGGTCGAGGACCGGACCA
>JBBSIS010000115.1:0-10151 GCA_038231955.1 Acidimicrobiales bacterium
CGCCCATCCGGAGCGCTTCGTCAACAAGGCGCCGGTCCCGCCTCCGCTTCCGGCTGCCGCCTGGATCAACAGACCACAGGAACAGGAGGATGCACAGAAGAAGTCCTGACGACGTGTCTCAAAGTCCTTGACAGGTTCCGAGGTGATCGATGACCTCGACCGTCCCGTCCGGAGGCGACTGCACCGGACGGAGTTGGAACACGCTCGTACGGACTTGACCAAGGCCCGCGGCATCGTCGTCGACTACACGGCCGAGCTGGGTGAGATCGAAGGGCGCCTCCCTCACCTCGAGGCGGCAGTTGCCGATGCCCAGGCGACGTACCGCACCCGTCCCAGGGTGGAGCGGGAGCGTCACGCCATCGGGCGGGTCCTCGACAGGGACATCGCGGCGCGTGCTCCGAGCCTTGCTGCAGACCCGCCGGACTACCTCATGGAGCACCTTGGCCGCCGGCCGGACCGGGGCGTTGCAGCGGACCTCTGGGACGAGGCGGCAGGTCGGATCGGCCAGCACCGCACCGCTTTCGACGTCGCGGACACCGACAACATCCTGGGCCGCTCGACGACTCTGTGGGAGGACAGCCCATTCACCGCGAGCCGTCGGGAGGCATCCGAGGCGTGGGATCGGCTGGATCGGTCCCTCGGGCGGGGTCTCGAGATTGAGCCGCCCGGTCTCGACCTGGGGTTGTCACTCTGAGGAACGGGAACCCGTACAGGCCCAGGCAACGGCCGATGGAGCCGGGCGAGGTTCTTTACTCCCTCGGCCGTGCTCCCGGCTGGGGAGGGCCGCGGACGTCTCCACCCAGGCGCGGGTAAGGACCAAGACCGCAAGGTGTGAAGCGAGGGCGGGGTGAAGCTAGCGACAAGCGCGACCAAGGTAGTGACCGCGAAAGCCGACGTCCTACCCATTGTCGAAAGGACCCTGCTACGGCACCTGCTCGGGGCCCCCATGCGCCGAGTTTAGGAAGACGTGCGCGGGACCTCCGCCAGCGTGGGAAGCGGCGATGAGGTGCGTCCCGGGCGTCGGTGCGCTTAGGTGGGGACCGAGCAATGAGACGAGCGACCCAGCCACCGATGCCAGATCGGCCGCAGATCCATGGAACGTCGGCGTGGAGCAACCCCTGGCCGGGATGATCTCGTCCCCGGGGCTCGGCTCCTCCCATAACGGGTGAAACCGCTCCAATCCCCCGCCAGCGAGTACGACCTGACCAATTTCACGGTCGATGGTCGCCGGGCCGGCGACATGGTCCGGGGGCGCAATTGTGAGGATGCCGAGCGTACCGGTCCGGGAGTCTGTCGCCACCTGCGTCATGAGCGGCCGGGCGCCGACCTGGTCGCGCGCAGCTCCGTCGAGAAGCGCACCAAGGGCGACGCTGACCGTCGCGTCGATCAGAACGTCGCAGTCGGGCAGGAAACTGTTGCCCTCCGTGTGCGGCAGCAGTGCCGTCACTGCATCCACTACCAGGGTGTCGCTGATAGCGCGAAGCCGTGCGGCCAACGCCTGAGCCTTCTTCATCCCGATGTCGTCCTCGGTGTAGTTCTGGCGGACGAGCAGGCCGCCGAGGACCGAACCGGGATCACAAACCACGATGTGGGCCGCGCCGGCCCGGGCGATGAACTCCGCTATCCAGGAGCCGAGACCGCCACACCCCCAGATGTGGACCTTCCGGCCTCTGAAGCCGTTCACCGGCCGGTCGGTGTCACGGCGGGTGGTGATCTCGGGCCGCTCGTCGGACACCGAGCACCATTCGATCGCTGTTTCCGGCGGGATACGCGAAGGGTCGATCGTGGACAAGGAGACAAGCTTCCTCAACTCATCCGCCACTTCGCTGGGAAGTCGCCCGACGACAAGGTGGTGGTGGCCACCCGCCTTGTTCGGCACCGCCAGGACGAAGTACAGCGGCGAGCCTTGCGGGTTTCGGCAGGCAGTCGCCGCGAAAAACCGAAGAACGGCCGACGGCTCGGGGTGGCCGGCTCCGGCGATCGCCATGAGCAGTTGCGGCAACGTCGTGCCGGCGCCGTAGTGCAGTGCCACCGGCATGACCACCACGGCGGCGAGCGCCATGCCCGCTTCCGGCGCTACATCCCACCTGAGATCCAGCCGGTGATCGGACCGTTGGCGAAGCTGCGCCCTGGTAAATGGCTTCGTGATGTCGGGGAACGGCCCGCGGATCACGACCGTGGATGTGCCGGCCGTCTGATGCACCACGCCGCCGACCGGGTGAAACAAGGCCACGGCCGGGTCGAACCGTCCGGCGACCGCATCGCAGAAGAACTGCCAGAGCTGTTCGAGGAATCCGGTCATGCCGAGCGTCGGGTTCCACTCCCGCGACTGGTCGAGGTAGACGCACAGTCGATCGCCCTGGAGTACGTGCGAGTGGCCAGCGAAGCGGTTGTGGGTTACGACGGTCATGGGCGGGACCAACGGGGTTGGGTGGATGCCGACCACGACGTCCTCGTGGGCGTTGACGGCCAGCCCGTTCGCTTCCGCCGGGAGTTCGCCGGTCGGGAGCCGGATAGTGGCCCGATAGCTACCGTCGTCTCCTACACCATGCTCGCCGACGATCTGAAGGTTGCCCGGGTTGGCGGTCGCACAATTGCGCAGCTCGGTGCGGGCGCGGCGCTGCCAGGCTGTAAGAGCGGGCTTGTCCGCCCTACTCAACCGGCCCGACCGAACCGTGGTGCGACCGGGGCCACAGGACCGAACCGGCCGCTGGTCTCCTTGGGCGGAGGCGCCTGGAATCCGGGCCCGAAGATGTCCTGCCAGAGCCTCTCGCTCGCGTCCCTGTCACGCTCGTGGTAGGCGTTGGTCATCTCTGCGGCGAAGCAGTGGACCCGGTCACTGAAGTGCTCGTAGGCCTCGTCGCTCCACCGGTGATCAAACGTGAGCCCACATCCCGACGGGTCGTAGACGGTTGGGCGACCGATCTGGCCCTGCAGCCACGTGTCGAGGTCCTGCACGATGTGCACCAGAGCGTCGGGAACCGTGGTGTAGTAGCCCGAGTCGTACATCTTCCTTGCAGCGTCAACACGGTCGCCGACAAGCGTGGTGAGGATCACCGAGCGGGTGCCTTCGAAGTGCCCGCGATGATCACGCAGGTACTTGAGCAGCCGGATGACCTTGCGGAGGTTGCCGCTGGCGATGTCGTCCTGCTCCTTCATCCATTGGGTGAAGCCCTCAGGATTCGTGGCCTCCCAAATTTCCTCGTCCCCGTTCACGATCACCTTCCTGTCGCCCGGCAGGATGAGGTAGGGGACGATGTCGACGTGGCAGAAGTCGGCGTACACGACCCTCACGCAGCGGCACTTCCGGTGGGGCTGCATCGCCTTGTAGGTCGCGTGCCGACAGAGGGCGAAGTACACCTGGTCGATGTAGCTCTTCGGGCTCAGCGACCAGTCGGGGTTCTCGTCAAGCAGCAGGAGGAAGTCGGCGTCAAACTCTCGCCCCACCGCTGGCTTGATGATGGTTCTGTGAGCCCAGGAGCCCTGGCGGATCATGGCCCTCACGTAGGGGCCGAGCACCGGGTCGGCGGCGAGCACGGCGTAGATCGCCGCTGTTCGGTTGTCCAGGCGCTCCAGGCTGAACTTGCTCAGGTTCACGGTGTCGTTCAGCAGAACGTCGAAGTGGCCTGCGTGCTTCATGGTGCGGTGACCTCCATGGCGAGGCGGTAGGAGTCCCCGGCTCGCTCGTAGACGAACAGGGATGGATGGATACCCCAGCCGACAGCTCGGCCGAGGGTCACGGCGGCGGACACCGGAGCGGCCGCGAAGACGTGCAGGCGGCGCACGCCCTTGTTGGTGGCTTCGAGCTGTGCCAGCAGGTCGCGCACCGCTCGCTCGAACGATGCCAGCGTCTCGGGGCAGGCGATGGTGTCCGTGCCCGGGACGGCGTTGACCGGTTCGATCACGAACCGGGGAAGGCCCCGCACTTCAGACGGCAGCTCGTGCGGGTGGATGGTGCCCGAGGCGTTCGCGATAAGGACCGCGTCAGGGCCGGACCCGTCGCCGTCTACGTCGGTCCGGCTCACGAACGTGGCCGACTCGGCGTCAGCAGGCCAGCACCACGTCTCGCCGGCCCGATGGCGCTGGTAGATGTCGGTGGCGATGGTGTCGTCCAGGCGAGACCCCAGGTAGACCAGCAGGGCGAGCCGTGCGATGGCAAAGACGCTGAGGTGCGGCACGCCGTCGTTCGCCGCCACCGGCTTGAGGAACTGCTCGATGGTCTCGTCGATCTTGCGGGCGGCAGCGGCGTAGTAGGCGTCATCAGCTTCCGTCTCGCCAGCGATGCCCCGAAGGTCGATCTCGACGCCGAACCGATCGGAGAACGGAAAGGACGGGAATCGGCTCGTGCTCCCGAGGACAGCCTTCGTCGCGGCGTCGCGGCTGAGGTCGTCGGGCGCCGCCCGGACCGTCCCCCGCAGCCGGAGGACGACGGTCTTCTGGCTCTCCGACCGGCTGGTGACGTCGCGGATGAACGCCTCGTGCTCCCGCTTGAGGTCGAACAGCTTCTCGACTGCGAACAGGTCGAGTTGGGCCATGTCGTCGATCTCGGTGTGGCAGGTGGGACAGAGGAGTAGGGCATTGTCAGCGGTGTCCCGCAGGCGCTCGGGGAGGTCACCCATGCCCCGCGGCGACTTGGGGCTCTTCTTCTGGCCGACGTTGTGGGCGAATTCGCCCCGGGTCACGACCCGGACAGTCAGCTCCGACTCCAGCAGGTAGCGCTTGCAGATCGTGCAGATGCCACCAGCTCGTACCCACAGCTTCAGACGTTCCCGACGCGACAGAGTCATCGGCCCCCCATCATGACGAGGGGGTATGACAACGAGGAGGACGAATGAACGGCCCGGCCTCGTATCGTGAGAGCGGCCCGGCTCCATCGGACGCTGCCGCACCCTTCCTCGGTCACCTCCGGGGTGGCCCCTCGGCCCCTCGATGGCCTGCGTGGGGACATGCTTCGCTCCTCATCGCGCGTCAAGGGCCCTCTTGCCCTCACCCCCTTCGGACGCCAAACGATCGGATCGCGTCCCAATCGCTTTCCGGAGGGTTGGGTCGCCTACGAGCAGTCGCGGCAGGTGTCCCCGTCGTCGGGGAAGAGGTCGAAGCGCTTGGTGAGGAAACATCGTGCGCAGACGCGTTCGGCGACCACCGCTCGACCTGGACCCCGGCAGAGGCACCACCCGCACTCACCGCGGGGGCAAACCATCCCTCCGCACGTCTCGCAGCGCTTCCACGAGACCACGTCCTGGTCACATCCGCCGCAGAGGAGGTCCACGCCCAGTGGCCTGGCATCGCCCGGTGGTCGCCAGCCCCCCCAGGGGGGATTGGTGGCCTCCGTCAAGACGGCAAAGGCGAGATCGCCGCGGCTCACGGCATCACCGCCATACTCACGGGTCCGGACCCCTGAGCGGTGGTAGAGCCGGACCTGGTCAGCCGAAGCAGATCCATGACGAGCGGCGATGGCGAGGAGGTGGTCCGCACCCTGGTCGGTACCCCGCCTGATGCGGTACGTGTCGCCCGCCACGGCGCAGAAGCGCACCACGCTCCCCTCGGCCAGCAGCACGTAACCGCCGGCGCCGAGGTGCTGTGCCATCCGGACGCAACATGCCTCCATTGAGCCTTCCACCAACTCGCACAGGTCGGCCACGTCCGCCGCGGTCGGTGATCGCCCTTCGAGAACGGCTTCAACTTCCGCGCTGGGGACGAGAATCTCCGCGGCGAAGGCGTCGGCAATCCGCTCCTCGTACGGCACGGATCCTCGCGTCATGCCGGCGAGCAATTCGGCAGTCGCATCGGTGCGGCGGGCGTGGTCGTGGCCCAGTTCATGGAGCAGGGTGAACTTCGTACGGCGCCGCCCCGTCCTCATGACCGTGATATGGCGGCGTTGAGGGAGGTACAAGCCTTCGACGGAGCAATTCGACGACCCGAACTCCTCGGGCTCGCAGATCTGGACACTCAGGTCGGTAAGGGCGGGAATCGCCTCTGAGGGCTCCGCCGCCAGCCATGCACGCTCCTCAGCGCTGTAGCGCTCGCAGAGCGACTCACCGAGGGCCCGAGAATCACCCACGAAGGACGTGTTCGAGGAGGAAGTCCCAGTCAACGGGCTTTCCGTGTGTCCCCCGAGCGGCCATGGGCTGGATCACTTCGGCGACGACCGCCAGCCGCTCATCCGGCTCAGGACGCTGATTGGCCGCGGCCCGCCGTCGGACATCCGGCCGCCATCGGGGACGGTCGAGTCGTCGGCGCAAGTCGGGGGGCACGACCGGCGAGCCAGACTCCAGGCGGATCCCGAGTGCCGCCTCGATGGCCGCGGCCTCCTCGGGCGTCGGCTGGTCTCCCCGCTGGAGGTCGAGTGCCCGATCGGGCGGCAACCCAGCACTTCGAAGCTCCGCGAACTTCGGTAGTTCGTTCACGGCCGCCTCGACGACTTGTTTCCCGGGCACCCAATCGGCGTTCGCCAGGTCGTGGAACCGCTCGGCCAGGTCGTCGAGAGCTTCGGCGCGCTCGTCGAGGCGAGACCAGACCGGCGCGCCGACGTTCGCCTGTCCGGCGGAGTCCCCGCCAGAGCGGAAGGCGGTCCGCAGAAGAGCGCATGACGTCATCGCATCTGCTCCTAGGCCGCCGACCCGAGCGTCGAGAACGCACCAGGGCAATGTCACCTCAAGCGCCACGGAAGCCGCCACTGCCACCTCCACGTCGCCGACCTTGAAAGCGGTCACCATCGACCATTCGTCGGCATCGTCCACGTCCATCATCGGCAGGGCCGTCACTAAGCCGTTCTCGGTGTCGACCGGCCGCACAAGAGCCAATTCGGTGAGGCCATCCCACACGACTCGCCAGACGTCGCCCGCCACTGGGTCGTCCCGACTCTCGAAGGCCCCGTCCGCTGGGACTACGAGCATCCGGCTGAGGGCAGGATCCACCTCCGGCCGATCGAATGCAACACCGGTGGCCTGGCCAACGCGCTGCTGACAGCGGGCGCACCCGGCGACGTGCTCCGCCACGAGTCGGTCGTCGGGCGGCGCGAGGTCGCCGTCAATGAGAGCGGCGAGCCTTCGGTCGGTGGGGTGGATGAGTGACATCAGGTCTCCTCGCCCCGATGAGACGCCAATGCTGCCCGCCGTGTCCCATTGTCGCGGAGGACGTCCGACAACACCCGGATGTGGCCGACCACACCGAGCGCTTCCTCCTCGTCGCCAACGTGCTCGGCGAGGACCTGCTTTGCGGCGAGGACCGAGCGATGCGCCATGTTCCGGCTCATGCCTGTCTCGGCAGCGATGTCCCGGACCGACTGGTCGAGGATGCCCGCCACCAGGCGCTCCCGCTCGCTGAGCTGATCCCAGATCTCCTCGGCAACGAGGCGATCTGACGGTGTCACCTGTCCGGCGTCGGCAGTCTGCTCTGCGATCACCTCGGTCAACGCGACCACCGAGACGGCGTCTGCCACAGGGAATCGCTCTGCAATGACCTGAAGCACCGTCGCAGGCCGAACCGGGGATCCAGCGGCGGCAAGGATCGCCCTGACGACCCGCCGAAGCGAGGCCGGCTCGGCCATCGGCGGCCTGTTCCTCGCGTCGGTCCGCCAGCGAGCCCTGCGGACATCGGGGACTCCAAACGCGGCCTGGACCAGGTCGGTAACGCGGCCAGCGAAAGGCGGGGTCGTAGCGTCGACCGGCAGGGACCAGCATCCGGCGCCAGGCGAACCGGCCGCCACCGTGACCACCTCGTCGTCGCCTTCCACGACACGGCGCAGCGACCTCATCATCCGGCCACGTTCCGTTGTCCGGTACTGGGAGCGAAGGAAGTTGCGGACGGCGCTCTCCAAGACCCGCTCAAATGACTCATCGTCGCCAGCGCGAGCGATGACGCCAGCCAGGATGGCGGGGCGGGTCAGAATTTCGTGGGCGATCTCGGTCACGGCATCCGCACCCCAGCGATCGTGGCCTGCGGGGGGCGGGAAGCCCGAGAAACGCCGTACCGCGTCGACCGATTCATAGAGCAACGCGACGCCCGACGGTCCAAGACCTCCCTGGACCCGGGCCTCGTCGTAGGCCCCGGTCACGGCTGAGCCTCCCACGCGTCGATCAACCGACTCAGGTAGACGTCATCGAGTTTCCCTCGGAACTCGAACCCGTAGGAAGAGAACTCGTCCTCGCGGATGCTGCGCTGGAAGGCGAGGACCCACCTGCCGTCTCGGTCGAGTCCGAGCGACGGCTCGGCTGGATGATCCACGCCGGCGAGGTGAAAGCACGTGCTGCTGCGCTGAATGAAGGTCACATAGTCCATTCGACGACGGGGCGGCCGCACCACGACGACGGGTCGAGCGTCGGCGTGGTCCCCATTGTTGAACACCAGCGTGTCAGCCAGGTAGACAGCCCCGACCTTGGGTGGGGACCAGCCCGATGCACTTGCTGTGCCGATGACGCGTGCTCGCCGCCGCGGCTGCTCCACTTCCCTACACCCTGCCAGGTAGGGCTCGGAGTTGTCCTGGCGAAGCTGCGTCTCACAGGGCGGCCTCCCCTCCTCTGCGGCCCGTGAGCCTCTGACACTGACGGGCCAATGAGGCTTCGCTGGCCGGATTGCCCATCGGACGAGTGCGGGTCCGAGGCCGGCCGGATCCTCGCGAAACGATGCCGGCTTTCGGACAGCCGACTCCCGATCCGGGTTGCGCAGTCCGGCATGGTGTTTTGGGGTGCCGCCCCAGGGGATTGCGCGGATTCTGATGCCCGCTTCGAGCGAGGCCCTGGACGCCTCGCGTCTCTCTGCCCCTGGGCCGTCCGGGACTCCGCGAATGGGTCCTCTGGCGAGCGCGGCCGCGCAACCCGGCATGGTGATGTTCAAAATGGAGTCCCCCCGTACTGCCCAAACCCCCGAGACCTCGTCCGGCGAGAGTGCCGATGAGCCGGCCGCGGCCAGCGACGCCGCACGTCTGGTCCACCGGACGACGGGTGCGTTGAGCATCCCGAGCGAGGTTGCCGATGTGGCAACTCTCTACCGGGTGGCCACGACCGTGCACACAAGGATACGGAGGCCAGTACCCGACCCTTCTCCCGCCAGGCATCCCCCGTGTCGTTCCCTCAACTTGATGCTGTTGGCGATGCGAGACTGGGCCCCATGAACTTCGCACCCGGGATCGCCGTCGGCGACGACGTCTTGGCCGAGTTCTGTCGCGCCAACGGTGTCCGGCGGCTCGCGCTCTTCGGGTCGGCTTTACACGGGGAACTCCAGCCCGACAGCGACATCGACCTGCTGGTCGAGTTCGAGCCGGGGCGGACGCCGGGGCTGCTCCGTCTCGCCCGGCTGGAACTTGAGCTGGAGGAACTGCTCGGGCGGGAGGTCGACCTCCGGACCCCTGCCGATTTGAGTCGCCATTTCCGGGACGATGTCGTGGCGAGGGCTCGCGTGCTGTATGACGCCGCCTGAGGATCGGGCGCGACTTGCCCACCTTCGGGAGGCGGCGGAGAAGGCGGTCGGGTTCTCGCAGGGCAAGACCCGCCAGAGCCTCGCCGACGACGAGCTACTGCGCCTGGCCCTGACGAAGTTGGTGGAGATCGTCGGCGAGGCCGCCAAGCAGGTAAGCGAGCAGACGCGGAAGGCCTACCCATCGGTGCCATGGTCAGCAGCGGCCCGTATGCGCGATCGCCTCGTCCATCACTACTTCGACATC
The DNA here is from genome assembly GCA_038231955.1 of Acidimicrobiales bacterium. GTDB lineage: Bacteria > Actinomycetota > Acidimicrobiia > Acidimicrobiales > AC-14 > CADCTB01. Next base: position 9,662 of record JBBSIS010000115.1, read on the forward strand.
GACGTCGACGTTCTCTGGGCCACCGTGAGCGAGGACCTCCCCGCACTCCTCGTCGGCCTACCCGACGCCGACGACATCCCTGACTGATCCGCGGTGACCACCCAGGGCACGGCTCGCAGGAAGCCCTGGCGGGCTTCCAGTTCCATTGTCCGGTGGACCCAGCCCGGGCCGTCAAGGCTTCCCCTACGGGCGGCCTGCGGCCGGCCTGCGGCCGGCCTGCGGCCGGCCTGGACTGCCCTCGTCGGCGGGTGTCGCTTGTCATCAATTTGTCCGCGAACGCACCAAAATCAGGCATCACGAGGCATCACGGTGCTGCCGTCCGAGAGGCAGAAAATGGCCGCTGACCTGCATAGACGCGGAAATGGCAGCATCAGCCAGCACCCCAATAGTCGGCGTTCAAGTCCCCTCTCCGACACCACTCAACTCCGAGTCCTTCAGCCCGACCTCGGAGAAGGCCACGTTCAGCGGCGGCGCTCCGTGGACTTCCACC
>JBBSIS010000116.1:0-10147 GCA_038231955.1 Acidimicrobiales bacterium
ACCGGCGACACGGCGTGGACTGCGCCATCGGGGTCGCGATAGGCGGCCACCCGGCCGGCGCCCTCGACGAGCACGGCGGCCTCGCCGGGGGCCAGGTCGGCGATCGAGCGTGTCTCGGTCCGCAGCCGGTCCCCCACGAAGCGCTTGACCACGTTGGCGTTCTCCTTGACGACCTCCGTGATCGACTGGCGGACGTTCAGCCGGTTGCTGTCGAAGAAGCCGGCCCACGGGTTGTCGCGGCCGAGGATTCTGTCGGTCAGCATGATGGCGGCGGCGCCGCCGTTGCTCATCCCCCACTTCTGGAATCCGGTGGCGACGAAGGCTTTCGTCGACCCCGGGGCCAGCGGGCCGACGAAGGGCACGTGGTCGGCAGGAATGTAGTCCTGGGCCGACCAGCGGTAGTCGATGGAGCGGACGGCGACCTGTTCACGGGCCCAGTCCTCCAGGGCTGCGTAGCGCGCCCGGGTGTCGGGATCCTGGCCGACCTTGTGGCCCTCGCCGCCGAGGAGCACGACCTCCTCGCCGTCCACCAACGCAGAGCGCACCGACCGGCTCGGTGTGTCGGCCGAGAAGTACATGCCCTGGGGCACCGGCCCATCGATGTGGGCACTCATGGCGTAGCTGCGCATGGGCGCGGCCCGGGCGAAGAAGCCACCCTTGTCGGAGAACGGGAGATGCGTGGCCTCGATCACGAACTCGGCGATGATGGTGCCGTGGTCGGTCTCGAGTCGGCACGGCTCCCCCTCGTCGAGCGACAGGGCCCTGGTGCCCTCGAAGACGTGGCTGCCGCCACCGTCGACCGCCGCCGCCAGCCCCAGGCAGTACTTGCGCGGATGGAACTGGGCCTGTCCCTCCACCCGGATGGCGGCCTCGACCGGGTACGGCAGGTCGGTGTCGACGGTGAAGCTGGCCGGCAGGCCGATCCCCTGGGCGGCGGCCACCTCGGCCCGCACCTTGTCGGCCATGGCGGGGTCGACCGTGTAGGTGTACGCCGGGCGTCGCTCCAGGTCGCAGTCGATCCCGTGACGCTCGGTCAGCTCGGCGGCGACGGCCACCCCGGCCAGGTTGGCGTCGGCGTAGGTCCGGGCGCCTTCCTCGCCGAAGGCGCTGGTCAGGTCGTCGAAGATGAGGCCGTGCAGCACGGAGAGCTTGGCCGTGGTGTAACCGGTCGCGCCCGACGCCACCCGACCGGCCTCGACCACCACCACCCGTCGGCCCTGCTCCTTCAGCAGCACCGCGGCCGTCAACCCGGCGATACCGGCGCCGACCACCACGACGTCGGCGGTCATGTCCCCGTGGAGCTCGTGGTATCCCGGCCCGGCGGTGGTACCGACCCAGAGCGACGGATTGGCTGCGCGCAGGCTTCCCATCGCCGGGAGCTACCCCTCGTGGGCAGACTGGAACCCATGGACGCCTACCAGAGCATCGTCACCAAGCGCGATACCCGCAGCTTCTCCTCCAACCCGGTCAGCGACGAGGATCTGCATCGCGTGCTGCAAGCCGGCCGTATGGCCGGGAGCGCCAAGAACCAGCAGCTCAACCGGATCGTGGTGGTCACCGACGCCGCCGACCGGGCCCAGTTGGCCGAGTGCGGCGATTTCACCGATTGGATCCCTGGGGCGCCCGTCGTGGCCGTCATGGTCGTTCCCAGCGAGGGCGGCAAGCCCTTCGACATCGGCCGCATGACCCAGAACATGATGGTGGTCGCCCACAGCCTCGGCCTGGCGTCGTGCCCGGTCACCTTCCACCACCAGGACTGCGTGCGCGAGCTGCTCGGCATCCCTGCCGACCACGACGCGCCCATGGGGGTCGGCCTCGGCCATCCGGCGCCTGCGGACGAGAGGAAAGAGCCTGCGCCCCGGATCCCGCTCGAGGAGCTGGTCAACTGGGGTCGCTGGCGCGACTGACGCCGGCGCCCGCCGTTCTCGATCAGTCGGCCGGAGGTCTCGATCGGGCGGCCGGGGTCTCGATCAGTCGGCCGGAGGCCCGACCGGCCACGCCGCGGCCAGGAGGTCCAGGCTTCGCAACCTGGTCTCCACGCCGTGGGCCGCGGTGGTCACCATGATCTCGTCCGCGCCGGTGACGGCGGTCAGGTCGTCGAGCTGGGCGAGCGCGGTGGCCGGGGCGCCGACGATGCGGTTGGACGCCGTGGCTGTGGCCGCGGGCATGTCGGGATGGTCGGCGGCCTCGTCCGGGCTCAGCAGCGGGGCGAACCGGCCCGAGCGGATGTGATGGGTCATGAGCCGGCCCGGCCCGGCCTCCCACGCCGCCTCGTCGTCGGTCTCGGCCACGAGGACGTTGGCGGTGACGATGACGTGGGGCCGGTCGAGCACGGGCGAGGGCCGGAAGCCGTCGCGATACAGGTCGAGGGCATCGAGGGCGCCGCCCTGGCCGAAGTGGTGGGCGAAGACGAACGGCAGGCCGAGCCGGCCGGCGAGCTGGGCGCTGAACCCGCTGGAGCCGAGCAGCAGGATTTGGGGGCTCGACGTGGCCGCGGGCGTGGCCGAGAAGTGCTCCCACAACCCACCCCGCCCCCGCACGTCGCCGAGCAGGCCCATGAGGTCGAGCAGGTCGGTCGGGAAGTCCTCGGCGCCGAGGAGGGCGGGCGACCGGCGAAGGGCCAGGGCGGTCTCCTGGCTGGTCCCGGGCGCCCGGCCCAGGCCGAGGTCGATGCGGCCGGGGTGGAGGGCCTCGAGGGCGGCGACGTGCTCGGCCACCACGAGGGGGGCGTGGTTGGGGAGCATGATCCCGCCCGAGCCGATCCGGATCCTGGGGGTCGACGCGGCCAGGTGGGCCATGAGGACCGGGGGTGTCGTGCTGGCCACCAACGCCATGTTGTGGTGCTCGGCCACCCAGAACCGGTGGTAGCCCACCTCGTCGGCCCGCCGGGCCAGGGCAGTGGTGGCGGCCAGGGCGTCGGCCGTGGTGCCGCCGGTTGTGACGATGGCCAGGTCGAGCACCGACAACGGCGGACGTTGGTGGTTCATGACGGGGTCAGATGGGGTTGGTCACGCCCGACGCATAGCATGGCGGTCCGTTGGTGGGACGCAAGGGCAACGACACGGCTCAGGGCAGCCGCTTCAGCCTCCCGGCTCACCGTGTCAGGAGTTCGGGGGATCGTCGCCTCGACGTCCTCTTCGTCGGCGCCCCTCACTCCTGGAGGAGCGCGCCGAGGTTGAGGGCGTCGAGGATGCGTCGGGCTAGCTCCGCGAAGTGGCCGTAGGCGTTCTGGACGGCTTGCTGGTGAGCGCCGATGGCGCCGTCTGCCGAGCGGAGTAGGAAGATCGGCCGCCGGGCCTCCTGCGCCATGGGCACGAGGCTGTGGTAGTGCTTCATGAGGCCCAGGCAATGAGGATCGTCGGCGGCGAGGGGCGCGTCCTCCTCGGGTACGGCGAGCACGACCCGGCGGTACTCGGCGGGTACCCGCCGCAACCACTTGTCGTAGGCGCCGACCACGCGGTCGAGACGGACACCGTGCTGCAGCACGACGTAGCCGGCGGGCTGCATCGCACCGGCGGGAACCCACACGTCGCCCGCCTTCTGCGTGCGGGCCGCCCACTCCCCCCGCCAGGTCCGCAACGTGGGACCGAGGTTCCGAAGGCCCTGAAGCGAGTAGAGGTCCGGCGACAGGGGCACCACCACGTGGTCCGACGCCACCATGGCCGCCCGGTTGATGGCGCCGAGGCTGGGGCCGACATCGAGGAGGACGAGATCGGCGTGGCACGCCTCCGCGGCCCGCTGGGCGACGGTGGCGAACGACGCCAGCACCCGGAACGCCCGCTTGTTGCCGTCGCCGGCATTGGGCCAGGCCGTGCTCAGCTCCTGCTCAGTCCCCGAGAGCGCCAGGTCGCCCGGCACCAACGACAAGCCGGGCTCCATCTCGTGCACGTACGGGTCGGCGACCCCACCCTCGCCCTCGAAGAGTGGGGCGATGGCACCGTAGACCGTCCGGCGTCGGTCGCCCTGCCACAGATCCTCGATGACGTCGTCGTCAAGGAAGGCCGACGTGAGGTTGGCCTGTGGGTCGAGGTCGACGGCCAGGACATTCACTCCGAGCCGGCGAAGCATCCAGGCGGTGTGATAGGCGAGGGTGGTCTTCCCCACTCCCCCCTTGTTGTTGAAGAAGGCCACGACTGGCGTCATGGGAGCAGCCTGGCGATCACGTTCACGAACGTTGTCGTGGGTTGGAACTCGAGGGGTGGGTTGCCGTTCTGGCTCAGACGGGCCTGTGCTGCCTGCAAGCCGACTCCGAAGCGCTGTACGAAGCCCAACTGTGCCAGTACGCCAGCCAGCGTGGGATTGCGATAGTCCGTGATCCCCGGCTGACCGAAGTTCGACGCATCCACCAGGCCGTACGGGCCGCCGGGCGACTGCACCTCAACGCGATCGTCGAACCACGTCACCCGGACCGGGGCGTTGGTGGCCTCGTAGGTCCGGTGCATGACTGCGTTGCGCACGATCTGCTGGAGTGCCTCGAAGGGAACGCTGGCGCAGCGCTCCTCTCTCTCGGGCCCGACGAAGGCCACCGCGGTTTCGACGTGGGCCCGGAGCACCTCCTCCAGCTCACGGATGAGATCGGGGAGGGGACTGGTCAGGCGGTGGACGCTGAGCACGGGGGCATCGAGCGTGGTGCCGTCCAGGCGCAGGAATTGGACGAAGGCGCCGGGCAGCCAGGCCAGCGGGTCACGGCCGGAAAGGAGCAGGCCGGTAGGGGTGGGCACCCCGGACGGATCGGTGAACCGGAGGCTGGCGAGCTGGTGCTCGACGCTGCGCTGATTCTCCGCCAGCACTTCCGGGGCGACCAACTGAGGAACGAGCTCCGTCGTGAACCGATCGAGGTTCAGATCGGCGAGGGACGGACTAGCGAGCGAGCGGGCGTCGAAGGGTACGGCTGCCTGACGCCTGCGTTCGGAGAGCCGGGCTTCTTCCTCCGGCGTGGCGATGGCCCGTCGAGGCCCAACCCTGATCATGGTCCGGCCCCGGAACTGGACCGGAGGTGAGAGGGACGGCTCGACGACGACGACGACGATCGCTGTCCCGTCCATGATCAGCCGGTCGACGGTAATCGAAGGGAAGGGATAGATCTTCCCGTTGTCACGGAAGGCTCCGAGTCGTAGGAGCAGGTCGTCATCAATGGCCAAGCCGGTGGGCCGCCCGTCGTCCTCGACTCCGATCGCAACCAGCCCGGGGGCCCGGTGGTTGGGGAGGTCGTTGGCAAAGGCGCAGATCGCCTCGCACACCCGGTCACCGTTGCCGATCGACTGCTTTCGCTCGACGCGATCCGTCTCCATATCGGCCACCAGGCCGAGAATCTCCTCTGCGTCCATTACGCCGCACCAGGAATATCGATCTCGCCGGTGACGGCGGCGGTGATGAGTACCTGCTCGGACTCCTCGAAGGCCCCGTACAGACGGGTGATCTCGGCGATGTGGTCGGCGGATAGTTCCTTGCGCTTCTCCCCCAGGCTCTTGCGCATCTTCTGCCACAGCTGGCGAGCGTCGACGAGCTGGACCTTGCCCCGAGCAACGCTCTTGCGGTTGGTGACAACCCAGGAGTACGTCGAGATGCCAGTGTTGTAGAAGAGCTGGCCGGGCAGGGCGACGACGGCCTCCAGCCAGTCGTTCTCGATGATCCACCGACGGATCTCCGACTCCCCCGACCCCGCTGCGCCGGTGAACAGCCGGGAGCCGTTGAACACGATGGCCAGCCGGGAGCCGCCCTGTTCAACCGGCTTCATCTTGGCGATCATGTGCTGCAGGAACAGGGAGCTCCCGTCGTTGATGCGGGGCAGGCCGGCGCCGAACCGCCCGGCGAAGCCCAGCGAGTCATGCTCGTCGCGGACCTTTCGCTCCGCCTTCTTCCACTCCACGCCGAACGGCGGGTTGGCCAACAGGTAGTCGAACTGCTCGCCGCCGAAGCCGCCATCGGAGAAGGAGTTGCCCATCTCCAGGTTCGTGACGGCTTCGGGGTGCAGGTCGATGTCGCAGAACCGGGAGACGACCAGGTTCAGGAGGTCGGCGCGGTCGAGGCGGTCGATCTGGACGGGGAGGTCGAACTTCTCGAGCACGTCACGGGCCGCGGGCGAGAAGGCCAGGAGGTAGCTGCGCAGGTTGTCAGCGGTGTGGGGCGGGTCGTCGAGCAACCGGGTCATGGTCAGCGGGGAGACGTTGTAGAACTGCTCATTGTCCGCCGCCCGGCGCAGCAGCGGGTCGACGTTCTCCAGCCGTTCTGCCAGCCTGGCCGCCGTGGCCAGGATCTTGTCCTTGGTGACCGCCACGCGTTTCCTCGATCCGATCGGCTGCGACGACCATGGTGGCATCTCGAAGGTCGACGGCCGTCCTTCTCCAGCCGTCTTGCCTCGAACAGCCGGGGCGAGGTCAGAACCAGGATCCGTCGCGAGACCGGGGACGGCGTCGGCCGCGATGTCCTCGGTGGTCTCCGCCTGCCTCGCGCCGCGCTTGTAACGGACCACCTGATGGCGGAACTGGAGCGGATCCAATTCTGTCAGCCGGCTCCAGGTCTCGATGGGCCGCCCGGTGGCCTGGCGAGCCAGGCCGTGATCGAGGCCGAGGTGGACGACGACGTCACCGGTGGCCTCCACCACATCGACGGCCTGGAGCGTCGCGCCGCCGGGCCGGCGCCCGGCTCGTAAATGACGGTCACGATCTTGGTGTCGCCGTCCTGGGCCAGGTCGACAGCCTGGAGGCTTGGGCTGCGGTCCCGGTTGAGGTCCACCTGGCCGCTCCAGCGCAGTGCCCGCGAAATGGTGTCGCCCTACGGCGGTAGACGAGCAGCCGCTTCTCCCGGCTGCCGTCGCCCTTCGCCGTCTCGGTGATGTAGGCCACGGTGCCGGGCGGCGCCGACAGCATCTGACAGTACCGTTGCACCGTGTTGACGCCTCGGGTCACCAGGTCACTAGATCGAGGTGAGGATCGATCATGCGTAGATCGTTGGCGTCGCTGGTGATCGCCACGCCACCGACGCGATGCGCGACGAGCACCACGGACGCATCCACTACGTCAGACGTGCCGGACGCGCCGCAGAGATGCCCGACTGCCCTGGCCTCCTCGATATCGAGCGGGTGCACGACGACGGGATCGGCGGCAAGCACCCGCACCAGCCGGACCTGGCGGGCCGGGTTCCGCCAGGCCTGGACGACGACAGCAGCCGGCACATGGATCTCCTCGGCCAGCTCCAGCAACCGGATCAGCCGCCGGTCGGCCCGCTCGATGGCGAGAAGCGCCCCAGTATCGAGGACTACAGGCCGAGGACGCTTCGGGCCCACGCCGACTCCTCATTGGTGGCGGGACCGAGCTCGACCCGGATCTCAGCAAGCACATCAGCCAGTCGTTCCCGTCGGGCCCGCTCTGCCATAGCCGCGGCCACCCAAGCGCTGACAGAAGTGGCCCGGCCGGCCGCCACGGCAGCCTCAGCCGCGTCGGCCGTTTCCTGATCAACGGTCACCGTGAGTCGTGTTCGCATACGATCAGCATACGTCGGAGGCGGAGGATGCAGCGTCGGACGTCAGTAACTCGCTCGTCGGATCGGCTTCACCGAGCGACGGCCTCGGCACGGATCCGTGCGTCTCCAAGGGGCCGCCGACCGCTTGGTAAGGTGAGGGCTTACCAAGTAGATCAGGAGTCGCCGTGCCCGCAGCCTTCGAGTTCCTCGTCTCCTCCAGCGGCCAGATGTCCGTCCCTGCCGCAGTTCGCCACCGGTGGGGGCTCGATGGGGGTGGGCGGGTCACCGTGGTCGATCTCGGTGACGCCGTCGTCCTCCTCCCCCGTGGCGGGCGAGCCGAGCTGCTCGGCGCAGCTCTGTCGGCCGAGGACCACCTGGGCCTCGTGGGCCGCCTCGACGACCCCGATCTCGCCACGACATAGTGCCGGCAACGGTTGTCGACGATCACCTCCTGCGCGACATCCTCGTCGGCCATCGCGATGAGATTCTCGACGGGTGCGCGCCTGACGGCGTCGCGACCACGGGTCTGTGGCTGTTCCGGCTGTGCTCCTCCTTCGCCGACCCGACCGTGGTCGGCAAGCTGTCGGGCCCGGTCGCCTCGCTGCCGGAGGATATGCAGGAGCGCTTTCGAGCCCAGCTCGTCGCGCTGCCGGCCACGATCCAGGTCTTGAGCATCCGGGAGATGGCTTGGTCGATGGCCCTCCTCCAGACTCGCCACCGTTCCGAGGGACGGCCCCTTTCTGCAGCCATGGTGGAGGCGCTCGCCGCCGCCCACCGGCTCGGTCTGGCGATCGCGGTGTCACGCGACGATGTCGGACCGAACCTTCGAGCCGCCGCCGACGCAGACGGGGTGTTGTTCCACATCTTGTAGGCCGCCGGGGCAGAGTCGGCCTAACCGCACGCCGGCGATGGATGGCGCTCGGGCGACGTCGAACCGATGGGCTAGTCGGCGTGTCGGGCCTCGAGAAGCAGCAATCCAAACTGGCCGGCCATTGCCTCGACCGAGGGCCCCTCGGGGTCGACGGTGGCCTGGAGTACCAGGCCGTTGGCGATTGCGATGAGGACGCCGGCCATCGCATCTGGGTTGACCCAGTCCTCGAGCTCGCGGTGCTGTTGCATCCCGACGATCTGGGCGGCAAGGAGCGAACGAAGCTCGCCCCACAGTCGGACCACGCCGTCCTGCAAGGGTTGGATCCGAGGGGACTCGACAAGGGCTTGCAGGTAGCCGGGAGCCTCGTGCTTTTGCTCTTCGAAGGTGGTCATGAGGGTGCGGATCGCAAGGGTGGCCCGGAGCGTGGGCTCGACATCGCTCCCGAGCACAGCGATCGTGGGCGCCAACCAGCCCTGCAGCCCCTCTAGCAACGCCTGGGCGACGAGCTCCTCCTTGGAGCCGAAGTGGTAGGTGATGGCGGCAAGATTGGCGCCGGCCGCGGAGGCGATGTCCCGGGAGGTGGTGCCGGCCAGACCGTTGAGGGTGATGCAGCGCCGAGCGGCGGCCAGCAATCTGCCCCGGGTATCACTCATACGTACGTATGATACCCTGGGCCCATGCCCGACGTGGACCCGGCCCTCGGCATTGCCGGTTCGGTGGGATTCATCGCCTCAACCGGTGCCGTCGTCGTGGCCGCCGGTCTCGCCTTGGCCGCGCTGCGCTTTTCGGGCGGCATACCCCCCGAGCAGGGAGTCGAGGGAGCAGTCGGCTCGCTCGCACTCGGTGCCATCGTCGCTGCTCCTGGCCTGTTGGCCCTGCTGGCGCTGCGGGAGCGGCCCGCGCTCCTGCTGCCTGCCGCGATCGCCCTGATCCCGTTGAGCTTCTTGTCGTTCGCCCTCGTCACCCTTCCCCTCCTCCTTCCGGCAGGGATGCTCTTCGTCGGCTATGGCCGCCGATCCGCCGACCGACCGTCGCCGCTTGGCACGGCCGGCGGCACCACCGTGGCCGTGTTCGTCATGCTGGCCGCTGCGATAGTGGTCCTGTTCGTGCACCAGGATCCGCGCACGTACACCACCGAGACCGGCGGCGGATCGACCAGCGACGTGATCACGTTCGCCGAATCGCTTTCGTCCCTGGTGCTGACCGCCGCTGCGATCGCCGCTGGATGGGCACTCGCGGCGCCCAGGCGACCAGCCGGCAAGGGCGACTGCTAGCTGATCGAGGAGTCGGTGATCGCGGTGGTGGGCGACTCCCGCCTCGTGGCGACCCGCCACGAAAACGTGGCCACCCGCGAGGAGATCGAGCCCTTCCTCTAGGCCCTCCCGTGATCGGCTCCTCATGAGCTGAACACGCCCGCCCTGGCCTCCTCGCTGGAGCCGTCGTAGCCCCGGTCTGCAAGCTCCGCGAGCGTGGCTGCGAACACCGCATCGCGAGTACGGGCCGCGCGCCGACCCGGTCGTCCCGCGCCGGCCCGCCGGTCCTGGTAGTGACGCTACGAGCAGCCGCTCGTGGTGCCGCAGCCCGTGCAGACGAAGCAGGCGCCGGCCCGCTGCATGACCACGCCGCACACGTAGCAGTAGGGGGCGTCGGACGCGGCCGGGCTCATGGCCAGCTGGGGCGTGTCCACGGGCTTGGGCGCCGGATCCGGGAACACATCGGAGCCCATGCTGGAGGGCGTGGCGTGCTCCTCGACGCCCGGGAGCGTGGGCTGCATGCGCTCGGCGACGGTGAGAATACCGAGATCGGCCCGGTCCT
>JBBSIS010000117.1:0-10078 GCA_038231955.1 Acidimicrobiales bacterium
CCTCATCGAAGACGGCGTCGACCCCCTGTTCGTCCAGCACCAGATGGGTCACTCGTGGGCGTCGACCACGGCGCTGTACACGACCGTTGGTCCCGATCACAGCAACCGGATGCTGCGGGGCGCGCTGGACAAGGCCTTCGGTGAGGGCGACCGGCGATGAGCGCCAAAGCGTCCACGGTCTCCTATCGCTGGCACCTGCGGATGGTGATGGCCGAGCGGGGGATGTTCGCCACCTCCGACCTGGTGCCGCTGCTGGGCGCCCGAGGGGTGACGCTGTCGCGTGAACAGGTCTACCGCCTGGTGGCCAAGGTCCCCGAGCGCCTCAGCCTCACCACCCTGGCCGCGCTGTGCGACATCTTGGGCTGCACGCCGGGTGATCTGATCGAGCCGGTCCGCTCCCCATCGCCCACCAAGGCCGTGACCAAGGGCCGGGCGGCGCCGACGACGCAGATCCGCCCCCGTCGGGCCCGGGTCGCCCGCCAGGGCAAGGACTGAGCGTGCTCAGCGCAGAGCGCGCCGAGCTGGTGGCCTCTCGGGTGCGCGAGGCCGATCCCGACCTCGACCCCGACGTCGTCGACGAGGCCATCGCCGCGGTGGTCGCCAACAGCGCCGTGCTGCGGGACCTGGCCCGGGCGCTGGAGAGCTCACCGACTGCCCTGCGCGCCGGTGCACCCCCGTCGGTGGGCCGCCTGGTCGTCGAGCTGCGGGCCCGAGGATCGACGCTGGCCGAGCCCGCCTGCGTGCGCTGCGCTTGCACCGGGCGGCCGCTCACCGCGTCGGCCGAGGGTGGCGTGTGCTCGCGCTGTCGACAGCGCCAGCTGGCGACGCCTTGTTCGCGCTGTGGCGGGGTGAAGCCCGTGGCCGGGCGCGACGAACGGGGCCAGGCGCTGTGCGCGGCGTGCGCGCCCCGGCCACGACGGGCCTGCTCGGCCTGTGGGCGGGTTCGGGTCATCGCCCGCCGAGGCCGTGGTGACGACGGTGACCTGTGCGACCGCTGCTACCTGGGCCCGGTGGCCACCTGTGGGGCGTGCGGACGGGCCAAGCCGTGCAACTTCGTGGCCCAGGGCCGCCCGCGGTGTCGGTCGTGCTCGCCCCGCCGTGCGATGACGTGTGCCCACTGCGGACAATCCCGTCCGCCCAGCGCGCAGTGGGCCGAAGGGCCGGTGTGCGAGCCCTGCTACCGGGGCGCCCTGGCCCGCCACGGTGTCTGCACCGCCTGTGGGACCGAACGCCGCCTAGTGTCACCACCTGGGCCGAGGGCGACACGATGCGCGTCCTGCGCCGGCGTCGCCGCCCTGGCGACGTGTCGGTCCTGTGGCGCCGAGGAGCGGCCCTATGCGGAGGGCTGCTGTGTGCGCTGTGCGCTTGGCGAACGGGCCCGCCGCCTGGTCGGTCCGCCCGGCGGCCCGCTGGAGGCGATCCACGCGGCCATCGTTGCTGCTCGCCAGCCCTACAGCGCCCACAACTGGTTGCGCTCGGCCGCCAGCGCCAAGATCCTGGGCGAGCTGGGGACCCAGGGCGTGGCCGTGACCCATGAGGCCCTCGACGTCTCCTCCCCGCGCCCTGCCGCCGACTTCCTCCGCCACCTGTTGGTGGCCAACGGCGTGCTGGCGCCTCGCGACGAGGGCCTGGTGCGACTCGAGACCTGGATCCGGGCCAGGCTCGAGGTGATCGACGACGCCGAGCGGCGGCGGTTGCTGCGCTCCTACGCCATGTGGCGCCTGCTCCGTCGGGCCCGCCAGCGCGCCGCTGGTTCTCACCACGACCACACCCCGGTCGCCCACTCCAAGGCTTACCTGAACGCGGCGATCGCCTTCCTGGCCTTCTTGGATGACCGGGGTCGAGACGTCGCGGACTGCTCGCAGGCCGACGTCGACGCGTGGATGGCCGAGGGGATCCCCAGCGCGCACGACGCCCGCGACTTCCTCGACTGGGCGGTCGATCGCAAGCTCCTCGCTGCCGTGGTCATTGCCGGTCGCGTCGTGCGTCACAGCACGGCCCTCGACGACGACACTCGGTGGTCGGTGGTGGAGCGACTTCTCCACGACGACGGCGTCGACCTCACCGACCGGGTGGCGGGCTGTCTCGTCTTGCTCTACGGCCAGCAGCTGTCGCGCATCGTGGCCATCACCCGCGACCAGCTCAGCGTCACCAGCGATGTCGCTCGCCTCCACCTCGGCACCACCCACATCGAGGTCCCCGATCCACTGCGTGGTCTCCTTGCTCGTCTCGCCAGCGAAGGACGTCGCTACACCGGTGTCGGCTCGCCCCCGGCCACGCCCTGGCTCTTCCCCGGCCTGTCTCCCGGGCGCCCACTGACCGCCGCCCGCCTCGGCGAACGGCTCCGCCGGCTCGGGATTCCCACCATGGCCGGACGGCGTGGCGCCCTGATGCACCTCGGCGCCCGCATCCCTGCTGCCGTCCTGGCCGACCTGCTCGGGATTGCACCCACAACGGCAGTTGGCTGGGTCCGGGCCGCAGGCGGTGACTGGACCACGTACGCCGCTCAGGTCGCCAGGGAGCGGTGATCGCGAACCGTGTCGAATAGCCATGGGGAACTCCACCCCAGGGAGCTACTCGACACGGTTCGAACATCGCTCATTACCAGTTTTACCAGTTGTTTCGCCTCAACGGCCGATCCCTACGCCGTGATGCGCCGGATGGGTCACTCCTCCATCACGGTGACCTACGACACCTACGGACACATGTTCCCCGAGCGCGACGCCGAGATCACCGTACGCCTCGGGGACTTCTTCCAGCAAGGTGTGGACTTTTTGTGGACTCGCCCCGACACTTCTGCCGGCGGTGATGGTCAGAAATAGCCTCTGACCAGCCCTTATGTCCTGCGCGCTCGGAGGGATTCGAACCCCCAACCTTCTGATCCGTAGTCAGATGCTCTATCCGTTGAGCTACGAGCGCGGGTCGGGCTGCTGTTTCCTTCTCAGCCCAGGCAGGTCGGTACGTCGTCAAGCCTACTCGGGGGTGTGATCGCCGATTCGAGCCGGTGGATGGTGATGCGCTGGAGGGTCCCCTGCACGACCCTGCCGCCCTGGAGAACGAGCTGGCGGGCCGGCAGGGCCCGATTCAACTGCCCCGCCGACAGCACGCGCCCGGCCGCCTCGGCACCCATCGGCCGAGTATGGCCCGCCGCCGGTAGTTGCGGCCGACCGATAGAATGGAGGCCCAACGGCCCGAATCCCGCACCTGGACGGCGAGGTGATTTCCGATGACCAACGCCGTCACCCTCAAGTCCAACGAGCAGTGCTGGTGCGGTAGCGGCCGTAAGTACAAGCGCTGCCACAAGGCTTCGAACGAGCCGCTGCGGGCCGGCCGGCTGTCGCCGCTACGGGTGGTCCCGCCTTCCATCGGCCGACCGCCGTATGCCGACACGGGGGAGGTCGAGCCCTGGGCCGAGCCGCTGGTGAGGTCACCCGACGTCATCGCCCGCATGCGCGTGGCCGGTAGGGCGGCGGCCGAGGTGCTGGAGACGGTGGGAGCCATGATCCGTCCCGGCGTCACCACCGACGAGCTCGACGCCCGGGCCCACGAGGAGTGCATCGCCCGGGGCGGCTACCCCAGCCCCCTCAACTATCGCGGCTTCCCGAAGTCGCTGTGCACGTCGGTCAACGAGGTCATCTGCCACGGCATCCCCGACGACCGGCCATTGGTCGACGGTGACATCGTCAACCTCGACGTCACCATCTACCTCGACGGCGTCCACGGCGACACCAACGCCACCTTCCTCGTCGGAACCGTCGACGACGAGTCGCGACAGCTCGTGACGGTGACCCGGGCATGCATGTTCCGGGGTATCGACGCAGTGCAGGTCGGGCGCCCGATCTCCGATATCGGCGCCGCCATCCAGGCCCACGCCCATGACCATGGCTACGGCGTGGTGCAGTCCTTCGTCGGCCACGGGGTGGCCGAACAGTTCCACACCGATCCCCACGTGCCCCACCATTTCGACCCCGCCGCCACAACGGTCATGGAGCCGGGAATGACCTTCACGATCGAGCCCATGATCACCATCGGGAGCTGGCGGGCGCAGTTGTGGAACGACGGATGGACGGCGGTGACCTCCGACGGTCGTCGCACCGCCCAGTTCGAGCACACCCTGCTCGTCACCGACGAAGGAGCCGACATCCTGACGGTGACCGACGTCGGGTAGTACCCGGAGGCCCGATCCTCAGCCCGACCGCCATTCGTGTTCGGTCTCGACGGTGATGGCGAGGGAGCGGAAGACCTCGTCGGAGGCCACGATCCACTCGGACAGCTCGAGGCCGACCCGGGAGAACCGGTTGGCGGCCGCGTGCCACGTCTCGACCTCGAGCTCGTTCGGCGTGGTGATGTCCACACCATCGAGCACCGACAGGGGGACGACCCGACGGCCGAGGGGGTGGCGCGACCGCATGGCGATGCCGGCCCGGATGGCGTCTTCGGCCGTGTGGTCGGGCGCGGTGAACACGACCATGTCGACGACCCACCCTGGAGGTCGGTGACGGCCACGCCGTGCCCATGGGCCAACCGGTCCGACAGTTTAACTGCGGCGGCCACGGCATCAGCCAGACCGTTGATGACGAGGATTGGCACCGGCCTGGGCGGCCGACGACGACGACGACGCGATGACATGGCTTCTCCCTCAACCGAGGTGTTCGAACGAGGGGGAAGCCGCCCACACAACCTATAGCCGGCACCCACGGCCCCGCCGGGCCGACGCCGCTCAACCGTCCGGCGCAGAGCTGGACCGCTTCAGGCTCAGGGTCAGCAGGAGGTCCTCATGCAGCTCCATCCAGACATCGTGGTACGAGCCGCTCAGGGGCTTGGTGAGGGCGTCGCGATCACCGGCCTGCACGCGGAGGTTGGCGTCGTCGAGGCGTCGCCGGTACGGCCCGAAGCGGGCCAGAGCCGCAACCAGGCCTCCGACGACCCTGACGGCGCCGGCATGGACCGTCGTGAGGCGGGCGACAACGGTCGCGTCGTAGTCGGCGTCGGTGTGGTCGTTGATGACCCCGGCGTCGAGGTCGCGCACCTGCCAGGCGGTGCAAATGGCCTTGACCATCCCGTCGAGGGCGCCGAAGCGTTCGTAGCCGGCTTGCACCTGGTCGGTGGCGCCACTGCCGGCCGCCTCGGCGGCCAGCGCGGTGGCGTGCGCGGCGTGACCGGCCGGCGTGAGGTGCCAGCCGACGATCGCCCCCTCTCGGTGGGCGACGAAGCCCGCGGCGGACAACGAGTCGAGCTGCTCGGACACCTCCGATTCAGCCAGGCCGGCGAATTCAGCCAGCCCGGGCGCCTCGGCGAAGCCCTTCACCCGCAGGCCGTGCAGGACCCTCAGTCTTGATTCGGCCATACTCACCGGCCCAGTCGTAGCACCTGCCCCGACGGACCACATGCAAGGAACCACACCCTGGTCCGGTGCGACACTGGACATTGGCACTACGACCACCTGCAGGAGCCCCGCCGCTCCCGGGTGATCAGCGGAGAGGGAGGGATTTGAACCCTCGAAGAGGTTTGACACCCCTTAATCGCTTAGCAGGCGATCACCTTCGGCCACTCGGTCACCTCTCCCGACCTCCCGAGTCTGGCACAGCCCACTCAGCCCGGTCCGCCGCGTCCCGGTACCATCATCGCGTGCGGGCCGCTGTGGCCGGTCGGGCGGGAGGTTTTGAAAATGGTGTCTTTTCGACGCATGATCGGCGGCGGCTCAGCCGTCGTCCTCGGGTTGGTCGGCGCTCCCGGCCTCACCGGGCCGGTGCTTCAGCGGCAGCTTCGTCCCCGGATGCCCCACCCGCACCACCATCACGGGTAACCGAGTGAACAACAACCAGAACCACGGCATCGCCATCGGCAAGTCGCAGGGCAACACCATCATCGCCAACACGGCGTTCGACAACGGTGGAGGCACGACCACCGACTACGCCTCGGATCCGCCCTACACCGACGCGTTCGACACCAACACCGCTCCGCCCTGCGATGCCAACGTCTGGCTGCACAACGACTTCGGCACCGTCAACCAGCCCTGCGTGCGCAACCATCCTGCTGCGGCTGCCGACGCCGTCTCATCGCTGGCGGCCATCACCCCTGCGCCCGAGCGCCGCGGGCCCCAGCCGTCGCGGCCCGGTGGACGGGCCACGTTGTAGACAGCCTCAGCCGACGGTGGAGATGGTGCCCTCCGGCGTGATCCGGCGGACCCGGTTGTTGGCGGCGTCGCTGATGTAGAGGTTTCCGGCAGGATCGCGAGCGACGCCGGTGGGCCCATTCAGCAGCGACGCCGGGGCGGGCCCGTCGTCGCCGGCGAACCCGGTTGTGTCGGTGGGACTTCCGGCGACCACGGTGAGGACGCCATCATCCTTGCCCACCCTGAGCAGCTGATTCGACGAGGCGATGTACAGGTTCCCCCCATCGTCGAGCGTCAACCCGGATGGCGACCCCACCGGGGCTGCCGTCGCCGGTCCGCCCCGGCCCGACGATCCGCTCGTGCCGTCACCCGCCACCGTGATGATCGTGCCGTCGGGACGGACGAGGCGTACCCGGTTGTTTGCGGTGTCGGCGATGTAGATCGCGCCCTGGCTGTCGACGACGATCCCCGTCGGGTCAGAAAGCCGGGCCGCACTGGCCGGCCCGCCGTCGCCGGTGTAGCCCTTGACACCCGAGCCCGCCACCACGTCCACGCCACCGCCGGGCTGAAGCCGGTACACGCCGTCGCCCACCGACAGCACCAAGCGCCCGTCGGGACCGACGGCCATGGCCGAGATCGTCGGAGTAGCACCGCCGGGAATCACCACCGGCACGGCGGAGACGGTTCCATCGGAGGCCAGCTTGACTATCCCTCCCCCGTTCTGGACGGCGAGGTAGAGGGTTCCGGTGCTGTCGCCCGCCATGGCCGAGGCCAACACGGCGTTCGACGTCGCCGGGTTGCCGGCACCAGCCGGACCGGGGTCGTCGCCCCCTCGGCCGGCGACCGTGGTGATCCGACCGTCGGGGCCGATCCGGCGGATCCTGTCGTGACCCATGTCGTTGACGTACACCGCGCCGCCGGCGGCGGCCAGGTCGCGCGGCAGATAGAGGGTGGCCGGCCCCGGGCCCGACACCGGCGTGCTGGTACTGGAGGGGGTGCCGGACGACCGTGTCGTGACCACGATCGCCACGACAGCCAAAACCACGACGAGACCTGTCCCGATCAGGGCCACGGCGCGATTGCGCCCGCTCAGTCGCTGGAGAAGGCCCGCTTCCCCCGGCGAACGGCCGGCCTCCGGCCCAGCGTCGGACCCGCCGGCACCGACGGGCTCGGCCGCAGCAACCGACACACCGCCGGGAGGTTTGCCACCGCCAACCGCCGGCCCGTGCGATGCGTCGGCGTCGGTGTCGACCACCCGCACCCTGACCCGCATGGTCCTGGTCGCTCCGCTCTGTCGGGCGCGCACCACCACGTTGGCTCGATTGGTACCGGGCTCCGGATGGAGGACGACGCTGAAGTACCCCTCGTGAGGCTCCACGTCGATCCACCCGGCTTCGGTGCTCACCGAGTAGTCGCAGGTCTGGCCGGGTCCGGTCAGGACGTAGACCTGCTCCGGCGGCAGCGTCTCACCCGCGACCACGTCGTCGATCTCGATGGATGCCTGGGAGAGCTCGAAACCAGACGGCGGCCGGTCCCCGTCAGCGGGGAGCTCCTGCGGGCGGCGGGCCACCGCCACACCGCCACCTCCCGAGAAGCTGCGCTGGGGAATCTGGCGTCCCTCGCTCACCAGGCGGGCGTAAACGTAGTCGTAGATCTCGCCCAGCTCCACGTAGCCGTCACCGTTGGTATCGGGAACGGCGTTGAGCAGGCCGTCGACCAGGTGCTGGGTGAACAGGCTGGTGCCGTTCCGGCGGGTGGCGTCGTTGGCCAGTTGGCTGCTGCGGGTACTGGTGAGCAGGAAGCGTCCGTTGCCTTTGAGGCTGTCGGGCAGGTCGGCGCCCTTGAAGGCTCCGCTGTAACAGCAGTCGAGGACGATGATCGTGGTCTGAGCCGGCGATCCGTCGATCATGTCGTTGATGGCCGTGGCGCTCACCGACGTGGACTTCACCAGATCGGTCCGGGTGTCGCGGGCGCAGAGCAGGAGGCGGTTCTCGTCGGTGAGAAGCCCGTGACCGCTGTAATAGAGGAGGAGGCGGTCGTCTCTCGTGGCCGAGCCGAAGAACGTCTCCAACTCGATGAGGATCTCGGCCATCGTGCGCTCGGGGAGCATGCGCACGGCCGTGGGCTCGAACAACCCGGCCTCGGGATCGGTGAGTGCGTCGCGCAACACCGAGATATCGTTGACCGGGCCCTCGAGGCTCTGGAGATTGTGGGGATCGTTGGGAAAGGTGGAGTTGCCGATCAGGAGGGCCTTGTAGGCGGGATCGCTCATGGTTCGCTGTCCAGGCGGCCGGCTGCCGCCTCGGCCAGGGCCTGGAACGAGGCGTTGTCCATGCCGTCGCCACGGATCGACACCGTGTGCTGCTTGTCGCCTTCCGACCAGGTCACGTCGAGGCTGCGGCTCTTGTCCCGACCCAGCCAGGCTCGTAGGTACTCGGCCATGGCCGTGAAGCCGCCGGCCGAGCCGATGGCGATGATCACGTTGGCGATCTCGCCCTTGGAACCGGGAACGCTGACGTGTTCGCGACGGATGCCGCCGACCTCGTCGTCGAGGCCGGCGTAGAGCTGGCTGACCTGGGAGCGCCAGCGATCGTCGTCCGGATCGAAGCGGTCGGTGGCCGGCTCGATCCGAAGCTCGAACCCCCGTTGCGAATCGTCCCCCATGTCATCCTCCGACGCCGAGGCCCCCGAATCTAGCGTTCGGTTGCCCCGGACCGACGGGCGTCAGGTGACCTCGTTCAGTTTGCCTGTCTTGACGTCGTAGACGAAGCCTCGCACCGCGTCGGTGTGCAACATGAAGGGGTAGTTCCGAACCGCCTCCACAGAAGTGCGGACGTCGCCTTCGAGGTCGCTGAACGATCCCGCATCGAAGTCGCTGGCGCTGGGCCGTGAGCCCACGTTCGCCTCAACCTTGTCGTACAGGTCGTCGTCTTTGAAGGTGAGCATGCCGCAATCGCTGTGATGGATGAGGATGACCTCACGGGTTCCCAAGAGGTGCTGGGAGATGACGAGCGACCGCAGCGCGTCGGTGCTGATGATGCCGCCGGCATTGCGGATGACGTGGGCGTCACCCTCGTCCAGGCCGAGGATGGACCCGACCTTGAGGCGGGCGTCCATGCAGGCCACCACGGCGACGTTCTTGGCCGGAGGCATGGGCAGCTCGCCTTTGTCGAAGCCCTCGGCATACTTCTCGTTATTGGCCAGCAGCTCGTCGGTGACGCTCATGTCCACTCCTCCGGGTCGGTCGAGTCCATAATTCTTACCTGACAGGTCGGGTTTCTGCAAGCCGTCCGTGGTCCCTGGCGACCTGCGGACAATTCCTCAACCCGGGGTTTCAGACGTCGACACTCGTACCTACTTGAACCATCGGCGCACCACCCTAAGGACCGGAGCCCATCATGACCATCTGCTCCCCCGGGGTTCGTCTCGGCGCGATTGTCGGCGGCCTCACCCTCTCCGTGTCCCTGGTCGGGGTCTCCCCGGCGACGGCCGCGCCATCGTCACCCCTGAAGACGATGTTCTCTTTTGCCAGCAAAGGGGGCGACTGGATCGGGGCTGGCCAGTCGGCCAAGTTCACGCCCGCCGCACACCTACACCGTCTGGAGGGTCCAGTAACGGGGAGTCGTTACGAGGCGAGTCAGATCATTCGGACGAAGCTGCGTCCGGAGCCTTACGACAGCGTCATTGGCCACCTGAGATATGCGTTCAAGCGGTCGATAGCCGTCCCAGGCACAGCGCGCAGGTTTTGTAGTTCGGTGGCCTCCTGGTGTAGGGCAACAATTAACGAGTTACCAGCCCGATTGGGTTACCCCACGGTCCAAAGAGAGATGATACCTACGTCGGCGGTGGGTTTCAGTCGGCGAGCGGCTGTCCGTTCCGGTACGCCTCGGACGACGCCATCTAACTCAGCTTAACCAAACTAGGCTCATTTCCCATGGCGGGCGGGAGGCGGGTGACTGGGAC
>JBBSIS010000118.1:0-10073 GCA_038231955.1 Acidimicrobiales bacterium
GACGAGGCGCTGGCCGCCGGCGCCTCGATGAGGGCCCTGGCGGTCTCGTGCGGCCTCAGCGCCCGAGCCCTGGTTCGCCACAAGGACGGCGCCCACCAGCCCGGGCCGGTCCCACGCCGGGCCCGCAGCGCCCCGTGCGGCCGATCGATTGACCGACCAGGCCGTGACCATCTGTGTTGCTGCTGCCTGGACGTCTCCGCCGGTCCCACTGGTCACGGCTGCGAGCAACTGACGAGCCGCTGCCTGAACGGCAGGGGAAGCGATGCTGGCGTTGCCCTCGACCTCTTTGACCTTGGTCCGCAGCTCGGCGTCGCTGAGGATGCCCTGGCCAGCGTCGTCGAGCACGTTGCGGAAGTGATCGCAGGCCAAGGATGACT
Organism: Acidimicrobiales bacterium; assembly: GCA_038231955.1. GTDB lineage: Bacteria > Actinomycetota > Acidimicrobiia > Acidimicrobiales > AC-14 > CADCTB01. The sequence goes on from JBBSIS010000118.1 coordinate 378, forward strand.
GGCGCCGAGGCGTCGACTCTTTCCCGGTGATCTGGTTGTAGAAGCCCACCGCCGATGAGCAGGAGGAAGACCAGCACCAAACCAAGGCACCCTCGCTTGACGTTGGTCTCGATCCCTGCGTTCCTCGGCCTTCGCTGCCACCGCAGGCATAGGTCTCGTGGCGGGCCCCCTCAGAGCCGGCGCTCGGCGTCGTGGCCGTTGGCATCACCACCAAAGAGGGCCGCGTCGATGGCCTCGCCCGCCCGGCGGCGGTCCTCGTCGGAGACCACGTAGTCGGGCGAGGATGCCCAGGCCCGGCGCCCGTCGGCCGAGGCCCCGGTGCGGACCCGCCAGCCCAGCATCCGACCGGCCCGGCGCGCCGCCCGACGGAAGCGGTCGAGGTCCCCGGCGCTCTCGTCGGCGGCGATCACCCCCCTCGCCCGGAGCAGGGGGGCCAGCTCCCGAGCCAGGACCTCGGTGCGCTCCCGATCCAGGTCGACAACCTCGCCCACGAGGGCCCTCCTCCGACGCCGTGTTGACAGATCGTTGACAGCCGGCCGGTGGGCGGGCCCAACGCTCTGGACCGCACCCCCTCTGACCTGCACCTCTTGCGTCGGGCTGGGGAGATTTGAACTCCCGACCTCTTGACCCCCAGTCAAGCGCGCTAACCAAGCTGCGCCACAGCCCGTGGCGGCGCCACCCTAGCGCCCGCGGTTACGGCGGGCACGGGCGCTTAGCAGCCAATCCGGCCCACCGTGGCCGTCCCCGGCCGCTGGTACGGTCCGCTGGTCATGACACGAGCCATCCCCGCCACCGGCCTGGGTATGCCCAGGATGGGTCCCCGGCGGGAGCTGAAGCGGGCGCTCGAGGGCTACTGGGCAGGCAAGCTCAGCGCCGAGGAGTTGGAACGGGTCGCCCGTGACCTCCGGCGCCAGAGCTGGCAGCGCCAGCGAGACGTCGGCATCGACCACATCCCCTCCAACGACTTCTCCCTCTACGACCACGTGCTCGACACCGCGGTGATGGTGGGCGCCGTGCCCGACCGCTACCTGAGCGCCGACGGCGACATCGACCTGGACGCCTACTTCGCCATGGCCAGGGGCAGCGCGGGCGAGAACCAGGCCGTCCCCGCCCTGGAGATGACCAAGTGGTTCGACACCAACTACCACTACATCGTCCCGGAGCTGGCGCCGGGCCAGCGCTTCCAACTCACGGGCAGCAAAGCGGTTGACGAGCTCCGGGAGGCCGCCGGACTCGGCATCGCCACCCGGCCGGTCCTCCTCGGGCCCATCTCGTTCCTAGTCCTGTCCAAGCAGCCGGGAGGGACTGTGCCGGTGGTCTCGCTGCTGCCCGGCCTGCTCGCCGTCTACGAGGAGGTCCTCGCCGACCTGGCCGGCGCCGGCGCCCCGTGGGTCCAGATCGACGAGCCGGCGATCGGCCTCGACCTCGACGCCGAGATCGTCGAGGCGTTCCCTGGCGCCTACCAGCGCCTCGCCGCCGCCGCGCCGGGGCTGCGCCTGCTCGTCGCCACCTACTTCGCGGGGCTTCGCCGGAACCTGCCGGTGGCCCTCGGCCTCCCCGTCGCCGCCCTCCACCTCGACGTGGTGCGCGAGCCCGCGCAACTCGACGCCGCCCTCGACCAGGCTCCGGAGACGCTGGCGCTCTCCCTCGGCGTGCTCGACGGCCGCAACGTCTGGCGCTCCGACCTCGACGCCGCCCTGGAGTCGCTGGAGCGGGCCCGCAGCCGCCTCGGCCCCGACCGGCTGCTGGTGGCCCCGTCGTGCTCCCTGTTGCACATGCCCCTCGACCTCGACCTCGAAGCCGGCCTCGACGACGAGGTCAGGTCGTGGTTGGCCTTCGCCCACCAGCGCCTGGAGGAGGTGGTGGTCCTGGCCCGGGCCCTCGACGAGGGTCGCGACGCCCTGTCCGCCGAGCTGGAGCTCAGCGCCGCCGCCCGGGCGGCGAGGAGCAGCTCCCCCCTGGCCCACGACCCCGACGTGACCCGGCGGCTGGCTCAGGTCGGCCCCGAGGCCGAGCACCGCCGCAGCCCGTTCCCGAAGCGCCGGGCCACCCAGGCGGAACGGTTGGCGCTGCCCATCCTGCCCACGACGACCATCGGGTCCTTCCCCCAGACCCCCGAGGTCCGTTCCCTGCGCGCCCGGCACCGCCGGGGGGAGCTCGACACGCCGGCCTACGAGGCCCGCCTGGCCGAGCTGGTGGCCGAGGTAGTCCGCTTCCAGGAGGACGCCGGCCTCGACGTCCTGGTCCACGGCGAGCTCGAGCGCAACGACATGGTGGAGCACTTCGCCGAGCACCTGGCCGGCTTCGCCGTCACCACGCAGGGGTGGGTCCAGAGCTACGGGTCGCGCTGCGTCAAGCCCCCGATCATCTTCGGCGACGTGTCCCGGCCCACGCCCGTCACCGTGGGTTGGTGGACCTACGCCCAGTCGCTCACCGACCGCCCGGTCAAGGGCATGCTCACCGGACCGGTGACCATGCTGGCGTGGTCCTTCGCCCGCGACGACCAGCCCGAGGACCAGACATGCCGCCAGATCGCCCTGGCCGTGCGCGACGAGGTCTCCGACCTGGAGGCCGCCGGCGCCGCTGTCATCCAGATCGACGAGCCGGCGCTGCGCGAGCTCATGCCGCTCCACGCCGAGGACCGGGGCGCCTACCTGGACTGGGCCGTGGGCGCCTTCCGCCTGGCCTCCTCGGGGGTGGCCGATCAGACACAGATCCACACCCACATGTGCTACGCCGAGTTCGGCGACATCATCGACGCCATCACCGCCTTCGACGCCGACGTCATCTCCATCGAGACGTCGCGCTCGGCCATGGAGCTGCTGGGCGCCTTCACCGAGGTCCGCTACCCCAACCAGATCGGCCCGGGCGTGTGGGACATCCACTCCCCCCGGGTGCCCGACACCGCCGAGGTGGTCGCCCTGCTCGAGCTGGCCCTGGAGGTGCTTGACCCCTCCCAGCTCTGGGTGAACCCCGACTGCGGCCTCAAGACCCGGGGGTGGGACGAGGTGGCCCCCGCCCTAGCCAACCTGGTCGAGGCCGCCCGTTTGGTCCGGGAGCGGATCGGGGAGCTGGCCTGAGCGTTCTCCGGGCGACCAGCATCGCTCAGCGATGCTCAGGGACCGGAGAACCGGGGTCGCGACCGCCGCCTCGACGGCGCCCACCAGGTCGCGCCCGTCACGGGCCCAACCGGTGGCCCCCGCCCGCCTGGCCACTTCGCCGTCGTGCACGGCCTGGCCGCCGAGGAGCACCGGGACCGAGGGCAGGGCGGCCCGCACGGCGGCCACGGTGTCGACGGCGTCGCCCAGGGACTCCACCCGGGTCACCCCCACACCCACGGCCACCAGGCGATCCACCCGGCGGGCGCCGGCGACGAAGGCCTCGGCGGGGACGTCGGCGCCCAGCTCGAGCACGGCGAAGCCGCCCAGGCGGACCAGGTCGGCGCAGATGGCGATGGGCAGGCTGTGGCGCTCGCCCCGGGGTGCGCCCAGCACGACCGTGCCCCGGCTGCGCCCGGGTCGGCGGAAGCGGGCGCCGAGGCGGGCCACCACCCGCGTAGCCGTCGCCGTGGCCACGTACTGGTCGGCGACGCCGAGTCGGCCGGCCTGCTCACCGTCGCTGACCCTGGCCAGGGCCACCGCCACAATGTCGAGGTAGCAACCCTCGGGGCTGGTGGCCGCCGCCAGGGCTCGCTCGACGACCGACCAGGCCCCCGTCTCGTCGCCGGAGAGGAGCTGGTCGTAGAGTCGCCCGGCCCAGTCGACCGGGGCCGGGGGGCGACCGCCGGCGCCGCCGGCCTGGGCGGTTCGGGCGCCGGTGAAGCGCTCGACCTCGCCGGCGCGGACCCGCCACTCGGTGCCCTCCCGCTCGGCGGGGAGCCGGCCCTGGCGGACGTAGCGGTAGGCGGTCATGTAGTGGACCCCGAGGCGGGCGGCCACCTGCTTGAGGTTGAGCGCCTCTTCCATGGGCCAGCCACCCTAACCGTGGCGGTCGCCGGCCCCCCGTCGCCGCCCGGTACGGGCTTAGCGCCCAAAGCCGGCCCTTGCCGTGCGAAGCACAGCTTCGTAGTTTCATGGGTGTAACTCGAGCCCACCCAGGGAGCCCGGATGACGATCCACGAGCCACTCGTCCACGAACCCCTCGCCCCGCCGGCGTCACCCATGCGGGTGCGCAAGCGCGACGGCAGCCTCGAGCCCGTCGACGTCAACAAGATCGTCCGGGCCGTCGAGCGCTGCGCCACCGATCTCGACGGCGTCGATCCGCTCCGGGTGGCCACCCGCACCATCAGCGGCCTGTGCGACGGGGCCAGCACCACCGAGCTCGACGAGCTGTCGATCCGCACCGCGGCGGCGCTCATCACCGAGGAGCCCAACTACTCCAAGGTGGCGGCCCGGCTGCTGGCCGCCTTCATCGAAGAGGAGGTGGCCGAGGCGGGGATCGCCTCGTTCTCGGGATCGGTCGCCCTGGGCGCCGTCCTCGGCGTCATCGGGGCGCCCACCGCCGCCTTCGTGGCCGCCCACGCTCCCAACCTCGACCAGGCCGTCGACCAGGCCGTCGACGCCGGGGCCGACCGGCGCTTCGAGTTTTTCGGCCTGCGCACCGTCTACGACCGCTACCTGCTGCGCCACCCCGAGCGCCGCCACGTCATCGAGACGCCGCAGCACTTCCTTCTGCGGGTGGCGTGCGGGCTGGCCACGACTATGGGCGGCGCCCTCGAGCTCTACCGGCTCATGTCGGCGCACGACTACCTGCCCTCCAGCCCCACCCTGTTCAACTCCGGCACTGCCCACCCCCAGCTCTCCTCGTGCTACCTGCTCGACTCACCCGCCGACAGCCTCGAGGCCATCTACGCCACCTACGCCGACGTGGCCCAGCTCTCCAAGCACGCCGGGGGGATCGGATTGGCCTTCCACCGGGTCCGCTCCCGGGGGTCGCTCATCCGGGGCACCAACGGGCTGTCCAACGGCGTCGTCCCGTTCCTCAAGACCCTCGACGCCTCCGTCGCCGCCGTCAACCAGGGCGGCCGGCGCAAGGGGGCCTGCTGCGTCTACCTGGAGACCTGGCACGCCGACGTCGCCGACTTCCTCGAGCTGAGGGACAACACCGGCGACGAGGCCCGCCGGGCCCACACCCTCAACCTGGCCAACTGGGTCCCCGACCTGTTCATGGACCGCGTCGAGCACGACTGGATGTGGAGCCTGTTCGACCCCAAGGACGTCCCCGAGCTCTGCGACCTGCACGGGGCGGCGTTCGAGGCCGCCTACGTGGCCGCCGAGCACGAGGGCCGGGCGCTGCGCCAGGTCCGGGCCCGCGACCTCTACGCCCGCATGATGCGCACCCTGGCCGAGACCGGCAACGGCTGGATGGCGTTCAAGGACACCGCCAACCGCACCGCCAACCAGGTGGGCGCCCCCGGCAACGTCGTGCACCTGTCCAACCTGTGCACCGAGATCCTCGAGGTCAACGACGGTGCCCACACCGCGGTGTGCAACCTGGGCTCGATCAACCTGGCCCGCTTCGTCGAGGACGGCCGCTTCGACTTCGAGCGCCTGGGCGCTGTCGTGCGTAGCGTGGTCCCCGCTCTCGACCGGGTGATCGACGTCAACTACTACCCGACCGAGGCGGCTCGTCGCTCCAACGAGGGGTGGCGGCCCGTCGGCCTCGGCGTCATGGGCCTCCAGGACGTGTTCTTCGCCCTGCGCCTGCCCTTCGACGACCCCGACGCCCGGGCCTTGTCCCGGCGCATCGCCGAGGAGATCTACTTCCACGCCCTGGCCGCCTCCGCCGACCTGGCTGAGGCGCACGGCCCCCACCCCCGCTACCCCGAGACCCGCACCGCGGCGGGCGCCCTGCAGTTCGACCTGTGGGGCGTCGAGCCCACCGACCCCGCCCGCTGGGAGGCGCTGCGCCAGCGCATCGCTGCCGTGGGCCTGCGCAACTCGCTGCTCGTCGCCATCGCCCCCACCGCCACCATCGCCTCCATCGCCGGCTGCTACGAGTGCATCGAGCCCCAGGTCTCCAACCTCTTCAAGCGCGAGACCCTTTCGGGGGAGTTCCTCCAGGTCAACACCGCCCTGGTGCGTGACCTGCAACGGCTGGGGCGTTGGGACGACGCCACCATCGCCCGCCTCATCGCCGACAACGGCTCGGTCCAGGGCCTCCCCGACCTCCCCGACGAGCTCAAGCGCCTGTACCGCACCGCCTGGGAGCTGCCCATGCGCTCGCTCATCGAGATGGCCGCCGAGCGGGGGCCCTTCGTCGACCAGAGCCAGTCGCTCAACCTGTTCGTGGAGAGCCCCACCATCGGCAAGCTGTCCTCGATGTACCTCCACGCCTGGAAGCGCGGCCTCAAGACCACCTACTACCTGCGCTCCCGGCCCGCCTCGCGCATCACCACCACCTCCTCCCGGGGCAACGGCGCCTCCGCCGGCTCCGACGCCGCGACCTGCTCGCTGGAGAGCCCCGAGACCTGCGAGGCGTGTGACTGATGAGCGCCCAGCCGTCCCTCCTCGAGCTCGGTGCCGACCGTCGCCCCCTGGTCGCCCCCGGCCCTCGCAACATCCTCGACCCCGGCATGGACCTCACCCTGCGGCCCATGCGCTACCCCCAGTTCTACGAGATGTACCGCACCGCCATCCGCAACACCTGGACGGTGGAGGAGGTGGACTTCTCCGACGACCTGGTCGACCTCGACCGCAGGCTCTCCCCCGCCGAGCGCCACCTCATCAACCGGCTGGTGGCCTTCTTCGCCACCGGTGACTCGATCGTGGCCAACAACCTGGTGCTCAACCTCTACAAGCACATCAACTCGCCCGAGGCCCGGCTGTTCCTCTCCCGCCAGCTCTACGAGGAGGCCGTTCACGTCCAATTCTACCTGACCCTGCTCGACAACTACCTGCCCGATCCCGAGGAGCGGGCCCAGGCGTTCGCCGCCGTGGAGAACATCCCCTCCATCCGGGCCAAGGCCGACTTCTGCTTCAAGTGGATGGCGGGCATCGGCGGGCTCGACACCCTCCGCACCAGAGCCGATCGCCAGGCCTTCCTGCTAAACCTGGTGTGCTTCGCCGCCTGCATCGAGGGCCTGTTCTTTTTCGCCGCCTTCGCCTATGTGTACTTCCTGCGCTCCAAGGGCCTCCTCAACGGGCTGGCGTCGGGCACCAACTGGGTGTTCCGGGACGAGAGCGGCCACATGGGCTTCGCCTTCGCCGTCATCGACACCGTGCGGGCCGAGGAGCCCGACCTCTTCGACGCCGACTTCGCCCGATCGGTCGTGGCCATGATGGAGGACGCGGTGGAGGCCGAGAGCGCCTTCGCCTCCGACGTGCTGGGCGGCGCCGTCTCGGGCATCTCCCTGGCCGACACCCGTCAGTACTTGCGCCACGTCGCCGACCAGCGCCTGGGCGACCTCCACCTCCCGCCCCGCTTCGGCGCCCGCAACCCCTTCGGCTTCATGAAGCTCCAGGACGTGGCCGAGCTGTCCAACTTCTTCGAGCGCACCGTCTCCGCCTACCAGCTCGGCGTGAGTGGCACCGTCGCCTTCGACGAGGAGTTCTAGAACCGCCCGGCGAGCCAGGCCAGGCCCTGGACGGCCCGCCACCCGAGGTAGATCACCACCGCCACCACCAGCAGCTTGAAGTGCCAGGGGGCGCGCAGATCCTCGCCGGCGCCGGGTTCGGGGAGGACGGCGCCGCACGTGGGACAGGAGCGGTCGGCAGGGATGGCGTCGACGGTCCAGAACCGGCTGCAGTCGTCGCACCAGGGCATGGCCGCCCTCAGGATACGGCGGCAGCACCCGCCGGCCGGCGTCGCTTCCCCACTGTTCTTTCGTCTGGAGACGGCCCCCGGTGCCGTTGTGCGACAAAGAACGGGCGAGGCCGGCGCCGGATGCCCGGGTGCTGCCGGCAATCGGACTGGTCAACTCCGGCGGATAGCCAGGATGGCGATGTCGTCGGTGACCGGGGTGGTGGCGAAGTCGGCGGCGGCCTCGACCAGGGCCTTGCACAGCACATCGGGCTCGATGTCGGGGTCACGCCGAAGCTGGGCAGCGATGCGATCCTCGCCGAAGAGCTGCTCGCCGTTGCGGGCCTCGGCCAGGCCGTCGGTGTACATCAACACCATGTCACCGCTCTGCAGCGGGATCTCCACGCTGGTGTAGCCGGCGTCGGGCTGGAGCGAGATGAGCGGGCCAGTGGCCCGCAGGGGCCGGACCTCGCCGTCCTGCCAGTAGAAGCTGGCGGGGTGGCCGGCCGAGGCGTAGCGCAGCGTCCCGGCCTGGGTGTCGAAGACCACCACGCACATGGAGATGAACTCTTCGCCCCTGTCCATCCCTGAGATCTGTCGGTTGAGCTCCTCTAGGGCTTGGGCCGGATCGCGGTACTGGCGCAGGAACACCCGCAGCAGATGCTTGGCCTGGAAGGCACTGATCGAGGGCTCGATCCCATGCCCGGCGACATCGCCGATGACCGCCGCCACCCTGGTGGGGGCCACCCGGAACACGTCGTAGAAGTCGCCTGCCATCATCCCGGTGCCCGCCTGGTACACGGTGCCCAGCTCGAAGCCGGCGAACTCGGGGACGTCCTCGGGGGCGAGGCGAGCCGCCCACCGCTTGGGGGCCAGGGCTTCCTGGACCAACACCTCCTGGGCCCGCTGCTCGAGCTGGCTGCGGCTCTCGGTCAGCCGGGCGTGGGTCAGCAGCTTCTGGGCGTAGCGCAGCGACAGGGCCACGGGTACGAGCAGCACCACGCTGAAGATGTCGCTCCACCCCGACATAGACAACGACCCGGCCAACGTGGCCACGGCCACGGCGGAGTACAGGATGGTGGAGTGGGTGTCCTTCAGCAGGGCGTCCCTTGCCAGATGAGCGGCCTCGGAGTGGGCACCGGAGCTCTGATCGATCCGTCGGGTGACCCGCAGGAGACGCCGGGCCGAGCGCCCCCACACGGAGGCGGCCAGCACGGCGGCGACGGCGACGATCCCGAGGATCGGGCGCTCGATCATGACTGAGGGCAGGCTATACCCCCCGGGGACCCGCCCCCTCCGACAGGCACGGGGGATCATCGCCGTGAACGGTGCAGGCACGGCGGATTGTCGCCGTAAGCGCTACGACCTCACGACGACCGCCGGCGCACCCTGAGCTTGAGCGGGGTGTTGCCCAACTCGAAATGCTCGCGCAGCGCCCGTTCGAGATAGCGCAGGTAGGTGGGGGCCAGATCGCGGTTGGCGAAGAGGGTGAAGGTGGGCGGCTCCGTCGCCCCCTGGGTGGCGTAGAGCACCCGGCCCCCCGGCGAGGGGTGAGCGGCCTGGGCGGCCTGCACGACCTGATTGAGCTCGCGGGTCGGTACCCGCCGGCGGTAGGCCTCCACTGCCTGGCCGAGGGCAGGGAGCAGCTTGTGGATGGACTTGCCGGTCAGGGCGCTGCCCTTTATCACCGGCGAGGTGGACAGGAAGTGGAGTCGGTCGGCGACCTGGGCGGCGGCGTCGGCCCGGGCCTCGGCATCGAGGGTCTCCCACTTGTTGAGCAGGATGACGGTGGGACAGCCGGCGGCGTCGATCCGCTCAGCCAGGCGCTGGTCCTGGTGGGTGACCCCCTCGGCGGCGTCGATGACCAGCACGGCCAGGTCGGCGGCGTCGACGGCTTGGAGCGCCCTTACCAGGGAGTAGTACTCCGGCCCGGCGCCGATCCGGGAACGGCGCCGC
>JBBSIS010000119.1:0-9850 GCA_038231955.1 Acidimicrobiales bacterium
CATGGTCTTCGTCACCGACGGCCGCTACCGTGACCAGTCGGCCCTGGAGCTGGCGGAGTCCGGCGTCGACGCTGACATCCGGGTCGGCCTCAGTGCCGGCGCCCAGAAGGAGCTGCTCCAGGAGGCCACCGCCGGGGTCGGTCGGATCGGATTGGAGGCTGGCGCCGTCACCTGGTCCCAGCAGCGCAAGTACGACGCCGACTGGTTCCCCGACGCCGAGCTGGTCCCCACCGACGGCCTGATCGAGGACCTGCGCAAGGTGAAGGATCCCGGTGAGATCGACCGCATGGCTGCGGCCGCCGCCATCGCCGACGCTGCTCTGGCGACGGTCCGCCGCCGCCTGGCCGACGGGCCGACGGAGGAGGAGTTCGCCCTGGAGCTGGACTTCGAGATGCGCAGGCGCGGGGCGGCAGGGCCGTCGTTCGAGACCATCGTGGCGTCGGGGCCGAACGGGGCCAAGCCCCACCACCGGCCCAGCGACCGGCGTATCGGGCGCGGCGAGCTGGTGGTGATCGACTTCGGCGCCCTCGTCGAGGGCTACTGCTCCGACATGACCCGCACCCTGTGCGTGGGGGAGCCGTCGTCGGCCACAACCCGCCGCATGGTCGACGTGGTGGCGGAAAGCCAGCGGGCCGGGGTGGACGCGGTGCGGGCCGGCGTGGAGGGCAAGGCGGTCGACGGGGCCTGTCGAGACGTCATCGCCGCCGCCGGCTGGGCGGAGGCGTTCCTGCACAGCACGGGCCACGGCGTGGGCCTCGACATCCATGAGGACCCGCGGGTGTCGTCCGCCTCTACCGATACGCTGGAGAGCGGCCACGTGGTCACCGTCGAGCCCGGCGTGTACCTGGCCGAGCACGGGGGCGTCCGCATCGAGGACACCATGGTCGTCACCGAGCACGGCTGCCGCATCCTTACCAACGCCCCCAAGGAGCTCCTCGTTTGAACGGTCCCCGTTCCAGCCAACACGCATGGCGGCACGATCCTGAGATCGTGGCGCCATGAACGTCTCGACCAACGACCTTCGCAACGGCATGGCCCTCGACCTCCCCGAGGGCCTCTACACCGTGGTCGAATTCCAGCACGTCAAGCCGGGCAAAGGCGGCGCCTTCGTCCGCACCAAGCTCAAGAACGTTCGCACCGGCGCGTCCCTCGACCGCACCTACCGGGCCGATGAGAAGCTGGCCCAGGCGCTGATCGACAAGCGGGAGATGCAGTACCTCTACCGGGAGACCGAGCACTACGTGTTCATGGACAACTCGTCCTACGAGCAGCTCAACGTGGACGCGCCCACGCTGGGGGGCGCCACCAACTACCTTCGGGAGGGCGATTCGGCCGTCCTGCAGATCTACGACGACCAGGTCGTCGGCGTCGACCTGCCGGCTTCGGTGGAGCTGAGCGTGGCCGAGACGGAGCCGGGCGTACAGGGCGACCGGGTCTCCGGCGCCCGCAAGCCGGCGACGCTGGAGACCGGACTGGTCGTGCAGGTCCCCCTCTTCATCAACCCCGGCGATCGCATCAAGGTCGACACCCGCAGCGGCGACTACCTGACCCGCGTCTAGTGCCGGATGGTGGTCGCCGTCAGGCTCGGGAGCGGGCCCTGTCGCTGCTCTACGAGGCCGAAAGCAAGGATGTCGCCCCCCGCGACGTCCTGGCCCAGTTGCCGGTGGAACCCGACCCGTTCACCGTCGCGCTGCTCTGCGGCGTCACCGAGCACCTCGCTGACATCGACGGCCTGATCACGACCTACGCCCGGGACTGGACGATCGACCGCATGCCGGCCCTCGACCGAGCCCTGTTGCGCATGGCCATCTACGAACTGGCCCACCGGCCCGACGTCCCGACTGGGGCCGTCATCTCCGAGGCCGTCGAGCTGGCCCACCGCTTCTCGACCGACGAGTCCGGCCGGTTCGTCAACGGCATGCTGGCCCGCATCGCCGAAGCCGTCCGACCTGCGTCGCCGGTCGCCACGCGGTCACAGGCTGAACCGGTGTATGCGGAAACTGTCGGCGCCGACCCGGCTGTAGACGACCAGGCGGCGGCCGGCCAGATGGTCGAGCACGGCCTCGACCAGGAGTGGTGACTCGCCCAGCTCCCCGACCTGACCTTCGACGTCGCCGCCGACGTCCTCGGCTGACGCGCTACTGTCAGACCAGCCGTTAACGCCGGTCCGGTGAGGCTGGCACGGAAGAGGAGCCGACCCCCGCATGGCCGAGCGAGAGCGCACTGCAACGCCCCCGTACGGGGGCGTTTTCTCTGCTCGCAGCCAGGTCATGGACGCCGCGGATCTTCGCCGGGCCGTCACCCGCATCGCCCATGAGATTGTCGAGCGCAACCATGGCCTCGACGGCGTGGTCCTGATCGGGTTGCAAACCGGCGGCGTCCCCCTGGCCGGCCGGCTGGCCGAGGCGTTGTCGAGGATCGAGAAGGTCGAAGTCCCGGTGAGCACCATCGACGTCGCCCTCTACCGCGACGACATCGGCCTACGTCCCGTCATTCCCGAGGCCGTCACCGACATCCGTGTCGACCTGACCGGGCTCACCGTCGTCCTCGTCGACGACGTCCTCTTCACCGGCCGGACGGTCCGGGCCGCCCTCGACGCCCTCAACGCCTACGGGCGGCCGAGGTCGGTGCAGCTGGCGGTCATGGTCGACAGGGGCCATCGCGAACTGCCCATCCGGCCCGACTACGTGGGCAAGAACCTGCCCACCCGTCACGCTGAGATCGTCGACGTGCGCCCCGACGGCGTCGACGTAGGCGAGAAGCGGCCAGGGCCCGAGCGGCCCTTTGAGCGGGCCCGTTGAACCACCTTCTCTCCGTCGCCGATCTGGGCGTCGACGGTATCGAGGAGGTCATGCGGGTCACCGATTCTTTTGTGGAGGTTTCCGAGCGGGCCATCCCCCGGGTTCCGGCGCTGCGGGGCAAGACCGTTGTCTCTCTCTTCTACGAGGAGTCGACGCGGACCCGGCTCAGCTTCGAGATGGCGGCCAAGCGCCTCTCGGCCGACACCATGAACTTCTCGGTGTCCACGTCGTCGGCCAAGAAGGGCGAATCCCTGCGCGACACCTGCCAGACGATCGAGGCCATGGGAGTCGACGCACTTGTCGTCCGCCACGGCTCGGCGGGCGTGCCGTGGCAGGTGGCGTCGTGGGTGGACTGCGCCGTCGTGAACGCCGGTGACGGTTGGCACGAGCACCCCACCCAGGCCCTCCTCGACTGCTACACGATCCGGGACCGACGCACATCGCTGGAAGGCCTGCGTATCGCGGTGGTGGGCGACGTGAAGCACTCCCGTGTCGCCCGGTCCGGGGTGCTGGCCTTCACCCTGCTGGGCGCCGAGGTCACCCTCGTCGCCCCCCCCACGCTGCTACCCCCCAGCCTTGCGGGCTGGCCGGTGGAGGTCAGCCACGACCTGGACACCGTCCTGGCCAAAGCGGACGTGGTGTACCTGCTGCGCATGCAGGCCGAACGCCAGCGAGAGGCGTTGCTCCCGTCGCTGCGGGAGTATACGGCCAGGTACGGCCTGAACCGCAGGCGGGTCGACCTGCTGGCCGGCGACGCGCTGGTCATGCACGCGGGGCCGATCAATCGCGGCGTCGAGATCGCGGCCGACGTCGCCGACTTCCCCCGTTCGCTCATCACCCGCCAGGTCGCCAACGGTGTCGCCGTCCGCATGGCCGTTCTATTTCTCCTGCTGGGCCAGGGCCCGAGCGGCCCCCAGAGCGGGAGCCAGGGCCCGAGCGGCGGAGGAGCGGCGACCCGTGACTGACCACGTCGTGTTGATCCAAGGCGGCCGGGTCGTCGACGCCACCGGCGAGCGCATGGCCGACGTGCTGATCGAGGCCGGTCACATCCGGGCCCTGGCGGTGTCGATCGATCCTCCGGCGGGCGCCACCGTGCTCGACGCCGGGCGTTGCATCGTTGCGCCCGGCCTCGTCGACCTTCACGCCCACCTGCGCCAACCGGGCAAGGAGGAAGCGGAGACGGTGGAGACCGGCGCCCGTGCCGCCGCCCTCGGCGGCTACACCGCGATCGTCGCCATGCCGAACACCGATCCGGCCCTCGATACCGCTGCTGCCGTCCGCGAGGTGCTCGAGCTCGGTGCCCCCACGACCTGCGACGTTCGCGTGGCCGGAGCCATCACCAAGGGTCGGCTCGGGCGGGAGCTGGCGCCCCTCGGGGAGATGGCCGACCTCGGCGTCCGGCTGTTCACCGACGACGGCGCCGGGGTCCAGGACGCCCGCCTCATGCGCCGGGCCTTCGAGTACGCCTCGGCCCTCGGCGTGACGCTGGCCCAGCACTGCGAGGACGCGGTGCTGGCCGCCGGCGGCCACATGCACGAGGGGGCGTGGTCGAGCCGCCTCGGCATCCCCGGGATCCCCTCGGAGGCCGAGGAGCTGATGGTGGCCCGTGACATCGCCCTCGTCCGTCTCACCGGGGGCCGGGCCCACTTCCTGCACCTGTCGACGGCCGGCTCGATTGCTGCGGTGCGCGCCGCCAAGGCCGAGGGCCTGGCCGTCACGGCCGAGGCGGCTCCCCACCACTTCACCTTCACCGACGGCGCGGTGGCCGGCTACGACACCGTGTTCAAGGTCAACCCGCCGCTGCGGACGTCGGCCGATATCGAGGCGGTGAAAGTCGGGCTGGCTGACGGCACCATCGACGCCATCGCCACCGACCACGCCCCCCATTCACAGGAGGACAAGGACGTGCCCTTTGACCAGGCTCGACCGGGGATGCTCGGCCTCGAGACGGCTCTCGCCGTGGCGCTGACCGAGCTCGACCTGCCCATCGGCCGGTTGCTCGAAGCGCTCTCGTGGGGCCCGGCCCGCATCGCCGGCCTGGAGGCCGACCACGGCGGGCCGCTCGCCCAGGGGTGCCCCGCCAACCTGTGTGTCATCGACCCCGCCGCCACCTGGGTGGTCGACCCGGCGGCGCTGGCCAGCCGGGCCCGGAACACGCCCTACGCCGGCCGCACGCTCACTGGTCGGGCCCGCCACACCGTGCTCCGAGGCGAACCCGTCGTCATCGACGGCGTGGCCCAACGATGACCGACGCGCTGCTCGTCCTCGCCGACGGGACCACCTTCGAGGGTGAGGCCATGGGCGCCGAGGTAGAGGTGGCGACCGGTGAAGTGGTGTTCAACACCGTGCTGGCCGGCTACCAGGAGGTCATCACCGATCCCTCTTACGCCGGCCAGGTCATCGCCTTCACCTATCCCCACATCGGCAACTACGGGATCAGCGAGGCCGACTCCGAGAGCGCCCGGCCGTTCTGCCGGGGCGTGATCGTTCGCGATCTGGCCCGCCGCCCGTCGAGCTGGCGCTCCACCGTCGATCTCGGCACGTGGCTGGCCTCCCACGGCGTGCCCGGCATCACGGGGATCGACACCCGCCGGCTCACGCGTCACATCCGCGAGGCGGGCTCGATGCCGTGCGCCTTCGGGACGGCCGGTGAGACCACGCTCAAGGAGGCGGCGGCGGCCGAGCGGGGGACTGACGGGATCGACCTGGTCTCGGGCGTGACCACGCCGGTCCGCTACACCGTCGGCGACGGCCCGCTGCGGGTGGTGGCGTTCGACTACGGGATCAAGCGCAGTATCCTGCGCATCCTGGGGGAGATCGCCACGGTGGAGGTGGTTCCCGCCGACACGCCCGCCCCCGAGCTGCTCTTCAACCCGCCCGACGGGGTCTTCCTGTCGAACGGCCCGGGCGATCCCGGCGCGGTCGGCTACGCCGTCGGGCACATCGGTACCATGCTCGGACAGGTGCCGATCTTCGGGATCTGCCTCGGACATCAGCTGCTGGCCACGGCCTTGGGAGGCGAGACCTACAAGCTGCCCTTCGGCCACCACGGTGGTAATCACCCGGTCAAGCGGGTGAGCGACGACGCAGTGGAGATCACCAGTCAGAACCACAGCTACGCGGTGGAGGAGGGCTCGCTGTCCGATGCCGACGTCACCCACGTGAACCTCAACGACGGCGTCATCGAGGGAATCCGTTGCCGCGACCTCCCGGCCTTCAGCGTGCAGTACCACCCGGAGGCCGGGCCGGGCCCCCACGACGCCCGCTACCTGTTCAAGGAGTTCGAGGATCTGATGCGCTCCCACAAGGCCGGCGGCGGCCTGTACTGATGCCCTGGTCCCTCTGATGCCCAAGCGCACCGACATCAAGAGTATTTTGCTGATCGGCTCGGGGCCGATCGTCATCGGCCAGGCCTCGGAGTTCGACTACTCCGGCACCCAGGCGTGCCGCGTCCTGCGGGACGAGGGGTACCGGGTGATCCTGGTCAACTCGAACCCGGCGACGATCATGACCGACCCGGAGTTCGCCGACCGGACGTACGTCGAGCCGCTCGACGTCGACGTGGTCTCCGCCATCATCGAGCGGGAGCGGCCCGACGCCCTGCTGCCCACCCTCGGCGGCCAGACGGCGCTGAACCTGGCCATCGCCCTGGCCGAAGCGGGAGTGCTCGACCAGTACGGCGTGGAGCTGATCGGCGCGTCGGTCGAGGCCATCCACACCGCCGAGAACCGGGAGCGGTTCAAGTCGGCCATGACCGAGATCGGCCTGGCCGTACCGGCGTCGGGCTTCGCCTATCAGCTCGACGAGGCGGAGAAGGTGGGCGACGAGGTCGGCTATCCGGTGATCGTGCGACCGTCGTTCATCATGGGCGGCGGCGGCACCGGTATTGCTGCCGACGGTGAGGAACTGCTGCGATTGGCGGAGACCGGCCTGGCCGCCAGCCCGATCTCCGAGATCCTGATCGAGAAGTCGATCGCCGGGTGGAAGGAGTACGAGCTCGAGGTCATGCGCGACCACGCGGACAATTGCGTGGTCGTCTGCTCCATCGAGAACCTCGATCCCATGGGGGTCCACACCGGTGACTCGATCACCGTCGCCCCGGCCCAGACCCTGTCCGACGTCGAGTACCAGCACATGCGCGACGCCGCCTTCGCCTGCATCCGTCGCATCGGCGTCGACACCGGCGGGTCCAACATCCAGTTCGCCGTCGACCCGACCACCGGCGAGATGGTCGTCATCGAGATGAACCCCCGAGTCTCACGCTCGAGCGCCCTGGCCTCGAAGGCCACCGGCTTTCCCATCGCCAAGATCGCGGCGCGCCTGGCCGTCGGCTACACGCTCGACGAGATCCCCAACGACATCACCCGCATGACCCCGGCCAGCTTCGAGCCCACGATCGACTACGTGGTGACCAAGGTGCCGCGGTGGGCGTTCGAGAAGTTCCCCGGCACATCGGGGGTGCTCGGCACCCGGATGCAGTCGGTGGGGGAGGCCATGGCCATCGGCCGTACCTTCCCGGAGTCGTTGCAGAAGGGCCTGCGCTCCCTGGAGCACGGCCGCTGGGGCCTGAACTGCGACCCCGGCGAGGCGGCGCTGGACCCGCTCGACGACGACGAGCTCGTCCGCCGGTCGGCGGTGGCCACCCCGGACCGACCGTTCCAGCTGGAGGCGGCGCTGCGGCGGGGGATCACGGTTGAGCGTCTGCACCACGCCACCGGCGTCGACCCGTGGTTCCTCGACCAGATCGCCCAGATCACCGAAGAGCGGGCGTGGCTGGCCGGGGCGGGCTTCGCAGGGATGACCCGCCGGGACTGGCGGCGGGCCAAGCGACTGGGCTTCGCCGACGCCCAGCTCGCCTGGCTGTGGGGCCAGGACGAGGGGGCGGTGCGGGCGGCGCGCCTGGCCGCCGGTGTGCGGCCGACGTTCAAGACGGTCGACACCTGCGGGGCGGAGTTCGAGGCCACCACGCCGTACCACTATTCGACCTACGAGGACGAGGACGAGGCCAAGGGCGGCCAGCGTCCCACCGTGGTCATCCTGGGCTCGGGCCCCAACCGCATCGGCCAGGGCATCGAGTTCGACTACTGCTGCGTGCACGCCAGCTTCGCCCTGCGCGACGCCGGCTTCGAGACGGTGATGGTCAACTGCAACCCCGAGACCGTCTCGACCGACTACGACACCAGCGACCGCCTCTACTTCGAGCCCCTCACCTTCGAGGACGTCATGAACGTCCTCGACGTGGAGAAAGAACATCTGGTCGGTGTCATCGTCTCCCTCGGCGGCCAGACGCCGTTGAAGCTGGCCGGCCGGATTCCCACCGAGCTGGTGCTCGGCACGCCGCCCGCCGCCATCGACGAGGCTGAGGACCGCGAGCGCTGGAGCGCCCTGTGCGCCCGCCTCGGGATCCCCCAGCCCGAGGGCGGCATCGCGGCCGATCTCCCTGCTGCCCTGCGCATCACCGGGCAGATCGGCTACCCCGCCCTGGTCCGGCCTTCCTACGTGCTGGGCGGCCGGGCCATGGAGATCGTCTACGACGACGACGGCCTGGCCCGGGCCATGGCGGAGCTTGCGACGTTCGGCTCTGCCGACCAGGCGGGCATGGCCGGGTCGCTCGGGCGGGAGGGCGGATTGTCGGCCGAACGCCCCGTGCTGATCGACCGCTTCCTGGAGGACGCGACCGAGGTCGACGTCGACGCGGTGCGCGACGCCACCGGCGAGGTGCTGATCGGCGGGATCATGGAGCACGTGGAGGAGGCGGGGGTCCACTCGGGCGACAGCGCGTGCGCCATCCCGGCGCCCACCCTCGGCGCCGCCGTCATCCAGACGATCGAAGGCCACACCCGCGCCATCGCCGAGGCCCTCGGCGTGAAGGGCCTGCTGAACGTGCAGTATGCAGTGCAACGAGAGACTGTCGGCGGAGAGCCGCCAAGGCACAACGTCTACGTCATCGAAGCCAACCCCCGGGCCAGCCGCACCGTGCCGTTCGTGGCCAAGGCCACCGGCGTGCCCCTGGCCAAGGTGGCGGCACGGGTCATGGTGGGCGCCACCCTGGCCGCGCTGCGCGTCGAGGGTGTCCTGAAGCCGCCGGCGCCGGGGACCCACGTGTCGGTCAAGGAGGCGGTCCTGCCGTTCAACCGCTTCCCCGACGTCGACACGCTCCTCGGCCCCGAGATGCGGGCCACGGGCGAGGTCATGGGCATCGGCGCCACGTTCGGCCTGGCCTTCGCCAAGAGCCAGACGGCGGCCGGCGACCGGCTACCTGAGCGGGGCACGGTGTTCCTGTCGCTCGCCGACCGGGATAAGCCGGGCGGCCTGGTGGCGGCCCGGCGCTTCGTCGAGCTGGGCTTCGCCCTGGCCGCCACCGGCGGCACGGCGGCGTACCTGCAGGAGCACGGCGTGCCCGTGGGCGAGGTGGTGGGGAAGATGGGCCAACCGCGTTCCGCCGTCGACCTCGTCGCCAGCGGCGAGATCGACCTGGTGGTGAACACACCGAGGGGCCGGGGCCCGCGCGCCGATGGTGGGTACATCCGCCGGGCCGCCAACGTGGCCGGCGTGCCGTGCCTCACGACGGCCGCCGCCGCCCTGGCCGCGGCCGGGGGCATCGCCGACTGGGCTCGGCACGGCCTGTCGGTGCGCTCACTGCAGGAGTACCACGAAGAGGGCCAGCAACGGCTCGACCTGTAGACCTGTCCACGGTCCTCGGATCGGTCCCGCTACCCAACCCCGTGATGACGGCGTCGGGCACGGCGGGTCACGGCGCCGAACTGGCTCCCTATGTCGACCTGTCCTCGCTCGGAGCGGTCGTGGTCAAGTCGCTGTCGGCGGAAGCCTGGGGCGGCAACCCTGCGCCCCGTCTGACCGAGGTCGATGCCGGGATGCTCAACAGCGTCGGCCTGCAGAACCCCGGGGTGGAGGCGTGGCTGGAGGACGAGCTGCCCGCCCTGCTGGCCACCGGCGCCCGTGTTGTCGCCAGCGTCTGGGGCTTCACCGTGGACGGCTACGAGAGGGCGGCCTCCGCCCTGGCCGGGGCCCCGCCCGAGGTGGTGGCG
>JBBSIS010000120.1:0-9653 GCA_038231955.1 Acidimicrobiales bacterium
CCGTCAGGCGACGCCGGCGAAACGGAGCAGGTCGGCCATGGTGAAGGCTTCGGCTTCGGACGACGGCAGGTCGGGACGCCACGCCGGCTGCTGGCGCAGGAACGACGAGGGGTCACCCTTGAGCAGGCCGATCAGCACCTCGGCCACGATGCGGCCGCCGGTGGGGCCGAGACGGCGGCCCTCGTTGAGCACCTCGGCCTCGCGCAGGCAGTAGAACCACAGCGGCGTCTCGCCGGTGAGGCGGAGGGTCGCATTCGGGACCGACGTTCCCATGGCGGCCGCCACCGCCTGCCCGGACGGCAGCTGCAACGAACGGCCCCGCAGCATGTTGATGAGGCCGAGGGAACGCCGGCGGTCGTCGATCATCGGCGGCAGATTGCGCATGGGCTCGGCCAGCCGAGTGTCGAGGCGGCGGCTGTGTTGCGGCGGCGCCGCCTCGTCGAGGTCGTAGAAATGCTTCCACTGGACGGTCCAGCCCTTGGGGAGGAAGCGGAACCCCCCCAGGTGTTGGAGCGGGTTGGCGACGCGGATGTCGGTGAGGACGGGCAGGACGTCGAGCGTGTCGTTGAGCCGGTACCGGTCCCGCACCATGCTGTGGCCGAAGCGGTAGGCCGCGACCGAGAACTCCACCGGGATGAACGGCTGCGTTCGCCACGTGAAGAACTGCAGCTGGGCCCGCGCCTTGCCGGAGCGGGGACTGACGACGAAGATGTCGCCCAGCAGCTCCGGGCCCACCAGGCGGGCCAGGAGGTCGTGGACCACCACCCACTGGTAGTGCCAGGTCACCACCCGGCGGGCCTCGTCGAACAGCGATGTCGCGTCGGTCGTGAAGCGCAGGCGGTCGACCACCGCGTTGTGGAACCGGATGAAGGCCAGGTGGAGCTGGCTGACGATGAAGTGCACGTCGTTGCGGGGATCACCGATCAGGGCCCTGCCCTGCTGGTTGCGAGGTAGATCGACAGCCTCGTGTTCGGCCAGGTTGCGGTTCGTGCCGACCAGGAGCGACGCCGGGTCTTCTTGGTCGTAGAGGTACGGGCTGTCGGTCTGTCCCCGGCCGTAGAGCGAGTCCAGGTCGAAACGCGGGGTCCGGAAGGTGTGCAGCGCGTCGGGGTCGTTGGTGCGGTCGAGACTGGAGACGGGGTCGAAGGTGATGTCGTGGTCGACGAACTGGCCCAGGTAGGTGTACCCCGAAGGGATGTCGGCGTTGTCACCGGCCGGGCCGGCCGGGTCGGCCATGGACCCGGCGAGGGCGTTGAGGGTGGCGTCGTCGGGGGCGAACGCCGGCAGAGCCCGGAACATGCGCCCGTACCGCCCGTCGAACGACGTCGAGCGAGGAAGGCTGTCGAGGCCGCGTGGGCGACTGCCGCCGTGGTGGTGACGCGACTGAGGGGCCGGGTCCTGGGACGCAGGGGGCGGTCGTCGGTCGGTCGTGGCCGCAGTATTGCAGTTGATGGCCAGGATCTCAGCCCCCGGCTTCGCCGCCGATCCCGCCGTTCAGGCCGCTACCGCTTCGGGGGGTGCCCGCCGGCGGTCGCGGGTTCGGCTCCGCCAACCCTGGCGTCGTGGTGGTGGTCCGGTCGCCCGGCGGGACGGACTCGTTGCCCGCCACGGCGGGCGAGGCGGGCCCGGTGCCCGGTGACGGCGAAGGAAACGAACCTGCGGTCGGGGGGGAAGAGGTGGGCGGCCCCGCTGTCAGCGGACCTGCGGTGAGCGGCCCCGTGGTCGTGACCGCCTCCCCGACCGCTCCAACAGAGTCAGGATCGCTGACGACCGTCGTGGTTCTTCGCGATGGCACGTACTGTGCGGGCGGGCCACCGTCGTCGGAGCTGGCGCCCAGCCACCACAGGCCGAATACGGCCATGGCCAGGACGCAGCACACGCCTACCAGGGCTTTCCCGCCCGCGCGGCGCGGGCCCCTTGCAGCTGCATTGGCCTTCCGGCGGTCCTCCATCGGGAAAGGATAGTCGTCGCCGCCTCAGCTCGAACAGTGACGCGACGCGGCCCACTCGACGCTGAGGGACCACCAGTACCCCTGCCGGCGGACTATATGTGCGAGACATCCATTGCGCAGGAAGGCCGTGGCGATGGACACTACGGCGCATCGGCAGGAGGTGCGGGCCACCGCGCTCGTACAAGGGGGAACATTGACGAAGAAGACACGGAAGCCGGTCGCCACGATTCTCGGATCGGCGGCGGCGCTACTGGGCTCGGGCCTGATCTGGACGGCGGGGCCGGCCCAGGCGGCGTTCCCGGGGATCAACGGCAAGATCGCCTGCGCGTCCTTCCGCGACGGCAACTCCGAGATCTACAGCTTCAATCCCGACGGCACCGAGCTGGAGCCGACCCGGTTGACCGACAACTTTGCGTCCGATTCCCGACCCAGGTACTCGCCGGACGGCCGCCAGATCGTGTTTGAGAGCAATCGCAGTGGCAACTCGGAGCTGTGGATCATGAACGCTGACGGCAGCAACCCTCGGCAGCTCACCATCACCGGTGGCAACTCGTCGGGTAACTGGAGCCCCGGCGGGGACCAGATCGTCTACCAGACCACCCGTTTCGCCGGGGGTAGTTTCGAGATCGCCAAGATCAATGTCGACGGCACGGGGGACACCCGCCTGACCAACAACCCGGCCGAGGACTCGCTGCCGGCATGGTCCCCGGACGGCACCAAGATCGCGTTCAGCAGCCGGCGCACCGACCCGGCAGCCGACGTGCACCTGATGAACCCCGACGGCACCGGCGTGGTCGACGTCACCAATTCACCCGGTGAGGACTCGTGGCCCGCCTTCACGCCGGACGGATCCCAGATCGTTTTCCACAGCCGCCTGGACGACCCTATGGGTGAGGAGATCTACCGGATCAACCTGGATGGCACCGGCCGCACCCGCCTGACGTTCAACAACCCGCAGGTGCCGACCATTCCCTTCGACATCTTCCCCGCTGTGTCGCCCGATGGGACCCGGTTCGTGTGGAACAGCGGGCGCGCCGGCGGCAACTTCGGAGAGGTGTACACGGCGAACCTGGCCGACGGCAGCGACGTGCGCCGGATCACGAGCAATCCCGCGGTCGACCAGCGGTGCGATTGGCAGCCGCTGTGCACGATCTACGGGAGCGGCAACATTATCGGGACCGAGGGTGACGACATCATCTGCGGCTCCGACGGACCCGACAGCATCGCCGGCCTGGGCGGCAATGACCGGATCCTCGGCCTGGGCGGTGACGACCGCATCAACGCCGGCGCCGGCGATGACATGGTCTTCGGTGGTCTGGGGAATGACAGCCTCTTCGGTGGGGATGGCTTCGACCGGACCGACGGTGGGGTGGGTCTCGACCGCTGCCTCGCAGAACTGACGAACAACTGCCCGTAGGCCGGATGCCCGCCCGTCCTCTGCGCCCATTATCCTGAGGCCGGGCGGGCTGGGGCGCCTCCAGCCGACTCTCCCGGGGGTTCTTCGCGCATGCGCCGACTTGTCGCCATACTGCTCTGTCTCGCCTCGGCCGCCCTTGGGGCCGCTCTGGTCGCTGTCGCCCCCGCGGCCCACGCCCAACCGGTTCCCCCCGATGACCCCAGCCGCGGACTGATCTACTCAGGCCTGCGGCGGGCGGGCCCGGGAAGTCCCTGCGAGGGCCTCTTCGAGATCGTCACCCGGGGACGGGCCGGGGAGCTGCGGACCCGGTGCAGTCACGGGCCCGATCCCGTGCCCCCCGACGTCGATCCCCGCCCGGGCCAGGACCCGGCCTTCCAGGCCGGGGAACCCGCCCCGGGGGCCAACGGTCCCACCGCCGCCGCTGACGTCGGCTCCGGTGGCTGCTCGGCCGACACCGGCGACGCCTACCGGGTGCAGCTCATCTACGCCCGGGAGGCATCGGAGCCCGACCGGTTCTCGCAGTTCGAGGCGTCCTTCCGGGCCTGGGCGGCCCGGGTCGACGACGTCTTCAACACCAGTGCGGCCAAGACCGGTGGGATCCGCCACGTGCGGTACGTGACCGACGCCTCCTGCCAGCCGGTGATCAACCAGATGGTGATTTCGGCCGCCGCGGTGGACAACGTCGAAACCATGGCCCAGGAATTCGACAACGCCGGCCTCGACCGGGCCGACCGCAAGTACCTGGTGTGGGTCGACACCCCCAAGGCGCTGTACTGCGGGCAGGGCTTCTCCTACCCCAGCGATACCCGTGGCGATCCAACCCCGGGCGTCAACAAGAACAACGGCAACGCGCCCGGGCTCCTGGCTCGCGTTGACCGGCGCTGCTGGGGCCAGACCAACCTGGTCGAGGCCCATGAGCTGCTCCACACCCTGGGCGGCGTGCTGCGGTCCTCGTCGAGCGTGGCCGACTCGCCGCCCAACGCCACCGACCACGGTCACTGCACCGACGAGTCCGACCGGCTCTGCTACGCTGATGGGGGCGGCAACCCGGTGACCGGCTCGGTCTTCCGGGCCGACGGGACACCGACATCGATGCGCTTCGGCGTTTGTCCGGCCAGCAACGAGGCGTTGCTCGACTGCGGCAACGACGACTACTTCTCCACCAATCCGCCCGCCGGCAACTGGCTGGCCACGCACTGGAACACGGCCAACAGCGCCTGGCTGAACACCGGGCCGCCGCTGGGCACGCCGGGCAGCGCCACCGGAGGAGCGGCCTGGTACAGCGACGGGCTCAACGCCAAGTCGGGCCCGGCGGGAACCACGATCCGCGTCTACGGCGCCGGCCTGATCGAGAACCTGCCCTACAAGCTGGTGACGGGTCGCGACGGCGGCAACCCCGGCCAGCCGTGCCGGGCCGATCTGGTGCCGGTCAACAACGTGGTGCGCTACTCGAACTCCTCCGGCTTCGTGGGGACGACGGTGGGAACCGTCGACCGCCTGCCCGGCACCTACCAGGTCTGCTTCGCCCAGATCGACCCGGTCACGGGGAAGCGGGCCGTGTCGGGCGCCGTTACCTTCACCGTCACCTGACCGCCCCGGCGGCGAGGCCTTCACTCCAGGCTGCGGGCCAACCGGACCCCGCCGAAAACGACGGCCACGGCCAGCACCACGAGTAGCAGGGGGATGACGGGCAGACCGGACGACGGGCCCTTCGTTTCCGCGGAGTCGGCGAAGATCGGGAAGTCGATCCTCAGGACGGCGCCCTGGGTGCAGGTTCCCACCGGCGTGGCGCAGCCGACGAGGTAGGCGGTGGTGGGGTCGGCGAAGGTGACCTTGCTGAGGGCGGCGGCCTCGGGCGTCGGCCGCTGGCTCCAACTCTGGCCCCGGTCGTTGGTGGCCAGGATCTGGGCCCGCAGCTCGCCCTGGAAGTCGATCTCCCCGACGGCCAGGCCCCGTCGGCTGTCGGCGAAGGCGACACTGTGGAGCCGTTCCTCGGTGCCGCCCCGCCGGTTCCGCCACGTGCGGCCGGCATCGAAGGTGACGAAGATCCGCCCGAAGCGGCCGACGACCACCGTATGACGGGGCTCGGTGAGGGCGACGGCGACGAAGTTCACCGGTGTACCAGGGTCGCCGGGACCGCCCGCCCGAAGCGGCGTCCAGGTCTGGCCGCCATCGACGGTGGCCAGGGCGGTGAAGGTGTCCTCGTCGTTGCCACGAAGGTCGCCGGCGATCTCGCCGTGCTGAGCGTCGACGAAGGCCACGTCGAGGAGCTGGCCGAAGACGGGGTTGCCCTGGTACGCCCACGTCGAGCCGCCGTCGACCGTGGCCAGGATGACCCCGCCGGCGCCGACGACGAAGCCGTTGTCCTGGTCGACGAAGTCGACGGCGTTGAAGTTCCATGCCGAGGGCGGTCCGAACGGCCACCTCGCCGACACCTCGGCGGGGAGCGGCGTGGGCTGGGCCACCCAGCTCTTGCCCCCGTCCGAGGTGACCAGGATCTTGTCGCCCGAGCTGACGATGTGGCCGTGGTCGGCGTCGGTGAAGTCGACACCGAGGAGGCCATTGGAGGCGACGAGGGCGCGCGGGTCGATGATCGGCAGCGGGGTGGGGACCAGAGCCCAGCTCTGGCCGCCGTCGACGGTTCGGAAGAGGGAGTTGTCGGCGGCCACCGCGTAGCCGTGGCCGGCGTCAGGGAACGAGACACCGGTGAGGATCGTCCTGGCCGGGATTTCCAGCGCGGTGACCGTGAGCCGGGGAGGTGGAGCTTCCTGAGCTCCGCCTGCCCCTGCCGTCGCCGCCACCGAGGCCAGGGCGAGAAGTGCCGCCGCCGCTCGGCGGCCCGTCAAAGGGCGCGGCCGTCGCCGGCGTGGGTCGCCGGCTGGGCGGCGGCGGTGGGCGGCACCCCGACGCGTACCCTGGCGACGTACCCCCGCAACCGCTCGCCCTGGAGTGTCTCCTGGGAGGCCAGGGCGATGGCCAGGGCGCTGGCCACGTCGCGGTTGGCGAGGAGCAGGACCCGGGCCCGCTGCTCCTGTTCGTCGAGGATACGGCGGACCTCGGCGTCGAGGTGCTCGAGCGTGGGCTGGGAGACGTCGCGCGTCGTCAGGTAGTCCCGGCCGAGGAACACCTCACGCTCCTCCCGCAGTACCCTTACCCGGCCCAGTCGCTCGCTCATGCCGTAGCGGCCGGCCATGTCGCGGGCCGTGTTGGTGGCTCGTTCGAGATCGCCCTCGGAGCCGGTCGAGATCTGGCCGAACACCAGCTTCTCGGCCGCCACTCCGGCCATGGCGATGGCGATGCGGGCGCTCATGTCGTCCTCGGTGGGGAAGAGGGACGCTTCGGCGCCCAGCGCCATGTGACCCACGTTGCGGCCCCGGGCGATGATCGACAGCTTGTCGAGGGCCATGGTCTGGCCCAGGGCGGCGGCCACCACGGCGTGGCCGGTTTCGTGCACGGCGATGCGGCGCTTGTCGTCCTCGGAGATGATGACGGACCGCCGGCGGGGGCCGCCCACCACCCGCTCGACCGCCTCCTCCAGGTGGGCGGCGGAGACGGCCTGGGACCGCTCACGCACGGCGAGCAGCGCGGCTTCGTTGAGGACGCTGGCCAGGTCGGCGCCGGTGAAGCCGGGGGTCTGCCGGGCGATCTCGGGCAGGCCGCGGCCCTCGTCGACCAGGCGCCGCCCCTTGGCGTGCAGGCGGAGGATGTCGAGCCGGCCGTCGCGGTCGGGCTTCTCGATGGTGACCTGGCGATCGAAGCGGCCGGGCCGCAGGAGGGCGGGGTCGAGGATGTCGACCCGGTTGGTGGCGGCCAGGACGGCGACACCCTCGGTGGGGGAGAAGCCGTCCATCTGGACCAGCAGCTCGTTGAGGGTCTGCTCCCGCTCGTCGTGGCCGCCGCCCAGACCGGCGCCGCGCTGGCGGCCTACGGCGTCGAGCTCGTCGATGAAGATGATGGCGGGCGTGGCCGCCCGGGCTTGGCGGCACAGGTCACGGACGCGGGCGGCGCCCACGCCGACCAGCGACTCCACGAACTCCGAGCCGGAGATGGCGAAGAAGTTGGCGTTGGCCTCGCCGGCGACGGCCCGGGCCAACAGGGTCTTGCCGCAGCCGGGCGGCCCGATGAGCAGGACACCCTTGGGAGGGAAGGCGCCCATGCGCTTGAAGGCCGCGGGCTCGGCCAGGTAGTCGCGGACCTCAGCCAGCTCGATGACGGCCTCTCCCGACCCGGCCACGTCGGCGAAGGTGGTTCGGCCCTTGGTCCCCTCCTCCTCCAGCTTGTCGCCCACCTGCCCGAAGGCCAGGACCTCCTCGGCGCCGCCGCCACCGGCCCGGACCAGGTAGAAGAGGAGGGCGAAGAGGTTGGCCAGGATGATCAGGGGCATGAGGAACTGGGCAAGGAACCGCACCAGCCCCTTGGAGCTCTGGGGGTTGACCGTGACACGGGTGTCACCGGCCACGAACGCCTTGAGCAGGTCGTTGGTGACGGCGTCGCTGCGGGGGTAGGCGGACCAGAACCTGGTGGGCGGCTGATCGGGCTGCAGCACGATGAGGCCGGTGATGCGGGCGTCCTGGTCGAGGAACCTCGCCTCCATGACGTCGCCGTTCGGCGCCGCCTTGAACAGGGTGTCGAGGCTGACCTGGCGCCCCGAGGACGCCGGTCGCAGGAACAGCAGGGCGGCGGCGTAGATGAGGATCAGGGCCAGCAGGCTGGAGCCGAGAATGACGACCGCCGGCTCTGCGCGGACCGCCGTCTTGCGGTCCTTCAGGCCGAGCTTGGGGCGGAGCCGAGCCGTGAGTGAGGGTTTGGGCGCGGGCGCCTCGGTCATCAGTACGCCCCTCGTCGTCTCGGCCTAACGCGGGGGCGGGTCGATGCGGCGGCCGCCGGCATGGCGCAGAGGAAGGCGGCAAGCAGGAGGGCCCCGCCCCCCAAGGTGGCGGCCGCAGCCATGGCGCCGGGGCTCTCGTCCTCGCGCACCATGGCATAGCGGGGCACGCCCTTCACGCCCGCCGCCGCGTCTCCGGCGACGATGCCGACGTTCCCGGCGGGATGGGCGCCCGGTGGCGGCGGAGGCCCGCCGGGCCCCGGTGCGGGCGCCGGCGCCGGCGGCGGGCCGGGAGGACTGAGCGCGGTGACCGGCCCGAGGGGATCGGGCCCGACGATCGGGGCCGCGCCGACCTGGCCGAACGGGGCCGCGCCGACCTGGCCGAACGGGGTGGCGCCGACCTGGCCGAAGGGGGTGGCGCCGACCTGGCCGAAGGCCCCGGCGTTCCCCGGGCCGAAGAAGTCGAACGACGATTGGCCCGGCCCTGACGCCCCCACCCCTCCGTCAGTGGGCGAGCCGGCGCCCGAGGGCGAGCCACTGCCAGCTGCGCCGCCATCGCCGGTCGTCGCCCCTTGGCCTGAACCGTTGCCCGTCGGGGCGCCGCTGGCCGTCCCCGATTCACTGACACGGCTGCCGCCTTGGATATTGTCGTTTGCCGCCGGTGGTCCGGGAACAACAATGCCGGACGGTGGTTTGACCTCGGCGAGGGCGGCCGGCTTCTCGATCTGAAGCACCCGGCAGTTGTCCAGGTCACCGACGTACAACTGGCCGGAGTCGTCCACACCCAGCTGCAGGCCGGCGCTGAACACGAGCTTTCCTGCCGCCCCCGGCCCGCCCGGGCCGGCCACGGTAGCAATGAGCTTGGACTTGAGATCCACTTGGCGTACCTGGCGTGTGGTTTGGTCGGCGATGTAGAGCTGGCCGCCATTCACGTCGATGGCCAGCGAGCCGGGTCCGGCGAGTCTGGCATCACGCACCGGACCGCCATCTCCGGAGGCCCCGCGGCCCGGGCCGGCGGCGTCTACGATCAGCGTCCGGGAGCGGGTGGCGAGGTCGATCTGGAAGACACCGGTTTGGTTCGAGTAGTACAGGACGGTCCCCAACGGGTCGACGGCCATATTGTCGGCGCTCACCGCAGGGACAACCGTCCGCTTCCCATTTGGGTTGTAGAAAGTTACTGCGCCGCCGGCGGAGACATAGACGTTGTCTTGCTGGTCGACGGCTATGGCCGACACGTTCGGCGGTAGATCGGAAGTGATGACTGTGTTCGAGTTGTCCTTCACGGAAATCCGATGAAGTTCGAAGGGCAGCATTTTGTCGCTCGTCGAGTCGGGGTTCACGACGCTTTGAACGGCGTAGAGGGTGGAACCCTCCGGGTTGACCCCCAGTTGCAGAATTTGGCCCGCTAACCCTACGGGTTCGGTGATCTGCGAGCCGGGGACGATGCCGAGCGGACCACG
>JBBSIS010000121.1:0-9644 GCA_038231955.1 Acidimicrobiales bacterium
ATGAGGTGGTTCATGAGGGTGTGGGCAGGCACCGGCGGGCAGTCGGCGGTTCCCGCCTCGGTGTAGACGCCGCCGGCGCCGTCGACCTCGGAGTCGACCAGCATGTAGGGCACCGAGTCCGACGTGTGGGTGCGCAGGGCGAGCGGGGTGGCGTGGTCCGGCAGCAGGAGCAGGCGCCACGGGCGAAAGTCGTCCATGTCGAGGGCATCGACCAGGGGCGCCAGGATGCGCCGGTCCCAGTTCTCCAGCGCCCTCACCTTCTCCTCGACGTCGCCGGCATGGCCGGCCTCGTCGCTGGCCTCGACGTGGATGAGAAAGAGGTCGTCGCCGGCGGCCAGCGACTGCAGACAGGCATCGCGCTTGGCTTCGTAGTCGGTGTCGTACCAGCCGGTGATGCCGTCGACCTGGGCGACCCGGATGCCGGTGAGGGCGCCCAGGCCCCGAACCAGGTCGACGGCGCTGACCATGCCGGCCTGCAACCCGTAGGTGTCGGCGAAGGAGGGCAGACGGGGCTGGCGGCCCTGGCCCCACAGCCAGATCTGGTTGGCCTCGACCTGGTCCTGGCCGCCCACGACGGCACGGGAGGCGTCCATCAGCGCTTGCAGGCGACCAGCGGCCGGGCCCGTCGGCCATACCGCCGGCTGGCCGGTGAGGTCATGGGGCGGCGTGCAGTCGGCGTCGGCCCAGTCAGCCGGCGTGACCAGGATGTGGCGGTACTGCACGCCGGGGTGGAACGTCACTCCGTCGCCGCCGAGGGTGGCCTGGAGTGCGGTGATCACCTCGCCGGCCGCCTCGGTGGTGGGGTGGCCGCCGGCGAAGTCAACCATGGTGCCGTCGTCGCCGACCGTCACCAGGTTGCAGCGGTAGGCGACCTGGTCGTCGTCGAGAGCCAGGCCCATGGCCGCCGCCTCGATCGGCGCCCGGCCGGTGTGGTAGCGGGCCGGGTCGTAGCCCAGGATCGACATGTTGCCAACGTCGCTACCGGGCGGGAAACCCTCGGGGATGGTGGCGGCCCGGCCCACCTCGGCCCGCCGGGCCAGGGCCGCGAACGTCGGCAGTTTGGCCGCCTCCAGGGGCGTGCGCCCGCCGAGCTCCGCGAGGGGCTCGTCGGCCGCCCCGTCCGGCACGCAGACCACGTACTTCACCGTGCCACCGCCGGGCCGCCGGGGGCCGTGCCCGCCAACGAAATCACAACTGAAGCTCGGCTCGGACCGAATCGATGTCGGCGGCCACCGGGGCAGGGACGGCGACCTCGGCGATGGCCCGGTCGGGGTCCTTCAGCCCATGGCCGGTAAGGGTGCAGACGACGGTGCGGACGCCATCGGGGACGCCGACCTGGAGCAGCCCGGCGACGGACGCGGCCGACGACGGCTCGCAGAACACCCCCTCGGTCCCGGCCAGATAGCGGTAGGCGGCCAGGATCTCCGTGTCGGAGACGGCATGGATGCCGCCCCCCGACTCACTCGACGCCGACACGGCCCCCCGCCACGAGGCCGGGTTGCCGATGCGGATGGCGGTGGCGATGGTGTCGGGGTGCTCCACGGGGTGACCGAGGACGATAGGCGCCGAGCCCTCGGCCTGGAAGCCGAACATGGCCGGCAGCCTGGTCGACATGCCGGCGTCGGAGTACTGGCGATAGCCCTTCCAGTAGGCCGAAATGTTGCCGGCGTTGCCGACGGGGATGCAGTGCATGTCGGGGGCGTCGCCCAGCACGTCGACGATCTCGAACGCGGCCGACTTCTGGCCCTCGATCCGGTAGGGGTTCACGGAGTTGACGATGGTGATGGGCTCCCGCGCCGCCAGCTCCTTGACCAGTTCGAAGGCATGGTCGAAGTTGCCCCGGATCTGCAGCACGCGGGCGCCGTGCACCAAGGCCTGGGCCAGCTTGCCCAAGGCGATGTAGCCCTCGGGGATGAGCACCGCACACGTGAGCCCGGCCCGGGTGGCGTAGGCCGCGGCCGAGGCCGACGTGTTCCCGGTCGACGCGCACACCACGGCCTTGGCCCCGTCCTCCACCGCCTTGGAGATGGCCAGGGTCATGCCCCGGTCCTTGAACGAGCCGGTGGGGTTGGCGCCCTCGACCTTGAGCCACACCTCCGCCCCCAACCGGCCCGAGAGCCCGGGGGCGTGGACCAGCGGGGTGGCGCCCTCGTGGAGGGTCACGATGGGCGAGTCGGCCTCGACGGGCATGAACTGGCGGTACTCCTCGACGACGCCCCGCCACCTTGGGCGGGCCACTACTCGGCTCCGATCACACGCAGGAGGCTGCCGATCCGGTCGACGGAATCGAGGTCGCGCAGCTCGGCGACGGTGGCCTGCATGTCGCGCTCCAGAGCGGTGTGGGTGACGAGCACCAGCCGGGCTTCGATGTCCATGCCGACCTGCAGCACCTGCACGATCGACACCGTGTGGCGGGCGAAGGCGGCGGCGACCTGCTCGAGCACGCCGGCCCGGTCGGCCACGTCGAGCGACAGGTAGTACTGCGAATGGACCTCGTCGATGGGACGGATCCGGCCCTGGGCCAGGCCGGGCACGCCGGCCGACGTGCCCTGGCGGAGGTGGGCGGCCGCGTCGATCACGTCGCCCAGGGCGGCCGAGGCCGTCGGCCGCCCGCCGGCGCCCCGCCCGTAGAACATGAGCTCGCCGGCCGCCGCGCCCTCGACGAAGACGGCGTTGAACGACTCCCGCACCGACGCCAGGGGGTGGGCGACGGGCACCATGGCCGGGTGGACCCGCACCGCCACCTCGCCGTTGACCTCGTCGATGACGGCCAGCAGCTTGACCACGTACCCGAGGCGGCCGGCCATGGCGATGTCGTCGACGGCCACGCCGGTGATGCCCTCGCAGTAGACGTCGTCGGCCACCACCCGGATCCCGAAGGCCAGGCTGGCGATGATGGCCGCCTTGGCGGCGGCGTCGTGGCCCTCGACGTCGGCGGTGGGGTCGCGCTCGGCGTAGCCCAGGGCCTGGGCCTCGGCCAGGGCGTCGGCGAAGGACTGCCCGTTCTCGGTCATGCGGGTGAGGATGAAGTTCGTCGTCCCGTTGACGATGCCCAGAACCCGCTTGATCCGGTCGCCGGCCAGGGACTCCCGCAGCGGGCGCATGAGGGGGATGGCGCCGGCCACGGCGGCTTCGAAGAGCAGGTCGACGCCGGCCTTGGCCGCGGCGTCGAACAGCTCGGCGCTGTGGGCGGCCATCAGCTCCTTGTTGGCCGTCACCACCGGTTTTCCGGCCTTCAGCGCGGCCAGGACCAATTTGTGAGCCGGGTCGAGGCCGCCCATCACTTCCACAACCAGGTCGACGTCGGGGTCGTCCACCACCGATGCGGCGTCGTCGGTGAACAGTGGCCGGGGACGGTCAGGCCGGTGAAGATCCTTGACTGCGATGCGGGAGACCTCGAGGCGAAGGCCGGTGCGGGCCGCGATGGTGTCGCCGTTCTCGTCGATGAGCGCGACGACGGCGGCGCCGACGTTGCCGAAGCCCAGCACCCCCACCCGCACGGTCGAGTTCCCGTCCATCAGCTCCACGCTACAGCGGGCGGTATGCGATCCCGTCGAGTTGTCGGCGCCTGGGATTGGGATTTCGCCGCGATCGGTACATTCAGCCCGTGACTACTCTCCTTGATTTGATGGACAGGTTGGGCGCAGAACGAACCGAGAAGGGCGAGAGCCTTCTCTACGTCCTGTACGTCGTCATCGCCATCCTCGTTATCGTTGTCCTGCTCAAGGTTCTCGGGGTCATCTAAGACCCGCATTTCACTGATCGAGCCGCAGCAGGTCGTCGAGGGTCTCGCCGCGAACCACGACCCGCGCCCCACCGTCGGCCACGAAGACCACGGCGGGGCGGGGAACCTTGTTGTAGTTCGACGCCATGGAATGGCCGTAGGCCCCAGTGACGGGCGTGCAGAGGATGTCGCCCACGGCCAGGTCGGCGGGCAGATGGGCGTCGCGCACGACCACGTCGCCCGACTCGCAGTGCTTGCCGACCACGGTGACGGTGCGGGGCCGGTCGGCCAGGGTGGCGCGGGGCAGGAAGGCCTCGTACCCGCTGCCGTAGAGCACCGGGCGGGGGTTGTCGCTCATGCCGCCGTCGACCGACACGTAGGTCCGCACGCCCGGGATCTCCTTGATCGTGCCCACCCGGTACAGGGTCAGGCCGGCAGCGGCGACGATGGCCCGTCCCGGCTCGACGGTGATGCGGGTACCGGCGGGGATGCCCGCCGCCGCGCCGGCGGCGTGGAGCACGCCGGCCCACTCGGTGATCGACGGGGCCACCTCCCCCTCCACGTAGGCCACGCCCAGCCCGCCACCCAGGCACAGCTCCCCGATGCCCGGAGGACGTCGGCCAGCTGAACGACGGCCAGCTGAACGTCGGTCGAGCGGCTTCACGAAGTCGGCCAGGATGTCGACCGCCTTCTCGAAGGACCGCAGCAGGAAGATCTGGCTGCCGATATGGGCGTGGAAGCCGATCAGGTCGAAGGCGGGGTGGCTCCGGACGCGCTCGACGGCACGGGCGGCGTCGCCCGACGCCAGGCCCAGGCCGAATTTCGAGTCGACCTGGCCGGTCATCACGTACTCATGGGTGTGGGCCTCGACCCCTGGCGTGACCCGGACCATGACCTTGGTGGCCCGTCCGGTCTCGTTGTGCAGGAGCTCCAGGCGGGCCAGCTCGTCGAAGGAGTCGACGACCACCCGTACGCCCAGGTCGTGGGCCCGTCGGAGCTCGTCGAGGGACTTGTTGTTGCCGTGCAGCACGATGCGCTCGGGCGGGACGCCGGCTGACAGCGCCACGTGCAACTCACCACCGGTGGCCACGTCGACCCGCATTCCCTCCTCGTGGGCCAGGCGGGCCATGGCCACACACAGGAACGCCTTCGACCCGTAGGCCACGCCGTCGCCGAAGGCGGCGACGGCCTCCCGGCAGCGGGCCCGCAGGTGGGCCTCGTCGTAGACGAACAAGGGGGTGCCGTGCTCGGTGGCCAGGTCGACCACGTCGACACCGCCGACCGTCAGCCGCCCGTCGGGGCCGACCGCCGCCGTGTCAGGCAGTAGATGTTGCGGGAGAGGCCCGCTCACATCGAACCTGCAGTTGTCACATTGAATCAGGGGCGCTGACGCCGAGCAGGTCGAGCCCGATGGCCAGGCCGACCCGGGTCCCTTCCACCAGCCACAGCCGGGCCTGGGTGAGCTCGTGGCTCACGCCATCGCCCATGACATAACAGTCGTGGTAGAAGCCGTGGAAGCGCCCGGCCAGCTCCCGCACCCACGTGGCCACCTTGTGCGGGCCCCGGGTGGTGCAGGCGTCGAGGACCACCTCGGGCAGCTCGGCCAGGCTGCGCAGCAGATCCAGCTCCCGGGCATGGCTCAGCACGCTGAGGTCGACGATCTCCAGCGGGTAACGCTGCACGCCGCGCTCGGCCGCCACCCGGGCCATGGAGGCGATCCGGGCGTGGGCGTACTGGACGTAGAAGACGGGGTTGTCCATGGACTTCGCCACCACGGCGTCGAGATCGAAGGTCTGGCGGGTGTCGATGGACTGCAGCAGAAAAGTGAGGCGGGCGACGTCGGGGCCGATCTCGTCGACCACCTCGGCCAGCTCCACGAACTCGCCGCTGCGCTTGCCCATGCGCACCACCTCGCCGTCGCGCTCGACCGACACGAGCTGACCGAGGACGATCTCCAGGGCCTCGGGATCATGGCCGAGGGCGGCCACGCCCGCCTTGAGACGGGCCACGTGGCCGTGATGATCGGCGCCCCAGACGTCGATCAGCCGGTTGAAGCCCCGGGCGAACTTGTCGCGGTGGTAGGCGATGTCGCCCAGGAGGTAGGTGGCGGCGCCGCCGGTCTTGAGCAGCACCTCGTCCTTGGCCAGGCCCAACTCGGTGGTGCGCAGCCAGGTGGCCCCGTCGGCCTCGAAGACGTGGCCGTGGGCCCGCAGGTCGGCCAGGGCGGTGTCGATGGCGCCGGAAGCCACCATCGACGTCTCGCTGAACCAGGTGTCGAACTCCACACCGACCCGGCTCAGGGCCCCGCCGATGTCGGCGAGCACCCGCCCATGCGCCCACGCCGCGGGATCGGCGTCGTCGGGCATTTCCTCGGCCCAATCCAGGACGTACTGACCCTTGTAGCCCTCGTCGGGGATGGGCCGGCCGGCCTTGGCCGCGGCCAGGGAGGCGACGAAGAGGGCCATCTGCACGCCCCGGTCGTTGACGTAGTACTCACGGTGCACGTCGTAGCCGCAGCGCTGCATGATCCGGCACAGGGCGTCGCCGTAGACCGCCCACCGGCCGGCGCCGACATGGAGCGGCCCGGTGGGGTTGGCGCTGACGAACTCGACGTTGACCCGCTCCCCCCCGCCGATGGCGTGGCGGGCGTAGGAGTCGACCCCCTGCTCGAGGATCTGGGTGAGGACGTCGTGGAGCCAACGGTCGTGCAACCGGAAGTTGACGAAGCCGGGTCCGGCGACGGTGACCTCGGACACGTAGGCGGGCGGCTCCGCAGTCAACCGGGCGGCGACGGCGTCGGCGATGTCGCGAGGCGTGCGGCCGCTGGCCTTGGCGACCGCCAGGGCCACGCTCGACGACCAGTCGCCGTGCTCGGGCCGGTTCGACCGCTCCAGGGGGATGCGCTCGGGCAGGGGGTCGACGCCGATGTTGCGCAGGGCGCCCCGCAGCGCAGAGGTGAGGATGTTCTGGATCATCTGAGGAGATTCGGTCCGGTTACCGGGGCGACTTGGTCATCACTGCGTTGAGCCGGTCGATCAGCTCCAGTGGGTCGAAGGGCTTGGTGATGTAGTCATCCGCGCCCATGTCCAGGCCGTGCTGGACCTCGGACCGCTGGGCCTTGGCCGACAGCAGGATCACCGGGAGGTTCTCGGTGTCGGGGTCGCCCTTGAGGTCGCTCAGCACTTGGAGCCCGTCGCGCTTGGGCATCATGACATCCGAGATCACCACGTCGGGCCGCTCGTCGTGTGCCTTCTGCAGGCCCTCCTCGCCGTCTTTGGCGCAGATGACGTCGAAGCCCTCGATCTCGAAGTTCACGCGCAGAAGTTCGAGGATGACAGGATCGTCGTCGATCACCAGCACGGTCAGCTTCCCCACGCAGCCGATGTTACCGGCGCCCGTTCGCCCCGCCTGCGGGACCGTAGGCGCCTTGGGATACCGATCGGGCTGCGGGAGATACGATCGCCCGGCGAGCACGCCCTCGTAGCTCAGGGGATAGAGCACCGCCCTCCGGAGGCGGGTGCGTAGGTTCGAATCCTACCGAGGGCGCCAACCGGACCGAGGTACCGCTCCCTCACCGACCAGGCCGTCGGCCCGCCTGCCCGGCCCCGGCGAAGACGCGGTAGCGCACCCCACGGTGAAGGGGGGCGAGCCTCGCGGTCAGGCGGCCCGGCAGGTGGTCGAGGCTACGGAGATGCAGTTGCGGCCCTCGGACTTGGCCCGGTACAGCGCGGCGTCGGCGGCGGCCAGGCATGCCGCGGGGTCGTCTTCGGCGGCGGCCACACCGGCGCTCAGAGTGACGACCGGCCCGGACTGGGGGCATTCTCCCGGCCGTCCGGGGTGCGGGATGGCGGCCGCCTCCACCGCCCGGCGGATGCGCTCGGCGGCGGCGGCGACCCGGCGCACGCCGGTGGGCAGGATGACCAGCAGCTCCTCGCCGCCGTAGCGGTAGGCCATGTCGGAGTCGCGTAGCTCCCGGCGAATCACCGCCGCCACCTTCCGCAGCGCCTCGTCACCGGCCCCGTGGCCGGCGGTGTCGTTGAGGGTCTTGAAGTGGTCGAGGTCGAACAGGGCGACGCCGAAGGGCTGGTGGTAACGGTCCCGGCGCGACCGGAAGATCTCGAGGTCCTCGTCCATCTTGCGCCGGTTGCCCAGCCCGGTCAGGGCATCGGTGCGGGCGCTGGCCGACACCTCTTCGTTGGCCCGCTCCAACCCCCGATGACGCTCGGCGATCTGACGGTAGAGGCCGGTGACCCGGTCGGCCACCATGAGCCGGAGCTGGAGGTTGAAGGCGTCGACCGGCTTGACCAGGCAGTCGTCGACCCCGGCGGACAGGGCGGTCATGGCGTGGGCCGGATCGTCGAGGGCGGTCACCAGGATGAAATAGACGTACTCCACGTCATCCCGGGAACGGATCAGCTCGCACAGTTCCAGACCGTTGAGGCCGGGCATGAGCCAATCGCTGATGATCACGTCGACCGGCTTGCGTTCGACCAGGTCGAGGGCCGCCGCTGCCGTGTCCGCGGCCAGGGCGACGTGGCCCAGGCTGGCGACCATCCGGGTGAGCACGAGGCGGACGACCGGGTCGTCGTCGACGACGACGACGTTCATGCGCCCGGCGCGGCACTGTCAGCCGCGCTCCGGTCGAGTTGCGTGCCTGTCGATCCAGTCATTTGCCGGCCGTCCTCGTCCCGTTGTCGTCGGTACCGTCTTCATCGACATCCGGGGCCGCTGGCTTGACCCAGCGCCCGTGGTGCCGTTCCCTGCCGGCGACCGGCCGCCGTGGTAGGAAACCCGTCATGCGACGACTCGTCCTCCTCGTCCCCCTTGTGCTGGTCAGCGTGCTGGCCTCGGTGGGCACGGCCTCGGCCGCCCCTGGGCCGGCGGGAAGCGACCGGTGGGCCCTCATCGTGGGCGTCGACCACTTCCAGGGCGCCACCCGGCCCAACTTCGGCGCCGTCAACGACGCCGCCGCTTTCCGCCAGGCCCTGCGCAACGCGGGATGGGCCGACGACCACATCAAGGTCCTCACCGACGGCGGGGCGCGTGCCGCCGACATCCGCGCCGGGTTGCGCTGGCTGGTCGAGCGCAGCAGCCCCGGCTCCCTCTCGGTCATGCACTACTCCGGGCACGTGAAGCAGGTGGGCTCCACCGAGTACCTCTGGCCCCACGACAACAGCTTCATTCCCGACACCGAGCTGGCCGCCAACGTCAGCCAGCTCCGGGGCCAGGCGTGGGTCGACATCTCCGGCTGCGAGGCCGCCGGCTTCGACGAGGGCATCTCCGGGCCGAACCGCCTGTTCACCGCATCCTCACGGGCCAACGAGAAGTCCTATGAGTACCCCGACCAGCGCAGGTCCGTGTTCTCGTCGCTGCTGATCGACGGAGCCATGCTCCAGGGCCAGGGCGACGCCAACGGCGACGGCCGGGTGTCGGTGCAGGAGGCCTTCGCCTACGCCGCCCCCCGGGCGCCGCAGATCACCGCCACCCAGCGCCAGGGCGCCCAGCACCCGGTGATCGCCGGGGGCGACGGCTCGCCGCTCTTCCTCGACGCCACCACCAGCCGGACGGGCCCGGCACCCACCGCGGCGCCACCGGCCA
This sequence comes from Acidimicrobiales bacterium, assembly GCA_038231955.1. Lineage (GTDB taxonomy): Bacteria > Actinomycetota > Acidimicrobiia > Acidimicrobiales > AC-14 > CADCTB01. Next base: position 9,323 of record JBBSIS010000121.1, read on the forward strand.
AGACGTGCATCCTGTTCCTCTGCTTCTGAACAGGTAGGCCTAGCTGGCGACGACGCCGTCGCCCCCACTGCCGCCCCGGATGATGTCCTGGAGCTCGATGGCGGTCAGGGTCTCCTTCAGAACCAGGGTCTCGGCGATGGTGCGCAGATCCTCGGCGTTGTCGCTCAGGATGGTGCGGGCGGCCTGCTCGGCCTTCTGTAGGAGGTCGCGCACTTCCTTGCCGCCGTCGTTCTCGTCGTTGCCGCGGGTGCCGTCGTCCCTACGGCCGGCCAGCTCGAAGCGACCGGTCATGGCCAGGCGTTCCACCATGCGCCGGGCCAGG
>JBBSIS010000122.1:0-9449 GCA_038231955.1 Acidimicrobiales bacterium
GGCCAGGGCGGCGTCGAGGACGGCGACGTGGTCGGCCGCGGTGCTCGACCCCGCATTGCCGGGGCGCAGCACGCCGGCCACGGCGTCATTCGTCGAGTCGACGAAGCACAGCAGGGGGTGGAAGCCGAAGCCGAGCTTGTAGGTGGCCTTGGCCTTTTCCTTCTCGGAGTGGGAGGTGACGAGGGTGGCGTCGAAGTCCAGCACGATGAAATCCTTCGGCGGGCGGGCCCCGGCCGCCCATGCCATTGCTCTCGCCGCGGCCCGGGCGGCGTCGATCGAGCTGAGAACGTCGTTGTCGACGGAAGCCAGCACCCGCCACGCCGTTGGGTCCGACGCCACCGGGCCGAACACCTCGGGCTGGTCCCGCAGCACCTTGAGATCCGACATGGACGTGCCTCCGCCGGCCACGCTCACCATGAGGTCGACCAGCACCCGGCCCGGGTCGTGGGCCGAACGGCGTTGGCGGGTCGGGGCCAGGGCCGCTGACAGTCCCTCCGTCAGCCCGAGGGCGTCGGCCATGTCGGCGAGCAGGCGACTGCCGACGTGGGCGGCGACCCCGGTCCCGTCGGCGGTCACCACGAGCCGAGGACGGCCGCTACTACGCTTCACCATGGAAGTGCCCTTCTGGTTGGGTCTTGCGGGTCTCGAGAACCAGCAGTTTCCCTTACCGGAAGGGCCTTTCCGCGGACCTATGGCCACTCGGCCAAGCGGCTTACTGAAAGCGCCGGGTTAGGCGGTGCGGTACCGGGTTAGTTCTTCGTAGCTCTCGCGTTCCCGCTGACGCCGGGCCGGGGAGCTCAACGGCCACTCCCATCGATTCTCCCTGTCGTGGGCGGAACGTGGCGTCGGCCTTGAAGGTTCGGGTGCTCTCTCGGGCTCCGCCTGGGTTCTACCAGCGAAGTAGCGTCGGGGGATGATTCCGGTGATCACGACGAACGCCGTCATTCAATGCATCCATGGTGGCGTGGTCACCATCGCACCCCGGCCTGGGCGAATGATGATTCAAGGCGGGGCCGTCCTATGCGAGGGCGATCTCATCGGGGCCCCGGTCGTCGGGTGCCCGATCGTGCCAAGCACCAACTCCAAGCCGTGTACGACCGTGGTCTCGACGCTGCCGGGGTCGTCCTCCGCGAAGCTGATGGTGAGCGGCAGGCCTGCATACGTGGCGGCACTTCAGGGGGTCACGGATGGGCTTCCTCCGGGGTCGCTTACTGTGTCGTCGCCAGGTCAGATTCGTGTCAGCGCGTGAACGCCGCGCCGCGTTGGCGGGTTACCGGACTTGTTGGCGGAAGCCCCCTTGACCCGAACACCGCGGGCCACATAGAGTTGTCTCAACAGCCTTCTGGTACGAGCCTTTGGAAGCAGGGTCGTCCGCTTGGAGGTAAAACAAACGGCGGGTGCGCGGCTTCCCGTTGCCACTCGGATGTCCGCCTGACGTCCAGTCCGAAAGGCGGTAGGCGTGCCTCCCACCCTGACGTTTCCCGGTGTCTACGTCGACGAGATCCCGACGGGCGGGGCGCGCCCCATCGCCGCGGTTCCCACCGCGATTGCCGCATTCGTCGGCCCGGTCCCACAGGGCCCCACCGATGTCGTGCACATAACCAGCCTCGACGATTTCGAGCGGCAGTACGGCCGTGTACAGAGCGCGAACCCGGTCGGCATCGCCGTCCACCAGTTCTTCGACAACGGCGGGTCCGAGGCCAAGATCGTGCGGGTCGTCCCCAAGCCGGCGGCAGGGGATCCCCCGGCTGGCGGCCCGGCTCCGTCAACGCTCCCGCTGGGAGCCGACGCGCCCGTGCTCCAGGCGAAGACCGTCGGCGTCTGGGGCGACCAGCTGCGGGCCCGGGTCGACGGCGACATCGGGAGTGATCCGCCCGAGAGGCTCCCCGACACGCTCTACAACCTGACGATTCGAGACGTCGGGAACAAGCGCGAGGAGCGCTACCTCGCCATCAACATCGACCCGAAGTCGCCCCAAAGCATCACCGAGAAGCTGAAGGGCTCGCAGTTGGTCAGCGTGAAGGCGACCGGGACGGCCCGACCACAGGAGAGTCCTCTGCCCGAGAAGGACGGTCAGGACGTCTTCGGCGACACCACCAAGGCCAAGGCTGGTCCGGCGCCGGCCGGAGGGGCCGCCCCGGAACCGAAGCCGATGTTCTACAAGGCCGCCGGCGGGAACGACGGCGGTGACAACCCGACGTTCGACTACGACGCTGCGTTCCGTTTGCTCCGAAAGGCCGACATCTGGAACCTGCTGTGCGTGCTCCCGGCGGCGCACGGCAAGACGGTCGGCCCCCAGGTGCAGGCGGCGGGCGGGCGACTGTGCATCGACCGGCGGGCGTTTTTCATCGTCGACCCGCCCGCCGATTGGGTCGACGTCCCCAGCGCGGTGAGGCTCCACGATGCGCATCCGCTCACCGGGACGGAGTTCGCCAAGAGCGCAGCCGTGTACTTCCCGCGCCTTCGGATCCCCGATCCCAGCCCGACCGCGTCCGGCGTGCTCGACGGCGTCGGCCCGTGTGGGGCGCTGGCCGGCGTGTTCGCCCGCACCGACGCGCAGCGGGGCGTCTGGAAGGCTCCGGCCGGCACCGCTGCTGGCTTTGCTGGGGTCGACTCCTTCACGGTAGAGATGAACGACCCGGAGAACGGCCGGTTGAACCCGCTCGGAGTCAACTGCCTGCGGTCATTTCCCGGGCTCGGGAAGCTGTCGTGGGGCGCGCGGACCATGGCGGGCGCCGACGCGCAGCTCGACGACCCGTCCTGGAGATACGTGCCGATCCGTCGCCTGGCGCTGTTCATGGAGGAAAGCCTCTTCATCGGGACCAAATGGGTGGTGTTCGAGCCCAACGACGAGCCCCTGTGGTCCTCGATCCGCCTGAGCGTCGGGGCGTTCATGAATCGCCTCTTCCGCCAAGGTGCCTTCCAGGGCCGCACGCCAAAGGACGCCTATCTGGTGAAGTGCGACAGGGACAACAACCCGCAGGACGACATCGACCGGGGGATCGTGAACATCCTTGTCGGCTTTGCACCCCTGAAACCGGCGGAGTTCGTGCTGCTTCACATCCAGCAGCTGCCCGGCGACGTCCAGGCCTGAGGGAGGAAAGGAACCCATTGCCGCCGTTCACCGTCAACGCCACCCGTCACGACCCGTACAAGAACTTCAAGTTCCGCGTGAAGTGGAACGGGAGGTACGTCGCCGGGGTCAGCAAGGTCGGGGCGCTCAAGCGCATGACCGAGGTCGTGAAGCACCGCGAGGGCGGCGACGAGAGCTCGAGCCGCAAGTCGCCCGGTCGCACAGAGTACGAGCCCATCACGCTCGAACGGGGCGTGACCCACGACCTCGAGTTCGAGCGTTGGGCGAACAGTGTGTGGAGCCACGACAACGCGCAGGCCGCCGGCGCCGACAAAGAGGTCTCGCTCAGGAGCTTCCGCAAGGACCTCATCGTCGACGTCTTCAACGAGGCCGGACAGAAGGTGATCTCATATCACGTCTACCGGGCGTGGGTATCGGAGTTCCAGGCCCTTCCCGACCTCGACGCAAACGCCAACGCCATCGCGCTCGAGCACGTCAAACTCGAGAACGAGGGCTGGCGGCGCGATACGACGGTGGTCGAGCCCAGCGAGCCTCAGTTCGACGATCCGTCCTGATCGGCGCGGCGGCGCAAGCTGTGGACGCGGGAGCCATCAAGCCGGGCCACGAGACAGCAGCGCGCGCCAGCGCCCTGCTGGACGCGTGGGAACACGGACAGCTGGAGATGCCCGGCGAGCGGGCGCTCATGTTGCTGGTGGCGGCTGGAGACCCGGGTCTACGGCGGGAGGACTTGGAGGCGCTCACCGTTGGCGCACGGGACCGCCATCTCCTAGCGCTGCGCCGTGACCTATTCGGGGCCACCGTCGATGCGATCGTGACCTGTCCGAAATGCGCCGAATCGGTGGACCTGCGGTTCGACGTCGATGACATCATCGTGGGGGACGCCGATCCGTCCGACGCCTCCGTCGAGGTGGAGACGGAGTCAGGGACGTTGCGCGTGCGCCTGCCGACCGCCGGCGACGTCGCCGTGTTCCAACCGCGAGCTGACCCCGTGCAGGCGCTTGCCGCCCTTCTCGATCGAGTTGTCATGTCGGCCGGCAGTGGGCCGCGGCCATCGGTGGTGCTCTCGACGGAGACGGTGGAGCTGGTCAGCCGGGCGCTCGCCGCCGCCGATCCCCAAGCGGATGTGTCGTTCGACGTGACCTGCCCAGCGTGCCAGGAGGGTTTCGAGGCGCCTTTCGACGCCGTCGCCTTCGTGTGGGCAGAACTGAGCGACTGGGCGGGGAGGATGCTGGGCGACGTGCACTCCCTCGCCCTCGCCTACGGGTGGCGGGAGCAGGATGTCCTCTCCCTTAGTCCCGGACGCCGGCGCTTCTACCTCGAGGCCGTGGGAGCGTGAGCGGCCTGCTCGGTCGGATCGCCGCCCAGGCGTCCGGCGCGGCGCCAGCGGTCCGGCCCCGAACGCGCTCGCGCTTCGAGCCTTCGCCCGGATCGGCTGGCGGGGTCCAACTTGTCGAGGTCCATGAGGAAATCTCTGTTCGGGTACCACCCACCGCGCCGAGCGCCGCCTCCCCGCCGGCACGCGCTCCCGGGTCGGAGAAGCCGCCGGCGATCGAACCGGAGGGGCGGCGAGCAGCGGCCCAACCGTCCGTCGCCGGGCACGCCGGTCTTCCGATGTGGGCGCCTACGCCGCAGCGCCGCGTGTCCGAACGACACGTGGTCGACGCCGCGTCGGTGCTGACGCCTGCGCCGCTGGCAGCGCCTGCACCCCTCAGCGCCGGCACCGCTTTATCCGGAGGGGCCGCGCCCCCAACCGCCGACCCAGCGGCCACCGTGCGGCCCGCTCCACGAAGGGTTGGGATGGTGGGGGAGCGACGGGCCGAGGGCGACGCGGCCGAGCTTCCCCCGCTGCAGCGCAGGCGAGGGCTGCTCGTCGAGCCACCTGCGCGCCTGCCGGCGCTGAGGCCGGAGGCGGCCAAGACAGGCGACGACCGCGGAGTCCGATCGCACGACGTCGCTCCGCAACAACCCGAGATCCACGTGACCATCGGGCGGGTCGAGGTCCGGTCGCCGCCGCCGCCCGCCCCGGCTCGCGTCCCCGCACCGCCCCCATCGCCGGGCCTCTCTCTCGGTGACTATTTGCGCGGGCGGGCCGACGGGAGCCGGCGGTGAGCGACGCACTGGCGGTCCTCGCCGTCACCCGCACCGTCCACCGGCTGCTGTCGCGCACGAGCGACGCCACCCTGCCGGGCACCGAGGTCACCACGAAGGCCGTGGATAAGGCCCGCGACGGACGCCGCGGCCCCCAGCTCAACCTGTTCCTCTACCACGCGGCGATTGACCCGGTGTGGCGCAACATGGACATTCCCAGCGGGCACGGCGGCGAGCTCGGCTTCCCACCGCTCCCGCTGACGCTTCACTACGTCGTCACCGCGTACGGTGACGACGACGACGACAGCGCGGCCCAGCGCCTCCTCATCGCGGCCATGCGCGTGCTGCACGACCACCCGTCGCTCGGCCGCGACGAGCTCCGCGCCAGCCTGCCCGAGAGCGACGTCCACCGGCAGGTGGAGCGGGTGCGGATCACCAACCAGATCCTGTCGCTCGACGAGCGGTCCAAGCTGTGGACCATGTTCCAGACCCCGTGCCGGGTCTCGGCGCTCTATGAGATCTCCGTCGTCCTGATCGAGAGCCGCCGACCGGCCAGGGCGCCGGCGCCCGTGATCGCCCGCGGCGTCGGCGACGTCGGCGTCGTCGTCCGCCCGAACCTTCTTTTGCCCTTCCCGACGCTCGAACAGGTCACACCGGAGAGCGTTGGCGCAGGCGGGGCCTTCCAGCTCACCGGCCATGATCTCGACGGCGACACCCTGCAACTGCGCTTCACCCATCCCGCGCTCACGAACCCGGTGATCACGCCACCGATGCCGGCGCCCGCAGGACGGACGCTGAGCGCCGTCCTGCCCGCCGGAGTTCCGGCCGGCACCGCGACGATCGCCGCCATCATCACGAAGGCCGGTCGCAAGCGGCCGCCGTCCAACGAGATCCCGATCACGGTGCGCCCAACCGTGACGAGCGCACTGCCACTCACGGCGACACGTGACGCCGCCGGGCGCGCGTCGCTCACCGTCGGTGTGAACCCGCCGGTGCTCGGCGGACAGGAGGTGCTCCTGCTCGCGATGGACCCGCCGGTTCGGGCTCAGCCGTTCGTCGGGCCGACGAGCACGCTGACGTTCCGCTTCGCGAGCGAGGCCGCCGACGTTCCGATGCGCCTGCGCGTCGGCGGGGCGGACAGCAAGCTGATCGCCGACACGGTCCCTCCCAGCTACGACCCCGACCAGCGGCTGGTGGTGACGTGAGCGCGGGGGACGCTGGCGACCCGCATGCGGAGCCCGAACTCCAGCAGACCGACGGCAGTCCCTCGCCCGACTGGCAGTCCCGCAACGACCGGTACCTGGCCGCGTCCCTGCAGTGGCTGCGGCTGGTCCTTTCCTACCACTCCGCCGACTCCGGCGTGCCGCTCGTGACGAACGCTCCGATGGTTGGTTCGCAGGACGTCGATCCGCGATCCCCGCCGCGAGAGGGCTGGTGGAGCCGGAGCTTCGGCCGGCGCCCGCCGCCGCCCCGGCTGGAGCTTCCGGAGGCCTCGAGCCGTCCCGCGCTGCCGGAGACGGCGAGCGTCACCCCAGAGGAGATCGAAGCCGCGGCGGAGGATCGCCGGCGCGCCGCCGACTCTGTGCCGCCACCGGCGCTCGAGGTGCTCGTCGAGCAGCTCGAGCTCAGCGAGTTCGAACGGGATGTCCTGCTGCTGTGCGTGGCCATGGAGCTCGATCCGGCCACGCCGTCGCGCTGCGCCCGGGCCCAGGGCGACTACGCCCTCGCGTTCCCGACCTTCGCTCTCGCCATGCGCGCTCTTCCAGATCCGGCGTGGGACGCGCTCTCACCCCAGCACGGCCTGCGCTACTGGCACCTGATCGAGATCGCGCAACCGGCGGGGCAGTCGCTCACCACCAGCTCGCTGCGTGCCGACGAGCGCATCGTCAACTACGTCAAGGGGCTCAACGAGATCGACGCTCGCATCGACACGCTGGTCAGCTCGGCAGCTCCATGGGGCGGCGTCCACGACGGGTTGCCGCCGTCGCTGGAGCGCACCGTCGAGGAGATCGTGCGGCGCTGGCGGCAGACTGCTCCCGGCAGCCAGTCGCCGGTCATCCAGCTACTCGGAGCGGACGGGCGTAGCAAGCTCGACGTCGCCGCCCGCGCCGCGGCCCGGCTGGATCGCGTGCTCGTGCGCCTGCCGGTGGAGCTCCTGTCCGCCGAACCCGAGGAGCTGGACACGTTGGCCCGGCTGTGGCACCGCGAGGGTGTCCTGCTCCCCATCGCCCTGTACATCGACGCCCAGGAGACCCCAGACACCCTCGACATCCGGGCGTTGGGCCGGTTTCTCGCCCGCAGCGACGGCGCCTTCATGCTCGCCACCCGGGAGCCCCGTAGCGGCATCGACCGGCCATTGGCGTCGATCGAGGTACGCCGGCCCAGCCCCGCCGAGCAGCGCGTCGCATGGGATGACGCCATCGGGCCCGGCGGCCCTCCCGGAGCGGCCGACGCGCTCGCCGCGCAGTTCGACCTCGCCGCGTCCGCCATAGCGGAGATCGTCGCCGCGACGGAGGCGGAGGCCCCCCTCGGGCCTGACGAGGAGTCCCATGCCCGACTGTGGGACGCCTGCGTGGCCGCGACGCGCGTCCGGCTCGACCAGCTGGCCGAGCGCATCGAGCCGCGCGCCGGCTGGGACGACATCGTGCTCCCGCCCTCGGAGACCGCGCTGTTGCACCAGATCGCCGACCAGGTCGCACAACGGACATGTGTCTACGAGGACTGGGGTTTCGCCGAACGGATGACCCGAGGGCTCGGGATCAGCGTCCTCTTCGCAGGACCGAGCGGGACAGGCAAGACCATGGCCGCCGAGGTGCTTGCCCGGCACCTTCGACTCAGCCTCTACCGGATCGATCTCTCCGCTGTCATGAGCAAGTACATCGGGGAGACCGCGAAGAACCTCTGCCAGCTTTTTGATGCTGCGGAGTCGGGCCCTGCCCTGCTGTGCTTCGACGAGGCCGACGCGCTGTTCGGCAAGCGCAGCGATGTGAAGGACTCGCACGACCGCTACGCCAACATCGAGATCAACTATCTGCTCCAGCGCGTTGAGAGTTACCGCGGGCTGGCCGTGCTGACCACCAACATGCGCGGGGCGCTCGACCAGGCGTTCCTACGCCGGCTGCGGTTCATCGTCACCTTCCCGTTTCCTGGCATCGAACAGCGCCGGGCGATCTGGCAGGGCGTCTTTCCGGCGAAGGCGCCCGTGCAGGATCTCGACTTCGACCGCCTGGCCAGCCTTCCCGCCACCGGGGCGATGGTGCAGAACATCGCTCTCGGCGCCGCCTTCATGGCCGCCCAGGCCGGGACGCCGGTGACGATGGCGACCATCATGGAAGCGGCCCGCACCGAGTTCAAGAAGCTCGAACTGCCCGTCCCAGACGCTGCGCTCGGCCAGCACCCCGCACAGGTCGGCGCGTGACATCGCCGACGAGGGTGCATGTGACCATTGACCACTTGGTGGTCGATGGCCCGATCGACGAAGTTGCGCTCAAGGCCGCCATCGTCGCGGGACTTCGCGGTCAGATCTCGGGGGGAGCATCGGACCGGTCGCGCAGTAACGCTCCAGAGCGACGCGCCGCACGGGCTGTGGCGCAGCAGGTACAAGCGGCGATTCCGGCGCCCTCGGAATCCGGACAACGTCGACCGTGACGGTCTTCGCCCAGGCTGAACAGGTCAAGAAGACCTGCTCGTGCGTCCGCCCCATCGCAGGTGACCACCAGTGTGCGACGTGCGAACCCATGCGCCCGTCGCTCCAGCAGCCACTCAAGCGGCCGGACCGTCTCGCCTCACTGCCGCGGCTCGTCCGCGAAGTCATTGGATCGCCCGGTCGCCCACTCGATCCCGTTACGCGCCAGGACATGGAGGCCAGCTTTGCCGCCGACTTCAGTCAGGTCCGTGTCCACACGGACTCGAAGGCGGCGGAGTCAGCGCGCCAAGTGAGTGCCCTAGCCTACACGGCGGGGAACCACATCGCGTTTGCCACCGGCACGTTTTCGGTCGGGGCGATCAACGGGAGGCGATTGCTCGCACACGAGCTGGCGCACGTCGTTCAGCAGGGCCAGCCGGCGGGGGAATTGGGCATGCGAGGAAGCGCCGAAGGGGAGGCCCACGTCGCCGCGGCGCGGGCTGTGGACGGTCACTCGGCGATGGTTCGCACCGGAGCGATGGGCCTTCAACGCCAGCAGGATCCAGCGGAGGGCACAGTCGCGGACCAGGCGACGACGAGCCAGAGCCCAGAGCAAAACGGGCTGCCGCCTGATCGCGATTA
>JBBSIS010000123.1:0-9379 GCA_038231955.1 Acidimicrobiales bacterium
GCCGGGGCCAACCTGGCGGCTGTGATGGAGGGCCGCGCCGTCGACGCGGGCTGGGCGGGCGACGTCGCCTTCGTCGCCGGTGGACGGTCGATCACCCATGGCGAGGTTCACGACGGCGCCGCCCGGGCCGCGTCCCTCCTGGTCGAATTGGGCGCCGGCCGTGGTGACCGGGTGCTGATCGCCCTCCCGGACGGGCTCGCCTTCGCCTGGGCCTTCCTGGGTGCTGTCCGTTTGGGCGCCATCGCCGTCCCCGTCAACCCCCGCCTCACCCCCGCCGACCATCACCGGGCCGCGGCCGACGTCGGCGCCCGGGTGGTGGTGTGCGAGGCAGAGCTGGTCGGGCGCTTCGCCGGCAGTCGCATCGTGACAGCCGCAGCGCTGGAGACGGCCCTCGCCGGCCGCCGGCGTCTGGCACCGGTCGACATCGCCGCCGGCGACCCGGCCTACGCCCAGTACACCTCGGGCACCACCGGTTCGCCCCGGGCCGCCGTCCACGCCCACGGCCACCCCCTGGTGTACTTCGAGGCTTTCGCCCGCCAGGCCATCGCCATCGAGCGGGGCGACGTGGTCCTGTCCGTGTCCAAGCTCTATTTCGCTTACGGGCTGGGCAACTCGCTGTTCTTCCCCCTCCTTGCCGGCTGCCGCGCCGTGCTCCACGCCGCCCACCCCCGGCCCGACGCCATCGCCGACGACGTCCGTAACCACACGGTGACGGTGCTCTTCAGCGTGCCCACGTTCTACGCCCACCTGGTGGCCGCGGCCCGGGCTGACGCCTGGTCCTCGCTGCGGGTGGCTGTGTCGGCGGGCGAGGCCCTCGGCGTGGCCCTGGCCGAGCGTGCCCGGGGCGTGCTCGGCTGTCCCATCCTTGACGGCCTCGGCTCGACCGAGGTCGGGCAGACCTTCGCCAGCAATACTCTGGACCGCGGTCGCGACGGCACAGTGGGCCAGGCGCTGCCCCCGTACCGGATCAGTGTGCGTGACGACGAAGGACGGTCCCTGTCGCCCGGCCAGGTCGGCGCTTTGTGGGTCAGCGGCCCGACGCTGCTGCTCGGGCGCCTGGGCCGCGCCGCCGAGGACGCAGCGACGACGACGGGCGAGTGGCTGTGTACCGGCGACCGGGCCGAGGTCGACGCTGACGGGTTCCTGCACCTCTGGGGCCGGTCGGACGACGTGGAGCTGGTCGGGGGCATCTCGGTGTCGCCCCTCGAGATCGAGGCGGTGCTGGCCCGGCACCCGGCGGTGACCGAGGTGGCGGTGGCCGGCGTCGTCGACGCCGCCGGGGCGTCCCGCCTCCATGCCTTCGTGGTGCCCATGACCGGCGTTGGCGTCGAGGCGATCGAGGCCGAGCTGGTCGCGCTGGCTCGGGCCGCGTTGGCGCCCTTCAAGGTGCCCCGCACCGTGGAGCTGGTCGACGCCCTACCCCGCACGCCCACCGGCAAGCTGCGCCGCTTCGTCCTGCGCTCCGGCCGGTGGCCGGGGCCGTCGGGACCTCCTCAGCCGCCGGCCAGCGCGCCGAACCGCTCCGTGTAGAAAGCGAAGGCGGCGTCCACCTCGTCTCCGGTGAGACCGAACCGGGCGAGGTCGTAGTCATGCACGCCGTGGCCGTGTTGGCGGTTGGCCGCGCTCCATAGTCGCATGCGTTCCTCGACATCGAGGCCCAGCGGGCGCCCGAGCTCCCGGTACACGGCCCGTACCGTTTCAAGGGGGTGGTGGAGGAGCTCCTGGTACGAGACGTCGACGAAGGCCGACCCCGCGGTGTCGTCGCGCACGCCGAGGGCTCGTCGCATAGCCGTCGTCGCCCTGGCCATGGCCTGGCGGCCGACCACTGCCGGGGAGACCGTGTCGGAGTAGGCCCGGCGCAAGGCGTGCACGAGGCTTGCGTAGGAGCCGACCGCCTCTTGCGGGTCACGATGGCACACCACGATGATGGCCCCCGGGAGGGCGTCCAGCAGGGCGTCGAGGTGGCCGAGGTGGCTGGGTGACTTCAGCGCCCACCTCGTGCCCGCCGGGGTGGACAGCACCCGCAGTTGTAGGGCGTAGTGCTCGTACTCGTCCCGGAGCGACGCGCCCGCCAGCCACGTCGAGTACTCCTCGGCGTCGAACATGTCGTCGAAATGCTGGCTGGCGAAGGTGTTCTGCAACAGGGCGTCACACTCCTCGGGCCCGGTCGGCGTCGCCCGGTGGATGGCTTCGAAGGTGGGGACGAGCCGGTAGAACGCATCCAACCAGCCCTGCGCCTGGGCGGCCGCCGACGAGGGGCCGCCGGCGCCGGCGGGCAGGGGCCGCAGCGCCTCCCAGAACCGCAGGATCCTGTGGGCGGGGTCGAGGGCCAAGAGGTTGTGCAGCAGGGTGGTCCCCGTGCGGGGCAGCCCGGTGACCACGATCGGTGCCTCCACGGGATCTCCGGCCACATCGGGCCGGAGGTCGACCAACGTCTGCAGGTCGCGCAGGTTGCGAAGATGCCGGAGGGCGGCCTTGCGCAGCACCTGGCGCCCGGTGGCGTTGAGTGCGCCGGTCCGCAGACTCGATCCCAACAGCAGCTCGAGGGTGGCGGTGAAGGGCACGGCGCCCGGCCACGGCCCGGCTCTGGTGGCGACCTCCTCGACCAACCGGGCCACCGAGAGATCGTCGTCCGGCGCCGATCCCGTCACCATGCCCCTCGCTCCACCGCCGTGAAGAAGCGCAGGACCGACGACGCCACCTGCTCCGGCCGCTCCAGCGGGCCGAGGTGACCGACGTTCTCCACCACCTCGCCACAGGCCCGGGGGAGCCGCTCGATGTGGGACCTGGCCCGCTCGGGCGTGCATCGCTCGGTGGCCGATCCGCACGCCACCGTCACCGGGCAGGCGACGTCGGGGAGCCGGGCGTAGGCGTCGTGGGCGGTGGCTGTCTCGTAAACGGCGGCTTCGTGGTCGGGGTGGCACTTGAGCCGAACGCCGCCGTCGGTGTCTTCGAAGCCATGCTCGACGTACGCCCGTAGGGCCTCGGGCGCCATCACGTCGAGGGGCGGCTTGGACGCATAGTGGCGGCGAGCGTCGTCTCTGGACGGGAACGAGGTGTGGCGTCGGCGGGCCTGGGCCGCCAGCCAGCTGTCGGTATCGACACCGAGGGGCGGGTCGGCAGCCACGATCACCGGCTCGAAGCAGTAGATGGCGGCGAAGGTGCCGGGGCGGGCCTGTTCGGCCATGAGTACCGCGGTGCCGCCGCTCGAGTGCCCGAAGCCGTAGGGCCGGTCGAGGCCCAGGCCGTCCACCACCGCCAGCACGTCGGTGGCCAGTCCATACCAATCCATCTCGTGGCCGGGTGGAAGGCGCGAATCGCCGTGACCTCGCTGGTCGAAAGAGACACAGTGGAAGTCGCCCCCCAGGTGTCGGGCCAGCGGCGCAAAGACCAGACCGTGCAGCCCGGCGGCGTGGACCATGACGACCGGCGGACCGTTGCCACCCAGGTCGTGAGTGGCCACGTCGATCCCGTCCGAGCCGGTGACGAAGACCGTCGGCGGCGGCACCCACGCCGCGCCCGGGGCGGGGGTCACTGCCGGCGCCACCGCTGGCGGGGCCGCCCGTCGGCGAGGATCCCGTCCCGTAACGTGGGCCGGTCGACCTTGCCGATCTTGGTCCGGGGGATCACGTCCACCAGGCACAGCTCGTCGGGCAGCTTGTGGCGGGCGAGGACGGGGGCGAGGAACTCGCGCAGCTCGGCCAGATCCGGGGCCCCCGCGTCGCCGGGGACGACGCACGCACAGACCGCCTCCCCGAGTACGGCGTCGGGCGTGGCCACCACCGCGCCGTCCGCCACGCCGGGGTGAAGTCGCACCGCTGTCTCCACCTCGCTGGGCGAGACGTGCAGGCCGCCCCTGTTGACCAGCTCCTTGAGCCGGCCGACGACGTAGACGCTGCCGTCAGGGTCGATGCGGCCGAGGTCGCCGGTGCGGTACCAGCCGTCGACGGCGGCGTCGACGTCTTTCCAGTACCGCACGGGTCGCGCCGCGCCGAAGGCGATCTCGCCGACCGAGCCAGGGGGGAGGGGGGTGGTCCCGGTCGGGCCGAGGACGGCGACGGTGCCGTCCGGCGCCGTGCCCGCCGGGCCGGTGTAGACCTGTCGCCCCACCGACCCGCGGCAGATCTCGTGGCGGTCAGTGGTGATCACGGTGAAGTTCTCGCTGCAGCCGTAGACGTAGAGCAGCTCCACACCCAGCCGGTCGTAGATCTGCTCGACCAGGGGGCGGGGAAGGTTGGACGCGGCGGAGATGGCCCACCGGAGGCTGTCGAGCTGATGGTCCTGCGGATCGAGGGCATTCAGGAGGAGCGTGAAGTGAGCCGGCATCCCCGGCAGCACCGTGACCGACTCGTCGGTAACCAGGCGGAGGGCGCCCCGAGGTGAGAACCGCTCGGTGAGCACGAGCCGGCCGCCGCTCAAGAGGGCGAGCATGGCCAGGCGCAGCCCGAAGACGTGGGCGATCGGGAGGTACAGGAGGTGGACGTCGTCGGGGCCGGGGTGGAAGGCGTCGGCGAAGAACTGCATCTTGGCCCAGCACGCCGGCAGGGTCTCCATGACGGCTTTCGGCCGACCGGTTGTGCCCGAGGTGAGCAACAGGTGGGAGGTGTCGTCCCACTTGTGCGGAGGGGACCAGTCGCTCAGCTCCTCGGGACCGGCCAGGAGGTCGGCGAGCTGTAGGTACTCCCCCTCGTCGGTGCGGGGACCAGGGCCCAGGACGATCCGGGAGGCGGGGTGGAGGGCGCGTACGGCGCGGACCGGAGCCAGGGGGTCGGTAGCGCCGGACCGGGGACTGAACAGGACCGCGGCCGCCTCCGTGCGCTCGGCCAGCCAGGCCAGCTCCGGGCCGGTCAGATCGTTGTCGGTGCCGACGTGGATGGCCCCGATCGCCCACGCGGCGTTGACGGCCATCAGGTGCTCGGGGCAGTTGGGGAGCTGGCACACGATGCGGTCCCCCGCACCGATGCCGAGCCGGCGGTAGGCGGCCGCCAGGCGGGCGGCACCCCGGCCGAGATCGGCATAGCTCATCGACGCGCCGCCGAAGGTGATCGCGGGCCGATCCCCCCAGCGCCGGCAGGCGGCGTCGAGGGTGGGGGCCAGCATGTTCACCGGCCAAGTGACAGTGGTCATGCCCGGGCCGTCATGGACGCCGTCATCCGAAGCTCCAGGGCGATCGCGGGGCCAGCCCTCCGATACCCACCGGCTCGAACAGTTTCGAGAGGTGGGGGTCGGCTGGGACGGCGGCCAGATCCTGGCAGACGACAGCGGCGGCAACGCCGGCGTCGAGGAGGAGCGTCTCCCAGCCGGCGGCGGTCCCCTCACCCAAGCGGGCCGCCAGTCGCGCCTCCGTCGCGGCCCGAGTGCCGCCGGCGGGATCCAGCCCGCACAGTTCACAGGCCCGTCGGAAGCTTTCGTCGTCGTCCACGCTGAGGACCAGCATCCCGTCCCTCGTGACCACGGGACGGTCGAGGACTCCCCAGACGGGCCGGCCCTGCTGGCGGCCGATCTCCTTGCGCCCGACGATGTTCTCCAGGACGTGCGCCTGCAGGGCCATCGCTCCCACCAGGAGCGAGGACCGGGCCTCCCACGCCCCGCCCGAGCGCTCCCGCCGGTAGAGGCCCGTAAGCGCCGCTTCGGCCCCGACCAGTCCGCCGAACAGGTCGCCCAGGATCAGCCGCGACGGGAACGCGGGCTCATTCGGGGGATGGAGGGCATTGCCCGCCCCTGCGTAGGCCTGTACGAGGAAGTCGGTCCCCACCAGGTGGCGTGCTTCGGGCATGTCGCCCCATCCCGAGGTGGTGGCGTACACGAGACGGGGGTGGCGGGGTGCCAGGTCGGCGAAATCGAGTCCCCACTCCGCCGCCTTGCCCGGCCGCCAGTTGTGAAGGAAGACGTCGGCGTCGGCCACCAGGTTGACGAGCTCGGCCCGACCGGCGCCGGAGCTCAGATCGAGCCGAACCGACTCCTTGCCCCGGTGCAGGCACAGCGCAGCCCGCCCGTAGTCGCCCTCGGGCGGCTGCACCCTCGTCACCTCGGCCCCCAACATGCGCAGGAGCATTCCGGCGAAAGGGCCCTGTATCCGGCTGGTCGCTTCGACGACCCGTACACCGGCGAGGGGCAGACCGGGCCCGACGGGTGCGACGGGTGGCCGGTCGCGACCCACGGCGCCGCCGCCCCCGTCGTCGACCGACCGCATCGAGGGGTGGGCGGCGCCGAGACCCGGCTCGGCCAGCACGTCGGAGTACCCGCGCAGCGGCGTGAGGCTGACGTCGGACGCGGCGGCGATGCGCCGCAACTCGGCCAGGGGAAGCCGGGCCGTCGCCTCGTGCAGGCCGGGCACGAGCGAACAGGTGGCTCGCTCGTACCGCCAGCGGAACACGGTCCAGGCCCGGCCCAGATCGGCGTCGCCCATTCCCAGGCGGGTCCAGAACTCCTTCCACGGCTCGGCATCGAGCGTTTCGATCTCGAACCACGAGCCGTCGGCGCTGCGGAACGGCGGCCCCGGTGCCGGCAGTGCCGGACCGGGCACGGCGTCGCCCAGGCCGGTGGCGACCACGAAGTAGTGCGACAGCAGCAGCAACCCGGCTTGCAGGACCGACGTGTGCGCCGGCCCCACGGGCCGACCGCGCCGCGCCGCGATGGCGACGGCCATGTCGCCCTGCGCAGCCAGGAGACCGGCGGCGACGGACGCCACCTCCAGCCCGAGCCTGCGGGGCATGGCCTGATCCCGCCCGTTCACCTCTATGAGGCCGGAGATGGCTTGGACGGCGACCTCACTTCCCGGTCGGTCGGGCGTGAAGTCGGCGGGACCGAACCACGTCGTCCGGCTCTCGAGGTTGCCAAGGGCCTCCGGTCCGTCGAAGCCCTGCAGTCGCCGGGCACGGGTGTCGATGGCAAGCTGCGGACCTGTCCGCAAAAGGCTCATGCCCCTCCTGCTCGTGCTCTGCCTCTCTGGCCTCCGTCGTCGCCTGTGACGGACACCAGTCTACTGGCGGTTGGGCAGTACTCCCGCAGCCGTGTCCTCTTCGGCCGAGTTGCTCTCCTCCGGCCTGAACGGCGCAGCCACCGCGCCCGACGGCACGGTCATCGGGTTCCAGGCCGCTGGTGACGGTCCATCGGTCCTGCTCGTGCACGGCGCGGCGTCCGATGCCCGGCAGTGGGCGGCTGTCGTCCCGCTGCTGGCGCTCACCCACCGGGTGGTGACGATGAACCGCCGGGGCCGGGGCGCCAGCGGCGCGATCCGAAGCGATCACAGCGTCGGCACCGAGTACGGCGACATCGCCGCGGTGGCCGCCGCCTTGCCCGGGCCCGTCCACCTGGTAGGTCACTCATCCGGCGCCCGCCTCGCGCTTCACGCCGCGCTGCGGATCGACAGCGTCGCCAGTCTGGTGCTGTACGAGCCGCCGCCGCCGGAGACGTTCGCCGCCGGCGTGCTCGACTCGCTGGCCGAGATGGAGGCGAACGGCGATCGCGAGGGCATCCTCAGGACGTTCCTTCTGGACGTGGCCGGCAACGACGAGGAGGCCCTGGCCTTCATCCGGGGACGCCCCATCTGGCCGATCATGCTGGACAACGCCTTGACCTTGCCGGCCGAGCTACGGGCGGCCAAGCGGTATCGGTTCGACCCGGTGCCCTTCGGCGGCCTGGCAGTGCCCACACTCTGCCTCTTGGGCGAGTGCAGCGGCCCCGAGGTCGCACAAGTGGCAGAGCGGGTGGTCGCAGCCCTACCCGACGGTCGCGTCGCCATCCTGCGGGGGCAAGGCCACGGAGCCATGTTCAGCGCCCCCGCACTATTGGTCGACGAACTTCGCCGGTTCTTCGCATCCGCCCCGGAGTGAGGAGGCAGGCAACTCCTGGCCGGTCGGACGGGGGTACAGCGGAAGGCCGGTCTGGTCGATGACAGAGACGGTGGCCTTCTCTCGGAGCGTCGTAGCCGGGGCCGAGAGAAGGCCAACCAGCACCATCGTGCTCATCGCCGGGGTTGTGGCGGTGGGTGCTGGTGGCGTTCGCCTCTCGGTACGGGTACCCTCCGCGCTCGCCGCCGGCATCACCGGGCTGCTGACCGGGCTCCTCGCCCGGGAGTTGTCTCGCCAGCCGCCACCGTCGCCGTAACCAAGAAGCGCCGGTCGAAGAAGCCCTCGGCGCCCGCTTCGCAGCCCGCCGTGGCCCGGGCTCGCAGCGGGGGCTCCACGAAGCGCCGACGATGGAGCCCGCCTCGTAGACTGGACGCATGGCGCTGAGAACGATCGACAGGCCGGGCCAGGTGTTCACCTACGCAGACCTGGAGGCTGTCCCCGACGATGAGAACCGCTACGAGCTCAGCTACGGGGCGCTCATCGTGACGCCGGCGCCCAACACCCGCCATCAGGCCATCATGGTGAGCGTCGCGGCCTTCCTGCACCAGTGCAAGCCGTCCTCGATGCGAGTCCTCGCCGAGGCGGAACTCCTTCTGCAAACGGACCTCGTCAAGCGTCCTGACGTTCAGGTCGTGGATGAGCACCTCGTGGGCGGACAGAGTGTGGTCGGTACGCCGTCGCTGGTGGTGGAAATCCACTCGCCGGCGACCAGGGTGCTGGACGTCACGGAAAAGCGCTCGGTCTACGCACAGGCCGGGATCCCCGCCTACTGGTTGATCGATCCCGACGCCATGACGCTCACCATCCTCGAGCTTGACGACGATCACTACCTCGAGCGAGCGGTGCTGCAGGGCGACATGGAACTCGCCGTCGGTCTTCCCTTCACCATGACCGTCAGCGCTGCCGCGATCTTCTCCTGATTTTCGGGCCGACTGCGCCGGCGTTGTCGGGAATGGCCCCAAGGCCTGGCCGAAGGCGGTCGTAGGCGACGCAGGCCTGGCCCGAGCGGTCGGCGGCATGCTGTGACCGGCAAGAGTGATAGTCGGTGGAGAACTTCTACGGCCAGGCGTAGGTGACCAGCCTGGGCAACGGTGATGAACGGCCCGGACTGGGACTCGAAAGCCATCTTTCTCTCGTGGGACGACTGGAAGGGAACGGCGTTCTTCCGGCACCGAGCGTGGGTACGGGTCGGCCATGAACGTCAAAGCGCAACCTGACGACCACAGCACCGCCACCACCAGGGCGGTCGGCAACATCACCGGTCAGGGCCACTTCTACGTGCTGCTCAGGGCTTCACGCCGAGCACTTGTCGGTGGATCGGGGCTTCGTGGCAATACCGTCTACTTAGGGTTACACGGGTGTAGTTTGAGGGCATGTCTCGTCCTGCAGGCTGTAGCGAAATGGCTGGACGGTCCACCTCGGAGCGCTGAAGCCCCGGAGAGCCCTGCTAAATAGAGGTACAGGCTGGGATCAATATAGGCCGGGTGTCGATTGAGCCATAGGCTACAATGCGTTCCATGGCGTAC
>JBBSIS010000124.1:0-9371 GCA_038231955.1 Acidimicrobiales bacterium
CGTGTCCTCGCCGGCCCCCGAATCACCCAACTCGTCCTCGACGAGGCGTCGCGCCTCGATCGCGCTACGCAGTTCGCCGGCGAGTCGCACTTTCCTCATGTACGGCTTCGTACCCCCCCCCAGCGGCGGCAGAAACGGAGGCGGGCTCATCACCGTCCGGGCATCCGTTCGACAGGTCGCCCACGAAATGGAGTGTTCGCTCGCTCGAGGGCACGCCGCTACGCCCCCACTGGGAACGAGAACGCTCCTATCCCGGCTCTCCGTTGGTCACGGATCGCGACGAGGAGCCCTCGCACAAACACCCAGCTGCGAAGGTCTTCCGTATGGCAGCCCGCAAACCGACGGCTGGCCGGGCCAGTGCGTGGCGGTCCGCAAAATGCACCGGCGGTCCATCATCACCCTTATCCCTGGCTGTCCCATGGATCCGATGGGTCTGGCCGCCGATCCGGTCGATCTGAAGCGTCGTTCAACTCTCTCAGACGGCGGACGACATCGCGCAGATCGGCGGTTTCCGATGCGCATTCGTCGCAGACCAACAAATGCAAGTCCAGCCGCTCCGTCTCCATCTCGTCGCAGGCCCCCGGGACGTAAGCCCCCAACAGCTCGCTGGCATACCGGTGGTCCACTTCAGGAAGCTCCCTGAGCCACCCCGGGAAGGAGCGGTCGCTGCGTGGGGCTGTCAAGGTTGCACCGTCATCGGAATCTCAGGTATGCCGCCGAGGCGGCAAAGGGCGACGGCTCGCGGCCCGCCAGTCGGTCGACCCCGATCGTGAGCCGCGTTGACCAGGCGCGCCGTCATGTGTGCGATCCGTGCGATGCGACCCAAAGACGACATCTCCCGTCCCCCCAAGGACTGCGTCCCGGCTCAGCGTCGGCCGGCGTCGCTGCCGGCGCGACGGCGTCGACCGAGGACGGCGGCGGCCATGGCGATCAAGAACCCCAGGGTGCTGCGCCACCAGGAGCGGCGGGACCCGGGCGGCCTCTGGCGGCCGGTGGCCGTGCCCGGCTGTCCCTGGAGGCGGCTTCGTATGCGGTCCTTCTCCTCCTCGAGCTCGTCGGCGGCCGACAGGTCTCGGCACAGCTTCCACGTCAAGGCCATGGCGGCCAGGGGAAGGGCGAAAAGCGCCACGTCGAAGACCCTGGTGACGGTCGGGATGTCGGTGGCGAACTTCTGGGCCGCGATGTCCTGGGAGCCGGCGGCGAACAGCACAAAGTAGAACACCAGGGTGCCCACGCCGATCGCGGTACGGGCGGGGCGGTGGCGCGGGCGGTCGAGGATGTGATGGACCCCCCGATCGCCGGTGATGCGGCGCTCGAGGAACGGCCACAGGTAGAGCAGGCCGAAGGTGATCCCCGGCAGCACCACTCCGGGCCAGAACACCTCGGAGAGGGTGTAGCCGAAGAGGTGGAGTCGAACAGCTGGAGACAGGCGCAGCGCCCCCTCCAGCCAACCCATATACCAGTCGGGCTGCGAGGCGGTACTCACCGCCGCCGGTTTGAACGGCCCGTAGAGCCAGATCGGGTTGATCTGGGCCAGCCCGCCCAGCAGGGCGATGGCCGCGAACACCCCGGCGAACAGCCCGATGGAGCGGGCCGCGTAGGTGGGCCACAGGTGGGAGCCCACGATGTTGTCCTCGGTGCGGCCTGGACCGGGGAACTGGGTGTGCTTCTGGCGCCACAGGATGGCCAAATGGGCGCCGAGCAGGCCGGCGATGAGGGCCGGGACGATGAGGATGTGCAGGACGAACAGCCGGGAGGTGATGTCGGGCGAGGGGAACTCGCCGCCGAAGACCAGGAAGGCGGCCCACGTCCCGACCACGGGAACGGCCAGGGCGATGGAGTACCCGATCCGAAGGCCGGTCCCCGACAGCAGGTCGTCGGGCAGCGAGTAGCCGCTGAAGCCGTTGAAGATGACCAGGACCAGCAGGGTCACGCCGATCAGCCAGTTGATCTCCCGGGGACGGCGGAAGGCGCCGGTGAAGAAGATGCGGCACAGGTGCACGACGATGGCGGCCACGAAGATCAGCGCGGCCCAGTGGTGCATCTGGCGGAACACCAGCCCGGCCCGGACGTCGAAGCTCAGCCGGACGGTGGAGTTGAAGGCCTCCGACATGTGCAGGCCCTTGAGGGGCACGTAGCTGCCGTTGTAGACGACCTCCTTGGCGCTCGGGCTGAAGAAGAACGTCAGGTAGGTCCCGGTCAGGACCAGGACGACGAAGCAGTACATGGCGATCTCGCCCAGCATGAACGACCAGTTGTCGGGGAAGATCTTGTCGAGGGCGCTGCGGGTGAAGTGGGCCACCCGGAGCCGGTCGTCGAACCAGCCGTACAGGCGGTCGATCACGGCGCCGCCCTCGCTTCCAAGGTCCGCTCATGATCGGCGGCCGGGGCGCTGAAGGGGCGGCCGGGGGTGTCCCGCTCAACTCCGGCCAGCCACAGGCCGAACAGCACGGCGGCGACCAGGACGTAGGCCAGGCCGGCGAAGGCCCACATCACCACCCCGGCGAGCTGCTGGTCGGCCGTCGACGGGTAGCCGGCGTACCACGGCGTCCGGGCCAGGGTCATCGTCGCCCCGAGGGCGGTCCCGGGGAGGGCTCCAAGGAAGGCCATGGCGACGGCGCCGCCCCGCGGTCGGGCCGTGCCGACGCCCAGCGCCCACCAGAACGTGGTGGCGGTCAGCAAAAAGCTGGTGTGCTCGAGGGCGTGCAGCGCCTCATGGTCGAGGGCGGCTTCGTAGAGCGCGGGCGCGTGCCACAGCACCATGACCGCGCTGGCCACGGCGAGGGATGCGCCGGTCCAGGCCAGCCACCGGTCGGAGTGGCTGCGCACGACCCTGCGCCCCAACGGCGCGACCAACGCCCTCCCGCGCCGGGGTAGCGCCCGGGCCATGACGGACAGAGGCCGGCCTGCGGCCAGCAGCGGCGCGGTGACCACCAGGAGCAGGACGTGCTGGACCATGTGGAGGGCGAGGCTGTGCCCGGCCCGGTCGGCGATCGGCCCCAGCAGGGCCGCGGCCAGGGTGGTCACTCCTGCGGCGAAGCAACCGGCCCGAGTCGTTTGCAGCGGCTCCGGTCCGGTGGCCGGCCGCGCCCGCGCCGCGCCAAAGCTGTAGGCGCCGGCGCCGGCAACGAGTAGGGCGATCACCCCGGGGTCAGCCACAGCGCCTCGAGGCCAGCACGAGGAGGTACACCTCCTCGAGGAGGATGAGGGCGAAGTTGAGGACACCGATGAGCAGGCCCAGGCGGCCCAGGAACTGGGCTCGGCCGCCCTCGTCGTCGGCCGACTCATCACCTTCGCTGGACCGCAGCATGCGTAGGCAGAGGGCGATGGCAAGCGCGGTCAGGGCCAAGGTGACGATGGTGGCCGCGTGCATCACCCACAGCGACCCGGCCCGGTTGCAGCTGTAGCGGACGTAGGCCACGAACAGGATCAGATGGACGGCCCATGCGCCGATGCTGCCGAGGACGGCGTACCAGACGAGGACGGCCTCCTTGACCGCGGAGGCGATGCTGTGGGCCCGCCGGGCCTCCTCGCTCCTAACGCTCACCGGATGTGGGGCGACAGGAAGAGGGCGGGGAACACGGCCAGCCACACCACGTCGACAAAGTGCCAGTAGAGGAAGAACACCTCGGCGCTGGCGTATCGGCCCCGGTCATAACGGCCCAGCCAGGCCTTGAGCTGCACGACCAGGTTCATGCCCAGCCCGATGAAGACGTGCAGGGCGTGGAGCCCGACGATCGTGTAGAAGGTCGACCCGTAGGCGTTGTCCCGCCAGCCGAAGTGCAGGTCGTTGAAGTCGTACAGCGTGTAGGCCAGGAACGAGGCGCCCATGACGAAGCTGAGGGCGACGCCGATCTTCAGCCTGCGCACCCGGCCCTTGCGGATGCCCGCCTCGGCCCAGAAGATGGGCAGGCTGCTGCCCCACAGCACGAAACTGAACGGGATGGCCAACGCCAGCTTGGGCACCTCGATCCCGCCGAGCGGCCACTCCTTCGACGCGGCCCGCAGGAAGAAGTAGGCGGCCAGCAGGATAACGAAGACCATGGCCTCGGTCATGATCAGCACGGCCATGCCCCACCACGCTGTCGGGTAGCTCCGCCGGGTCGAGGGCCGGGTGGCCCCGGGCGTCACTACAGCCGCGGTCGCGGTCACCCGGCGTCCACCGAGACGGGCGCCTCCGCCTGGTGATCCGGGGGCGCCAGGTCCTCCTCCGTGCGCCACGTCCACCACAGCACGGCAACCACCGCCAGTCCGACACCCGCCACGGCCACGACGGCGGCCTTCACCAGCAGCCCGACGAAGAGGAAGGCCAGGCCCAGGGCGACGACGAAGGGCAGGTACGTCTCGTGCGGGATCTCCAGATTGCCCTCAGGCCGCGTATCGATGCCGCTGGTCACGGGCGTTTCCCGCTGCACCGCACCCTCTGCTCCGAGGCCCGTGGTGTCGGCCTCGTCACCGGAGGTGGCGAAGGGCAGCGGCCGCTGGTCCCACAGGGGGTGGCGGCTGGCCACCAGGGGGATGGAGGCGAAGTTGTAGTGCGGCGGCGGCGACGTGGTCGACCACTCGAGGCTGTCGGCCTGCCAGGGGTCGTCGCCCGCCGGTGCGCCGTGGCGACGGCTGCGGATCCAGTTCCAGAGGGTGATGGCGGTGCCGAGGCCGAAGATGGCCGAGCCGATGCTGACCATGGCGTTCAGCCCGCCCCAGCCGAGGCCGTTGTCGTAGGTGTAGATGCGCCGGGGCATGCCCAGGAAGCCGAGGATGTGCATGGGGAAGAAGGTGATGTTGAACCCCACGAACATGACCCAGAAGCTGAGCTTGCCGAGCTTCTCGCTCAGCATTCGGCCGGTCATCTTGGGCATCCAGTAGTAGATGGCGCCGAAGATGGGGAACACGACCGCGCCGTTGAGCACGTAGTGGAAGTGGGCCACGACGAAATAGCTGTCGGTCACCTGCCAGTCGAAGGGCAGGACTGCCACCATCACGCCGGTGATCCCGCCCAGCAGGAAGATGAGCAGGAAGCCGATCGCGAACAGCATTGGCGTCGTCAGCTCCACCTTGCCCTTCCACATGGTGGCGATCCAGGCGAAGAACTGGATCCCGCTAGGGATGGTGATGATCAGGCTGACTCCGGAGAAGAAGGCCATGGCCACCGGTGGCAGGCCGGTGGCGAACATGTGGTGCACCCACACGCCAAAGCTGATGAACCCGACGGTGACCAGCGCCCCCGCGACCCACAGGTAGCCCGAGAGCGGGCGGCGCGAGAACGTGGGGATGATCTGGGAGATCATCCCGGTGGCCGGGACGAAGAGGATGTACACCTCGGGATGGCCCCAGAACCAGAATAGGTGCTGGTAGAGCAGCACGCTGCCGCCCAGGGCGGGCACGAAGAACGAGGTGCCGAACAGCCGGTCGAGCTCGTTCAGGCCCGTCGCCAGCGTCACCGCCGGCACCGAGAAGATGGCCATGAACGAGAACACCAGCATCGACCACACGTACATGGGCATGCGGTTGAGGGTCATGCCCGGCGCCCGGAGCTTGAAGATGGTGACGATGAAGTTGATCGAGCCCACGGTGGTGGACAGGCCGGTGAACACGATGCCGAGGCCCCAGAAGTCGATGTTGAGCCCGGGCGAGAAGGTCTTGCTGACCAGCGGGGTGTAGCCGAACCAACCGCCGTCGGGCATCTTGCCGACGAGGAAGCTGCTGTACATGAAGATGCCGCCGAGGAGGAACACCCAGTAGCTGAAGGCGTTGAGCCGGGGGAAGGCCATGTCTCGGGTCCCGATCTGCAGGGGGATCAGGTAGTTCCCGAACCCGGCCAGCACCGGCGTGTTGAATAGGAAGATCATGGTGACGCCGTGCATGGTGAACAGCTCGTTGTAGAGCTGGGGCCCGAGCACGTGGGCGTTGGGCCGTGCCAGCTGGCCCCGCATGAACAGCGCCATCGCCCCGGCGAAGAAGAAGAAGAAGAAGCAGGTGTAGATGTAGCGCATGCCGATGCGCTTGTGGTCGACCGTTGAGAAGAATCCGGGGATGCCCGGCGCGTCCTCCCACAGCTCCAACAGCTCGGGCTCGGTGGCCGGGGGGGGCGGCGGCAAGTCCTCGGTGATAGCCACTACTTGAGCCCTTCCAGGTAGGCGGTGACGGCGGCGATTTCAGCGGCCGACAGCGCGGTGGGTGGCATGAGGGTCCCGGGCTTGATCGACTCCGGGTCGGTGATCCAGCGGGCCAGGTTGGAGGGCGTGTTCGCCACGGTCAGCGAGCCGATCCACTGCCGGCTCCCGAAGTCGCTGAGGTCGGGGCCGATGGTGGCCGAGGCCTGTGTTCCCCGCACGGTGTGGCACCCGGCACAGGCCTCCCGGGTGAACACCAGCTGGCCGTTCGCCGCCTGGTCAGAGGTCGGCGTCAGCCCGGCGCCGCCGTCGCGGCGGGCCAGCCAGCGGTCGAAGTCCACGGGCGGCTCGGCGATCACCAGGAGGCTCATGTGGGCATGCTCGATGCCGCAGTACTCGGCGCACTCCCCCCGGTAGGTCCCCGCCTCGGTCGCCGTGAGCCGGAGGTGGTTGGACTGGCCCGGGATGGTGTCGACCTTACCGGCGAGCTGGGGCACCCAGAAGCTGTGGATCACGTTGTCGGAGGTGAGCTCGATGTCGATCGGCCGGCCCACCGGGATGTGGATCTCGTTGGCCGTGCGCACGCCCGAGTCCGGATAGGTCACGTCCCACCACCATCGCTTCCCGACGACGGCGATCCGCAGCTCGCCGTTCTGCGGCTTGCGCACGGCCTCGACGGTGTTGATCGTCACCACGGCCAGCACGGCCAGGATGATCACCGGCGCCACGATGCCGCCCAGCCAGATGAAGGTGTCGTCCTTGGGGGCCTTCTTTTCCGAGGCGCCGTCTTCGGGCGCCGGCCGCCGGCCCCGACGGATGCCGACGAAGATGAAGCCGGCGACCACCACGTAGACGACGGCGGCCAGCACGAACATGAGCCACCACACACCGGAGACGCGCCGGGCCTCGGGGCCGTGGCCGTCGAGCAGCGACGGCGAGTGGCCGCCGCACCCGCCCACGCTGATGAGCAGGAGCCCGGCGGCGACGGCCCGCCCCCGCCGCCGGCTCACGACCGCCGCCAGAACGACGGCCCCACCGGCTCGGAGAAGTCGCCGCCAGCGACGAGGTAGCCCCCGGCGTCGATAGCCAGCGGAAGCTGGGGCAGGGGGGCGGCGGCCGGCCCCAACCGCGGCGTGGCGTGATCGAGCGCGTCGAAGGTCGACTGGTGGCAGGGGCAGAGCAGCTGGTGGCTGTCGGCCTCATAGAGGCCGACCGGGCAGCCCGCGTGGGTACAGATCTTGGAGTAGGCGACGAAGCCGTCCGGCGACCAGTCCTCGCGGCCCTTCTTGAGCCGCAGCAGCCCAGGGTCCACGTGGAGCAGCACGGCCTGGCCGTCCGCAGAGCCTGGGAACCCCTCGGGGAACACGGTCACCAGTCCTTCGCGGGGGACGTCGGCGGCCAGCACCGGCCGCCCGTCTTCGGTGATCAGCCGCACACCGGCCCGCCACGGCGTCTCCAGCAGGGCCCGGCCGGGGCGGGGCCCCAGGGAGCGGATGGGGAACAGGGCTGCTACGCCGAGGCCGCCCACGGCCAGGCCCAGCGTTCGGCCGATCAGTTTGCGGCGGGTGACCTCGCCGCCCCGGACGAAGTCGGCCTCGGCCTCCGCCTCCTCCTCGGGCGGGCTGGCCAGGTCGTGGCGGTCGCCCACCACCGGCCCCTGCGACAGCAGGTCGTTGCCCCAGATCACGAACCCGCAGGCGACACCGCCCAGCGAGATCCCCAGGAAAACCCCTTCGAGCTGGGGCTGGCCGCCCCGCCAGTAGACGACGGCCAGGGCGGCGGCGCTGAGGGACGAGAGCAGGAACAGGGCGCTGACGCGGGCCTCGGCCCGGCGCTCGTGGCGGGCGACACTGATGTCGCTGGGGGGGTTGGCGTCGCTGCGGGGGTCGTCGTCGCGCCCGCTCACCCGCGCTCTCCGATCCAGCGGGTGAAGGCCAGGATGGCGCCGAGGGCGAGCAGGGCCATTGCGCCCTCGGTGAACGGTCCGAGGTGCCAGAGCGGGTTGCCGCCGCGGTCGTCGGGGTGGTCGAGGTACCGGACGTAGGCGACGACGGCGTCGACCTGGTCGTCGGTCAGGGCTGCGGTGCCGAAGGCCGGCATCTGACCCGGGCCGACCCGCACCGCCTCGGCGATCTGGGTCGGCGAGGCGGCATGGAGGCCCGGCGCCTCCCGGCGCAGCAGCGCCCCACCATCGCCCGCCCAGGCGTGGCACGCCGCACACTGGAGCCGGAACAGGCTGCCCCCCTCGGCCAGATCGCCTGGGCCGACCACGGGGATGCGGAGGCCGCCACCATCGGCGAGGGCGGCGATGTAGGAGACCAACTCGTCGATCGTCCCAGTCGGGTAGGCGGGCTGGTGGCGGCGGGGGACGATGTCGGGGTCCCCGGCGGCCTGGTTGGGCAGCGGTTGCAGCGGAGCACCGGGCTGGTCGTCGGCCCGCCCCACACCGACGAGGGGCATGCGCCCGGTCGACAGCTGGTAGTCAAGCGACGCGGGCCCGACGCCGACGAGGGTGACACCCCGGGGCGTACCACGGGCGTCTGCCCCATGGCAGACGGCGCAGTCCGACAGAAACACTTCTCGGACGTCCCGGGTCGCCGAGGGGGCGGCCGCCGCCGCCGGGGCGAGGAGGGCGACGGCGAAGGCCAGCGCCACCACGGTCGACACCACCAGCACCTCCCGGATGGGACTGACGGGAAGGCGCCGGTCCGTCGGAGCCTGAGCCCGGCTCACCGACGCAGGCACCCGCGCACCTGCCGGAGACTGCCGGACGTGCGTTCATGCGTCGCCTGCTGCTGCATCCCGGTCCCTGCGGTTCAGCGTGATGGGAGATGAGGGTCAAATGACTCGACCGTCGAGATCGTCTCACTTGGTTGTCTGGGCAGTGCCGGATCATCGCGCACACCCGAATCGGTGAGCAAAACACTCGAGTCGGGGCGCCGGGCGCCGGGCGCGGTCGCTCCTCCGGTTGCACGCCCGGCAGCCGGGTGCTGCACCACTTCAGGCGATCGAGGCCTCGGTCGTCACCCGGGCCGAGGGCGGCGCCGGGCCGAAGTAGTACGAGACGGCAGAATCCACCCCGAGCTCGACGACCAGACCATCACGCCGTAGCCGCCGACCGGGCCCTCGGCCCGGCCTGGGCGCCGTCGCGTTAGAATCTCGCCTCTTCGACGTGCACGTGCACGTGCACGTGCACGTGCACGTCGAAGAGGCGAGATTCTAACGCGACGGCGCCCAGGCCGGGCCGAGGGCCCGGTC
>JBBSIS010000125.1:0-9143 GCA_038231955.1 Acidimicrobiales bacterium
CCACCGAAGTCGTCCGCGGTGAGCTCCATGCGCTGGAGGTTGGTGCCGGCGGCGCCGTCGAAGATGACGACGCGTTGGCGGACCGCTTCCAGGTAGTTGCTCATCCCCCGAGGATACCGGCGACCCAAAGTGGCCCGGTCGAGCAGGCGGTCACGGCCCTCGTT
The DNA here is from genome assembly GCA_038231955.1 of Acidimicrobiales bacterium. GTDB lineage: Bacteria > Actinomycetota > Acidimicrobiia > Acidimicrobiales > AC-14 > CADCTB01. The sequence continues at coordinate 165 of JBBSIS010000125.1, forward strand.
TGCCGCCGAGTGGTGTATGTAGGTGTATGTCTCGTACCAATATCGACATCGACGAGGACGCCTGTCACGCCGTCATGGACCGGTACCACCTGTCGACCAACGCGCCGCGATGAATTTCGCCCTGCGTGCCCCGGCGGGCCGAGCCTCTCGACGCGGACGCGGCGACGGCTGCGCGGGTCGGGATGGGACGGCGATCTCGACGATATGCGGAGTAGCCGCACCGGTTGGTCCTCCTCGACACCTCGGCGTGGGTGGAGTTCCTCCGCGACACGGGTAGCCCGGTCTGCACCAGGGTGGACGAACTGCTCGAGCGACGTCGCCTCGTGCGAACCGGTCCGCATGGAGGTCCTCGCCGGCGCCAGGGACGAGAGCCACCTCAGGGGACCCGCCTGCCTGGCCGTTCGCCGGCGGTCCTCGCTCAGCCGGTGCGACCGGTCCGGCCGATGCGCTCGGCGCGGGTGTGGTGGCGCTCCAGGGCAGCGTCGGCCAGGTGCTCGATGAGGTCCGAGTAGCCGATGCCCGACGCTTCCCACATCTTGGGGTACATCGAGATGGGCGTGAAGCCAGGGATCGTGTTGACCTCGTTGATCAGTAGCCCTCGCCCGTCCTCCTCGTAGAAGAAGTCGACCCGCGCCATCCCGTCGACCCGGAGGGCGTGGCCGGCGGCCATGGCCAGGCCTTGGACCTCCTCGACGACCTCGGGAGGGAGGGGAGCAGGCACCAGCAGCTCGGCGCCGGTGCCGGAGTACTTGTCGTCGTAGTCGTAGAACTCGTGGCTGGGCCGGACCTCGCCGGGCACCGAGGCCCGCAGCCGCCCGTAGCCGAGCAGGCCACACTCGATCTCGCGGGCCGTGACCGCCTCCTCGAGCACGACCCACTCGTCGTAGGCCAGCGCCAGCTTGACCGCCGTGGCCAGCTCCTCGACGTCGTGGGCCTTGGTCACCGCCACCGACGAGCCCAGGTTGGCCGGCTTGACGAACAGGGGGAAGCCGAGCTCGCCGGCGGCCTCGTCGAGCGCGCCCTCGTCGACCTCGATGTCGCGCAGAGCCAGGTAGCGGACCTGGTCCATCCCCGCTCCGGCCAGGACGTCCTTGGCCATGGCCTTGTCCATGCACAACGCCGAGGCCAGGACGCCGGAGCCGATGTAGGGGATACCAGCCAGCTCGAGCAGGCCCTGGAGGGTGCCGTCCTCCCCGAGCGGCCCGTGCAGCAACGGGAAGGCGAGCGATTCGGGGGTCAGGACCGATGGGTCGACGCCGGGGCCCTCGGCCACGAGAACGGCGTCTCCGGGCTTGCCCTCGGCCATAACCCATTGCCCGTCCTCGGCAATGCCCACGGGAACCACCTCGTAGCGGGTGGTGTCGACCGCGGACAGAACGTGGGCGGCAGTCACGCACGAGACGTCGTGCTCGGCCGAACGCCCGCCGAAAAGGATGACAAGGCGCACGGGCGCAAAGTGTAGGGCAGCTCGACGAGAGTGCGGCCAGGCGGTGACAGTGTGGGCGCCATGCGACTTCGAGCCACAGACGTCGCCGGCGCGGTGGGCGGGAGCCTGTCCGGGCCGAACGTGGAGATCGACGGCGCCTGCATCGACTCCCGCCTGGTGCGAGGTGGGGAGCTGTTCGTGGCCATCCGGGCGGTCCGGGACGGCCACGACTTCATCGGGGCCGCCCTGGCCGCCGGCGCCGCGGCCTGGATGGGGGAGGGCTCGTCCCTCGAAGGCACCGGCATCCGCGTGGCCGACACCTCCGTCGCCCTGACGGCATTGGCGACTGAGGCGCGCGACCGTCTGCCGGACCGGGTCGTGGGCATCACCGGTTCCGTCGGCAAGACGTCGACCAAGGATCTGCTGGCCGCCGCCCTGGCGTCGCGCTGGCGGGTGAGCGCCAGCCTCAAGTCATTCAACAACGAGCTCGGCGTGCCCCTCACCCTGCTGAACACGCCCGACGGCACCGAGGCCGTCGTGGTGGAGATGGGCGCCCGAGGCCCCGGCCATATCGCCGCCCTGAGCGCCGTCGCCCGTCCGACGGTGGGCGTGATCACCACCGTCGGCATCTGCCACGCCGCCTTCTTCGGCACGCTCGACGACGTGGCCCGGGCCAAGGGCGAGCTGGTGGAGGCGCTGCCCGCGTGGGGGACGGCGGTCCTCAACGCCGAAGTGCCCCTGGTGGCGGCCATGGCCACCCGCACGTCGGCGCGGGTGCTGAGCTTCGGGATCGGCTCGGGCGACGTGCGGGCCGGGCCGGTGTCGCTCGACGACAACCTGCGCCCCCGTTTCCGCCTCCGGACGCCGTGGGGCGACGCCGACGTGGCCCTGGAGGTCCGCGGCCGTCATCAAGTGGCCAACGCCCTGGCCGCGGCGGCCGCCGCCCTGGCCTGCGGCGCCGGCGTGGAGCAGGTGGCCGCCGGGCTGGGCCACGCCCGCCTGTCGCCCTGGCGCATGCAACTGGAGCGATCGTCCTCCGGCGCGCTGGTGCTGAACGATGCCTACAACGCCAACCCGCTGTCGACCGGCGCCGCCCTCCGCTCCCTGGCCGAGCTCCCCGGCGCCCGCCACATCGCCGTGCTCGGTGTCATGGCCGAGCTGGGCGACATCGGCCCCACCGAGCACGCCCGCATCGGCGCCCTGGCCGTCGCTCTCGGCGTCCGCCTCATCGCCATCGCCGCCCCCGACTACGGCGGGGAACAGGCCACCGACGTCGACGACGCCCTCGCCCGCCTCGGCCCGGTCGGGACGGGCGACGCCGTGCTGGTCAAGGGCAGCCGGGCGGCAGGGTTGGAATCCCTCGCCGCTACGCTCGCCGCGACGTGAGGATCTACACCCGACGGGGCGACGACGGGACCACCGGCCTGCTCTTCGGCGGGAGGGTGCGCAAGGACGCCCCCGGGCCGGCGGCCTGCGGCGACGTCGACGAAGCCCAGGCCGCCCTCGGCATGGCTCGCGCCACCGTCGACCGGGGGTCCGAGGCTGACCGGATGCTCGTGGCCCTGGAGCGCGACCTGTGGGTGCTCATGGCCGAGCTGGCGACGGCCCCGGAGCACCGCGATCGCCTGGTCGCCGGTCAGACCCTGGTCACCGAGGACATGGTGGCCGCCCTGGAGCCGCTGATCGACGATCTCACCGGCCGCTTCGAGGCGCCCACCGAGTTCGTCCTCCCCGGTCAGACGCCGACTGCCGCCGCCCTCGATCTGTCCCGTACCGTGGTCCGCCGGGCCGAGCGAGCCGCCCTGGGCGTCGCGGCGCCCGGCTCCCACGTCGTTCCCTACCTGAACCGCCTGTCCGACCTGCTGTGGACCATGGCCCGGGGGCAGGAGGGCCACGCCCTGCCCGCCCGAGAAGCACAGCCGGCCCGCTCCTCCGCAAGCCCCAACGACCAGGAGTAGCCCATGCCCATCACCTTCACCGCCGCCGACGAGGTTCCGGCCGACGCCCTTGTCGTCGGCGCGCCCGTCTTCGCCGGCCGCCGGCTCCCGGCCGGCGCGGGCGCCGACCTCGACCTCGCCTTCCTCGCCGCCCGCGGGTTCGAGGGCCGCCCCGGAGAGGTACTCGCCATCCCGTCGGGCCGGGGCACCTGGGTCGCCCTGGGCGTGGGCGAGCCGGAGAAGGTCACCGCCGAGGTTCTTCGCCGGGCCGCGGCCGCCTTCGTGCGCACCGCCTGGCGCGACACCAGCGCGGCCACCACGCTCCTCGCCGCCGCTCCCCCGGGCCTCGACCCGGCCCTCGTCGCCCAGGCCGTCGCCGAGGGGGCGGCGCTGGCGGCGTACCGCTTCAGCCGCTACAAGTCCGACCCCAAGGCCTGCCGGCTCGAGTCGATGGCGGTGGTCCACCCTCCGTCCGCATCGGGCCAAGATGTCGGCCACGGCCTCGACCGGGGGGCCCGGATGGCGGCCGCCGTGGCCATGGCCCGGGACCTGGTCAACGAACCGGCGGCGGCCATGACCCCCCGCGCACTGGCGGACCGGTCCGCCGAGGTCGCCGCCGCCGGGGGACTGAGCCTCACTGTCCTCGACGAGACCCAGATCGTCACCGAGCGGCTGGGCGGCCTGGCCGGCGTGGCGCAGGGCTCCGAGGAGCCGGCCCGCCTCATCACGCTGGTCTACGACCCGCCAGGAGCGCTTGGCTCGGTGGCCCTGGTAGGCAAGGGGATCACGTTCGACTCGGGCGGGCTGTCCATCAAGACGGCCGAGGGCATGGAGACGATGAAGACCGACATGTCCGGCGCCGCCGCCGTGCTGGGCGCCATGTCGGTCATCGCCGCCCTCGCCCCGCCGGTGAAGGTCGTCGCCATCATCCCGACCACCGAGAACATGCCGGGCGGGGCGGCGGTGAAGCCGGGTGACGTGCTCACCATTCGCAACGGCAAGACCGTCGAGGTGTTGAACACCGACGCCGAGGGCCGCCTCGTGCTGGCCGACGGGCTGTCGCTGGCTGTGGAAGCCGGCGTCGACGCCATCATCGACGTGGCCACCCTGACCGGGGCCTGCATCGTCGCCCTCGGCCGGAAGGTCGCCGGGCTCATGGGGAACCATCAGGGCTGGACCGACCAGGTGCGTGCCGCCGGCGAACGGGCCGGCGAGGAGCTGTGGCCGCTGCCCTTGCCCGAGGACTACCGCAAGCTGATCGACTCCGACATCGCCGACATCAAGAACATCAGCGGCGGCCGCTACGGCGGCGCTCTGACCGCCGGGCTCTTCCTGCGTGAGTTCGTCGCCGGCGTGCCGTGGGCCCACCTCGACATCGCCGGTCCCGCCCGCAGTGACGACGACGACGGGTACCTCCAGAAGGGCGGCACCGGCTTCGGCGTCCGCACCCTGGTGGAGGCGGTGATGGCCTTTCGGGCGCCGTAAGGCCGCCAGCTCCCCCGATGTGACCGTCTACCGCGTCTGACCGGCCGGTGCGCTTCCGCCCGGCGACGAGCGCACCCGAACTTCGTCGGCCACCCTCGGCACTTCTGGGGCGCTTTCCTCGGCCAGAGCGGCGGCGGTGAGGTGGGCCATCCGCGCGCAGGCGTGCTGGGCGAACTTCACCTGCTGGTGACGACCGAAGATCCGCACGCCCAACCGGACGATGGGGTTGCCGACGCGTGCGCGGCGCGAGAAGCGGCAGGTGCGGAACTCGACCTCGCCGGTATCGAGCCACTTCCATACCTCGTAGTCCATCTGTCCCATTTCCAGGTGGCCCTGCAGCGTGCGGTAGTTCCAACCCCATACCCGGACCTGGCGCCCGTCGACGTCCCTCGTCTCGTCGACCACTCCGCCGACCCGGACGCCGAAGCGGAAGCGCAAACCGTAGAAACGGACTTCGAGGAGCATGTCGCGCTGCTCCAGTGGCCGGTCGGGGTAGTAGACGGCCCGCACGATCGACGGGTCGGCGAACTCGTAGTCGCCCATCAGCCGCTGCGCCACTTCCCAACTCCCGCCGGCCACGGGCGGCCCCGGCGCCTCGGCCGGGAGTGTCTGGCAGTACTCGTCGGACTTCCAGCCCTCCTCGGCGCGGAAGCCGCCCTTCGGCGCCAGCTCGAAATTCAGGGCCTTGTCGTGCAGGTCGTCGAGGACGCACCGCGACTCGGGGTTCCCGAGGGGCTTGTCCGTGTCGTCACCGGTGGCGTCCACCGTGCGCGTCTCGACGTCGATCCCGCCGTCCAGCCGACCGCCGGCGACCCGGACCGCCCGCTCCAGGAACGACGTCCACATGTGGAACTGCACCTCCTTGGCCATGTGCAGGCTCTGGTACATGAAACGAGAGAGACGGTCGCCGCTGCGGGCCCACGACTCGATGGTGAATGTCACGCCGCAGTCGTCGTCATCGGTGCGGAACTCGATCTGACCGGCCTCGAGATGCCCGTCGAGGGTGGCCAGGCGGAACGAGCGCGGGGTCAGGTCGACCACCCGAACCGGGCCGTCCCACGGCCCCGGCATGCGCACCACGTACTCGTCGCCCACCTGCATCCGCCCCTTCTCGCCCAGCACCTTGCTGAACCGGGCGAACTCGGTGGGCGCCAGCCTGTTGGGCGCCGCCGTGACCTGGGCCATGAGCTCCTCGGCCGACAGGTCAGCATTGCGAATGCGGGCCTGGTAGCGGCGGTGGTAGAGGGGGCCGACCCCGGCGTCGTCGAGTTGCACCTCCTCCCGGGAGACGCCCGTGGGTACGGGGGGCGGCGCATCGTCCTCCATGGACCCCACGACCTCCCGGCGGTGCAGCGGCGTGGTGCGCCACATGTAGCTCCAGCTGGTGAGGGCGACCCCCACCGGCCAGACGGCGGCGGTGGCGAATCGGCGGGAGCGGGTGGGACGTCGAGGCAAGCTGTGTAGCGTTCTGCCCCATGGTCACGAAGTTCATGCGCACCAGGGGGATCCGGGGCTGGCACCTCCACGTCATGTCGATGTCCAGCGTGGCTCTCTGCATTACGCTGTGGATCCGGGCCAAGACGGTCGACCAGGACGAGCGCGGCAACGCCGAGCGGCGGGCGCTGTTCGTCGGTCTGTGGCCTCCGACGCTCTGGCTCATCGGCGACACCCTCGAACAACAAGAATGATGCTGGGGGTGGGTAGGTCTTCGGCATGATCTTTCCGTTCGCTTTCTCCTCCCCCGTCCACCGCGCCGCCGCCCTGCTCTTCGGCATCACGCCCGGGAACGCCCGTGTGGAGGTGGGCGACGGTCACCTCCTGGCCCGGTACGGGCGCTGGTCCCTGGAGACCCCGCTGGCCAACATCTGCGGCACGGAGATCACCGGGCCCTACACCACGATCAAGACCATGGGCCCCGGCCGCATGTCGTTTCTCGACCGGGGGCTCACCTTCGCGTCCAACGGTGAGCGGGGCCTCTGCATCTGCTTCCGCGAGCCGGTCCCCGGCCTGGCCCCCACCGACCGCCTACGCCACCCTGCCCTCACCGTCACGGTGGCCGATGTCGACGGCTTGGCCGCCGCTCTTGCTCCGGCGACGTCGTCGTGAACCGGGCGGGCGTAGACTGGCTGGGTGAAAACTGTCGTCCTCGGTGAGCCGCCGGTCGAGATCGAGGCCTTCCTGGCCCGCCGACGAGCGACAGGACAGGACCGTTACGACGAGGTGTGGGAGGGCGAGTACCACGTGGCACCGATGGCGCATTCCTGGCACGGGTATCTCGACAACGCGCTTGCCGTTCTGCTGGACCCTTTCACCCGGGCCGCGGGCCTGATCGGCACCGGCGGCTTCAACCTCGGCCAGCCCGACGACTTCCGGATCCCCGACCACGGCTATCACCGGAGCATGCCGTCGGCGGTGTGGGTGCCGACGGCGGCAATCGTGGTCGAAGTCATCTCCCCCGACGACGAGACGTGGGCCAAGTTCGACTTCTACGCCCGCCACCACGTCGAGGAGATCTGCACCGCCGACTCCCGTCAGCGCCAGCTGCGCTGGTTCGTCCTGAAGGGTACGGCCTACGAGGAGACGGGAGCCAGCGCCGTGCTCGGCGTCACCGCCGACCAGCTTTCCGCCTGCATCGACTGGCCGTCCTAGGCCCGCCATTGGGGAACTGGGCTCGCTCAGTGTCGTACAGCGACCCTGTGCGACCCCAGTTCGAATTCGTGGGCGTCAGGTCAGGTCGACCTGGGAGTGATCGCCCAGCATGAAGCGGTTGGCGCGCGGGCGGCGCTCGGACCGGGTGACCACTACCTGCTTGCCGATGAGGGAGTCCTCCACGCGAGGGATGTCGACGATGTGGCTTTCGTCGAGGATCACGGAGTGTTCCACCTCCGAGCGCAGGATCAGGCACCGTTCGGCGATCGAGGTGAAGGGGCCGACGAAGCTGTGCTCGATGCGCGTACCAGGACCGATGATCGCCGGTCCCCGGATGGTCGAGCTCACCACTTCGGCGCCGGCACAGATCACCACCCGGCCCTCCACCTTGGACTCGGCGTCGACCGATCCGTCGATGCGCTGATCGAGGGTTTCCAGGATGAGGCGGTTTCCCTCGAGCAACGCTTCGAGCTTGCCGGTGTCGATCCACCAGCCATCGACGACCTGGTGGTGGACCCGGTGCCCGTGGTCGATGAGCCACTGGATGGCGTCGGTGATCTCCAGCTCTCCCCGGCCCGAGGGCTCGATGGCCCGCACCGCCTGGTGGATGGTGGGGTCGAACAGGTAGACACCGACCAGGGCCAGATCTGACGGAGGGTCGACCGGCTTCTCCACCAGGCGCACGACCTCGCCGTTGGCGTCGATCTCGGCCACGCCGAAGCGCTGGGGGTCGGGCACCCGGGCCAGCAGGATCTGGGCGACCGCCGGCGTGGCACCGGCGCCTCGGCCATGGGACTCGAAGCGGTCGACGAAGCCCTTGACCCCCTGGCGTAACAGGTTGTCGCCCAGGTACATGACGAAATCGTCGTCCCCCAGGAAGTCGCCGGCGATGAGCACACAGTGGGCCAGGCCGAGCGGCGCGTCCTGGGGGATGTAGGTGACCTCGAGGCCCCAGGTCGAACCGTCGCCCACCGCCGAGCGGATCTCGGCCTGGGTGTCGCCCACCACAATGCCGACCTCGACGATGCCGGCTTCGGCCATCTGCTCGAGCCCGTAGAACAGGATGGGCTTGTTGGCCACCGGCACCAGTTGCTTGGCGCTGGTGTGCGTGATGGGTCGCAGGCGGGTGCCCGCGCCGCCGGACAGTATGAGCGCCTTCACCTGCCGGTTTCTAGCCGCTCAGGACTGGCGCATCCATCGGGAGAGCTCCGCGGTGCTGAGCCGGCCCCGCCGGCCGAGCCGCCGACGGGCGACCAGCGCCTCCGGCAGCAGGCGAAGGTAGGCCCCGGAGGCCGCCGCCCGCCGCCGGACCGTCTCCACCGACGCCGGTCGGCGTTGCATCAACGGCCACAGGACGTCGCGGCGGGCGTAGGACCCGGTCACGAGCAGGTGGCGACCGGCTTCGCGCAGCGCCAGCGACGCCGGGGCGTTGCGGGTGAGGGTCAGCAGGCGGTTGCGCCCGTCGTAGTGTTGGAACAGCCG
>JBBSIS010000126.1:0-9058 GCA_038231955.1 Acidimicrobiales bacterium
AGCCGAGCTCGCCCTCCTGCTGTCCGAGGAAGAGGTCAGCGCCTAAGCGCACATCACCGCCCCTGGTCCTCACCGACATCGTCCTCAAGCCCCCTGTCGACCGCCACCTCGGGCCCGGGCCTCGCCACCCAACCCGTCGGGTCACGCCCGCGGTGCTGCCGCCGTCTCCGTCCTGGCCTGCGCCACCGCTGGCGAGGGTGGCGGGCCCACAGCCTGGCTCGCCCGCCGAGGCGCGTTCGTCAGGCCGAAGTGGCCGTGCGGTCGATGATGTCGTAAAAAACGTCGACATCGGCGGTCGATGGGGACAGCATCTCGACGACCAGTGCGGGATCAGTCTCGTACAACCGGTGCGGCGCCGGACCACAGGCCACCATGACATCCGGGTAGTACGCGTTCCCGCTCCGTGTGCGAACGAGCCGGTTGGAGGTGAACGGCCGACATCCCTTGGTCCTGGCACCGGTGGCCAGCAGCTCGTAGAAGAGACCGGCGCCGAGATCGTGGCGGTCAGTGCCGCCAGCCATGGCGAAGACCCCTCCGCCGACCAGATCGTGACGCCGCTCACTCCGCGCCTCGCCGTCGATGAAGTCTCCGAAAGACGTGAGCGCGATCGCCTCTGTCATACCTTCCTATCGTAAACCCGCATCTGTCGGACGCCGCAGCTGTCGAGGAATCCATGCCCGTGACCACGTCGGGCCTGTCGCGCTCTGGCGCCCCGCCGCCGCTGGCACCCGCCCGCCCAGGCGGGCAGGCGCCGTCATGCGAGGGCTGTGCCGAAGCGCAGGTCGAACTCCGTTGTGACTGCTGCGGCCAGGAGCTCTGCGACAGCTGTTGGGCCGAAGGCGACGGGTCCACAAGGTCTGGCGACCGGCTAGATGCAAACACCGTGACGTTGACCCTCGAGCCCGCCGATGACGCCGACCGACGCAGTCATCGACTATCGGGTGCATTACGTGGGGCCCGGTGGGCTCCGCCGGCCGAAGGTCTTCAACCTGACCCGGAGGCGGCTGGAGCCCGGCCGCCCGACGACCGTCGTCCGTCGGCACCGCTTCGAGCACGTGTCGATCCGGCGCAACCTGCCTGGACGCCACCTAATCGACGTGCAGATCAACGGCCGGATCCTGGGCGGCACAGAGGTGGCGCTGATGGCTGAATCCGGCGGGTGTGCCCCCGCCCGCGGCGCTCCGCATCCGGGTCGTGGACGAGCCGGCGCTTCTGTGCCAAGGTTCTTGCCTCTCGGGGAGGTCGAACCATGAACGCACGCCGGATCACGCAGTTGACCGTCGCCGCCGCCCTTGTGGCTACCGCAGGGGTGGGCCCGGCGCTCGCCGCCGGGCCGCCGCAGCTCGTCAAGCCGGTGAACATCACCAAGCCGGACCTTGATCCGCAGCGCACCTACTCGGCACCGTTCCTGCTCGCCAATCCGACCAAGCCCGAGCAGATCGTCGGTGGCTACCTCGAGTTCCGGTCCAAGCGCTGCGGCATGGTCCGCTCACTCGACGCCGGCCAGACGTGGGAGATGCTCGATGCGTCGCCGACGCTGAAGTCCTACCCCTTCTGCGAGGCCAACAACTCGAACATCTTCCAGGCGCCGCTCGCGTGGGGCCGCAACGACAGCCTCTACATGGCCATGGTGGCGTGGGACACCCAGGACAGCCGCCAGAAGGTGAGCGTGCAGCTCGCCCGGTCCACCGATCTGGGCAAAAGCTGGACCACCACGCTCGTCCGCGACGCCCGCCCCACCCAGGACCCGAAGCAGGAGACGAACCGGCCGGTGACCGTGGTCGCTGTCGACTCGAAGTCGGGCAGCGAGGACATCGTCTACGTCACGTACCGGCGGTCGCTCGTCAACCAGCCGGCCGGCAACTCGGTCGTGTCACAGCCCATGGTGGCGGTGTCGACCGACAGCGGAAAGACCTTCGGCGAGCCGGTGTCGGCGGTCGGCGACGCGTTCGCGGCAGATGGGCCGCGCACCCAGGCCATCACCGCGACCACGATCGCAGCCACGGCGTCGCCGACCACCACCACGACGGCCCCAGCTGGCTCGCTGGCCGAGAAGCCCAACCAGGTGGCCAACTTCGGGGGCAGCAACGCCGGCCTCACCGTGGACGACAAGGGCGCGGTGTACGTCGGCTGGAAGTCCACCACGGCGAACGTGTCCCCATCGGCGCCGTCGGCCATCTATGTCTCCAAGTCCACGGACCGGGGCAAGACGTGGGCGCCGACGCAGGTGCAGCCGTTCCGCTACGAGAACGGATCGAGTTTCCTGGAGCCGTTCATCAGGTGGAGCCCGGAGGGTGGCTCGGCGGGGACGCTCCATATGGTCACCGAGGGCAGCACACGTCCAGAGCTGGATGGGTACTCGACGATCTTCTACCTGCGCTCCACCGACGGCGGGAAGACTTGGACCGCGCCGAAGGTGCTGGCCGACGACGACCCGAAGAACCTCAAGGGCAAGTTCATCCCCAACATCTCCCTGGCGCCGAACGGGCGGGTCGACGTCGCCTGGTGGGACACCCGTGACGATCCCGGGATCAGGTCGAACGACGTCTACTACACGTACTCCACCGACAACGGGACGACTTGGGCCAAGAACATCCGGATCACCGACCAGAGCATCGACCGGCGACTCGGCGTCTGGGCCAACAACTTCGACCAGAGCTCGCCTCCGAGCCTGACGTCCACGAACGCCTACGCCCTCGTCGGATGGGACGACACGCGGTTCTCGCTGAACGACAAGGGCACCGTGCAACTTGCCGACCCCTCGGTCGGGCCCGTCGGGACCGGTGGCGGCGTGCAGGACATGTTCGTGTCCGCGGTGCAATTCCAGACCCTGGCGGGCGGCACGTCGAAGACAGCCAAGATCATCCTCGGCGGGGCGATCGGCCTCCTCATCGTCGGGCTCGTCCTCACCGTCGCTGCGCTGGGATCCCGGCACCGGCGGGGTGACGGTGATCCATCGACGTCGGGCTCTCGATCCCTCGCCGACGTGGGATAGGGCCGTCTCACGGCACATCGGTCGCCGTTCAGCCAACAGCCGAGGCGGCGACGGCCGAGTCCCGCTGGGGGGATCCGCCTCCGGTACCCCGCTCGGCGAGCGCTTACCGGGCCGTCCGGTCTTCTGGACCACGGAGTCCAACGCCTGTGTCGGCGGCACGTCCGATCCTTGGTGGTGCCGTAGGCCGGGCCGCCCGTACCGCCTGCCGGCCCCGTCTTGCGGCCGCTAGGTTCGCCCACCGATGAGCGCGCGTCGGCGGCGAGTCCTCCCCGTCCAGCTACTCATTCGAGTTCTCGTTGTCACGTGCATCGTCGTGGTTGCACTCGGGTGCGAGCGTCCACCGACTTCGGCCAAGTTGGATCCTGGTGAAGGCGACCACATCCTTTCGGCTCGTTGAGCGGCGCGACGATGTCGGGGTCGCCGATGTGCTCGGCCAGTCGGGACAGAATTGAGGTGTAGCGCGTCTACGTGTCGCTTCGGCAGTACGTGTCAGCTACGGGAAAGCGTCCCCCAAGCGTCCGCATCATGGCGCCTGGCGTCCAGGGGACTCTTCCGGGTTCGCTGCTGGTCACTCCGACGCCGCGCTCTCTTCGGTCGCCGTCGTCTCATGAGAGGATCGGCTTGCGGGACGGCATGCTCGCTCGGCTCAGGAGGAAGGCCTGCTGGCAGGCTCGAGACCTAGAATCGCCGGTCGGGGTGGGGCCGGTATGAGAGACCCCCCAGCTTGGGTGACACCCGGCCTGCGGATCGGTCAGGCAGGTTCGTTGCCGGCGAGCGAGCTGAGGTCCAGGCGGAGGAGTCGATCGTCGACGGTCACCTCGATGACGTTGTTGGCCGTGCGGAGTTGGTCGGCCACGAAGTCGTGGGCCTCGAAGGTCACGGCCATGACCTTGGAGAGCGCCGGAAGGTCGACCAGCACGTACAGGCGGGCACCGCCGAGGCGGTAGTCGGCGAGCTTGCGTCCCCGGTCGACCGCCCGTGTGGACGGAGACGCCACCTCGATCACGAGCAGCGGCGGGGGGTCGAGGTGCAGGGCGCCGACGCGAGCAAACCCGGGCCTCACCACCGCGATGTCGGGCACGTTGACGTACCCGCTCCCGCCCGGCACATTCCAGGCAAGGCCGTTTACCCTCACGCAGCCAGACAGCCGCAGCTGAGCGACGACCTGGTCGACGATCAGGGCGACAGCCAGCTCGTGGGCGTCAGTGGCAGGCGACACGATGAGGCTCCCCCACGGGTCAAGCTCCAGGTGGGCAACGCCGATCTCAGCTCGAAGCCAGTCGAGATCCTCGACGCTGTAGCCCATCGGCGCGGCGAAGGCCATATAAGTCAGAGTACGCCCTGATCGGGCGCGCAGTCACCCGAGTCGGCATGGTTTCGAGCGGTGCCGGTGGCGACAGCCGGTGAGTCCAGCCGGGCCATTGTGCCCCCGTCGTGGACGAGCGGCACGGCGTCCACGAGTTGGGGACCTCGTCCACCGAAATCGGCTCCCCGCAGCACGGGGACAGTCCGCCAACGCCGATCTTGTGCATGAAGGTCCGCACTCGTCACATCGTCGATTTCCGATTTCCGGGCGCCGCAGCCGTCGCACTCGTAGACGGTGACCGGCCGCCGAAGAGCGGATGAAGCCGGGAGCGCTCGACGACGGTCGACCCGATCCGCCGGCGATGGGCCGCCACCCGGCAGCGTCGCAGCAATAACGAGCCGGGTCGGTTTGCGCAAGCACCGGCGTGGACGGCCAGTCGGCTGACACTGGAACAGCCGTCTGGTATGGGAAGGCGGGCCCTGCACCGCCCAAGCTGCGACCAGGTGCGGGCGTGCTCCTCCACCCCGAGCATCTACACCAACGCCCTTGGCCACGGGCCGCCCGGCGATCGTGTCCTGGAGGCGGTCGACGAGGCGATGGCTGCGGGACTGGTGGAGCCCACCGGCCGATCGGGAGAGCTCCGATTCGTCCACGCGCTGGTGCGGACGCGGTTCAGGCCACGCTCCATGCCGCCGAGCTGCCCGAAGTCCACCGAGTCATAGCCGAGGCGATCGAGGCGTACGAGGGCACGGGTGACGCCCACGCCGCCGACCTGGCCCGGCACTGGGACGCCGCCTCTGCCCTCGGCCAGCGCGACCGGGCCGCGGCGTGGTGCGAACGGGCGGCCCGGATCGCCGACCGCCGGCTGGCGAGGGAGGAGGCCGCCCGGCTGTTCGACCGCGCCCTCGCACTCGGCGGCGCGGGCACCGACCCCTCGACCGCGACGCACGGGCGGTCGGCGGGGCGCGCCCGCCTTCATTGCGACGAGATCACCACCGCAGTCGCCAGCCGCGTCGAAGTGGCCGGCGCATCTCGTGAGGCGGGCCGCCCCGATCTCCTCGCCGACGCCGTCCTGGTCTCCGAGGCTCGATCCATGCCTCACGCCGAGCTACGCGAACTTGCCGAGGAGCGCTTGGCGCTCGCCGGCCTCATCGGCGAGGCGGCCCGGCGGCCGGCCCGGCCCACCGTGGCGTTCTGGGAGCCGCTGTGGCGGATCGACGCGCTCCTGGAGCTCGGTCGTCTACCCGACACCGTTGCCACCCTGCCCCTCCTCCGTCAGCGCATCGACGCTGCCGGCTCCCCATGGCCCGCTGGCACGAGGCTCGGGTCGAGGCCGCCGTGGCCCAGGCAACCGGCCGCGTCGCCGACCGGCTGAGGCACGCCGAGGCCGCCCGCCGGCTATTCGCCGTCCTGGAGACCCCCTTCGGCCCCGAGATGATGTACCTCGGCTACCGCGTCGGCCTTGAGATGCACGCGGGGTCGACCGTCGAGCTGGCCGACCGGTGGAGCGCCATGGACCTGACCCGGGCTCCGCCCTTCCTCGGCGAGCTGCCGCTGCTCGGGCCGGCGAGGGCTCAGGCCCGTGCCGGCCGGCTTGACGTGGCCCGGACCACCTACGACCGGCTGAGCCCAGTCGAGGCGTGGAACCCGCAGGAGGATCGTCATCTGGGAGTCACATGGCGAAACGACAGACAACGAACGTGGCCTGATGGACTCCAAGCAGTGCATCGAACTGATCCTGGAAGCGAAGGGCGAACGGGCCCTGACGTTCGCCGACATCGCTGCGAAGGTCGGGCGGTCGGAGTGTGGACCACGTCGGCCATCTTCGGCCACGCCCGGGCCGCCAGCCGTCGACCAACCCCAAGTCGGCGACTCGGACAGCGTGCCACCCCAGTCGAAGATGACGGCGTCGACCCGGTCCACCGGCCCGACCGGCGGCGGAGTCGGTGGGATCGTCTAGCTCGCCACTGCGCCGGCCCGCCGGCGGGACACGGCGAACACCGCGGTTCCGGCGACGAGCAGGCCGACGGCCAGTCCGAGGAAGGCGGACGTCAGGTTGAGGCCGCTGTCGTCGTGCGCCGCTTTCTGCTCGTGGATCACGGTGGCCATGTAGGTGTCATCGTTGGGCAGTTCGAACGTGCCGTTGCGGGAGTCGGGCCAGGCGACGTAGGTGGTGGCATCTGTGGCTACGACGCCGATCGGCGCCCGCAGGTCCGTGGCCAGGTTGAGGGGGAACCCGGAGTTCTGATTCATGCTCCGGTCGCTCACCCGGACGTTCTTCCCGAACGTCCGGCCGCCGTCGAAGGACGAGGCCATGAAGACATCCCAGCAGGTCTGGTCCCGCCGCAGGGTGTCGCCGCGCCCGCTCGGGTTGTACAGGCCGTCCGTGCGCATGTCGTACCAGGCCACATCGACGCGCCCGTTCGGCGCCACGCTGATGCCCGGGATGAACTGGTCGTAGTTCGGCTTTCGGTTGGGGTCGTCGTCGTCGTTCACCTTCAGCCGTTTGCTCCACGTCGCGCCCCCGTCGGTGGAGCTGACGACGAAAATGTCACGGTTGTCCCGAGGGTTGGGTAACGACGACTCGCTCAGCTCGAAGGCTACGTAAATGGCACCGGTCTTACCGTCGATGGCCGTCTCCGGGATGGTGAGGCAGCCGGTGCAGGCCAGACCGCCGTCGTCGACGATGGCGGACTTCCACGTCTTTCCGTCGTCCGTCGACTTGGACATGATCAAGCGGGTCCCCGCGCCCGGTTCGTTGGCCTTGGGGGGCGTACCGGTCGGGTTCGGGATGGTCGGCGCGATGGCAGGGTTCGCCGAGGCCGGCTGGCACTGGGCCGGCTCACCCAGGGGCAGTGGGTTGGACGGCTGCGTCGGCAGGGTGATGCCGCCCCCAGGAGCCCGTTCCTTGGTGAAGGAGTAGATGGCCCCGTCCTTGCCGATGGCCATCCCCGGAGCGTCGGAGCCGGCGAGCTCGCTGCGGGGGAACGTCTGCTCGACGATGTCGACGGGCTTGGACCAGGTGGCGCCACCGTCGTCGGACACGGCCACCACGCTGCGAACGGGCGGGGCGGGCGTGAGGGCGTCGGCAGTGGAGACCACGTAGCCGACCGACAGTCGCTTGGGGTCGGTCGGGTTCGTGGCGATCCGGGCGTAGTTGAACCGCTCAAGGGCCGTCACCTTGGAGCCGTCGAACCGGGTGAACTCCCGCTCGACGGGCTTGGCCGCCACCGAGAACTGCCACGTCTCGCCGAGGTCGCTGGTGCGGGCGACGTAGCCATCGGTCGGGCCGCGGCCACCGGCCGAGTCTCCGCCGGTGGTGGCGAAGTAGAGAGTGCCGTCGGCACCGAAGTCGGCGTCCATGAAGGCGCCGAAGGCCGGGCGGGTACACGCCTTGTACTCGGGCGGCACCGGCTTGGCCGGCGCCGGGGCCCAGGTGCGGCCGGCGTCACGACTGACGTGGATCACACAGGAGGAGGCGGTGAAGTCGGCGTGGGCGATCACCATGATGTTCGGATCCTTCGGGCTGACCAGGATGTGGGCATTGGTGTAGCCCCGCCCGGGGCGCACATCCTTGGTCACCTGCTGCGAGGGCGTCACGACCGGGTCGGTCAGCCGCTCTGCGCTGGCGCCGCCGGCCATGACGAGCATGGAGAGTGCCACACCCACTGCGAGGGCGAGCCCGCCGAAGCGCAGTCGGCCACCAACTCCAACGATCCGGCTCACGTCGTGATCTCCCCGTCCCCAGCCCGCTGGTGCCGACCGTGCGGTATGGTCCACCGCCCTCCGGACCATGTCAATAGGTGCGTCCCGCATCTAGCGCCGACCGCCCGGAACGTCCGGACGTCTCCCACATCCGTTCCCGCTACGCCCCGTAGTGGCGAGACGGCCGGGAGGTACGTGAGGCTCAAAGGCGGGTCCGAGAAGCGTCGTCACCGGATCTCGTACGCGGAACGACTTGCGGCGCGGGATCGCGACGAAGTCGACGTGGAGCCTCGCTCGACCCTGGTCCGCAAGCGGATCCGCTTGCGGCACGGTAGCCGTCATTCCCCGGTCACTGCCACGACGTCCCGCAAGTCGTTCCTCCTGCGGGACCCGGACGTCGTTCCTCCTGCGGGACGGTTCGATGGGTGGCGGGGGTCGGCGACGTCCAAAGTCGTTCCTCCGCCGCTTCCTGCCGAGGCTCCTCCCGGGCCATGAGGGCACCCGGCTCGGCGATCGGGCGGTCGTCCCGGTTCCCCGGAGCCAGGTGACAGCGGGCGGCCTGTTGATCGACCTCGACGTCGACGGCCCGAGGCTGTCCGTCCGGATCGGACCCTCCCGGGCCCCGAGGTTGTCGGCCTGAAGGCGCCGGGCGCGCCGGGACTGTTTTGGTCGGAGCGCCCGGTGGGGTCCTCCCGTGTGTGGTTTCAGGCGGCTCGTAGCATCCGGGCTGGGGAGTCGCCCGGCTGGGCGACCCGATGGTCCGCGGGGCGGCCCGGCGGGTCCGAACGGCCTACAGCAGGCCCATGCTCAGGGCGGTGAGGGCGATGTAGACCGGCAGTCCGGCGACCAGCTGAGAGCTGCACGTTCTTCGTCACCACCGAGTTCCGACCGACCCTGCGCAAGGAACGCGATGTCGTTTGCCACGCTGATGGGACCACCCTGAGGGCAGTTTTGCCACCGGCATGGGACCACCCCGTTGCCAGTCATGGGACCACCTCGGTATCCCCCAACGCCGGTCGGACACACGTTCGACTCGTACCCGACGTCAACCA
>JBBSIS010000127.1:0-8795 GCA_038231955.1 Acidimicrobiales bacterium
GCCTTGACCAGGTCGTCGTAGGCCACCTCGTCACCGGTAGTCACCGACACCCGCTTCTGGCGGATCCTCGACTTCGACTTGCCGTCGAGCTGGTGGAAGCGAACGTCCTTCGACGTCACCGCGCTGAACAGCTTCACCGGCACGTTCACCAGCCCGAAGCTGATTGCACCACTCCAAATGGGTCGGGGCACGGAGCGATGCTACGTCGGGCGAGAGCCGCCGGCGAGCAGCACCCAACTGCCGGCCGAGAAGCCGTCCGCCAAGTAGCGATCACCAGACCTGTCGGATGCGCACCGGCGAGGGCCGGCCGTCGAGGACCGCCTGCATGTCCTCGTCGGCCAGCACCTCGTGGGCGTTGAGGTCGGTCCGAAATCCCTGTAAAGACGGCTGGCGCAGCGTGCCACCGTCGGTCATCTCGTTGTAGGCCACCTCGGCCACCAGCAGGGGCTCCACGAAATGGAGTGTGCCGATGAGCCGTTCGAAGAACGGGCTCCCGTCACGGGCGGTGCGGGCGAATACTGCGGTGAGCTGGCGGATGAGATCCTGTGACAACCCGGAGCCAGCCAGGCCGGTGTAGTGCAGTCGGCCGGTGCTGGCCTGCGTCGCCGGATCGACTCCCCAGCAACCGAGTGCCAGCGAACCGATGGAGCCGGACCGCCCGCCCCGGCCCGGCGACCATCCGCCGACGACGAACTCTCGCCGCCGGATGCATTTGACCTTGATCCACGCCGAGGACCGGCGACCGGGAAGGTACGGCGCGTCGATCCGCTTGGCCACGTAGCCCTCCATCCCGATGGCCCGGCAGGCGGCCAGCAGCTCGTCGGGCGGAGCCAGGGGCAGCACCGGCGAGGTATGCCAGTTCGGTCCGTTTAGGGCCAGGCTGTCGAGCATCTTCCGGCGCTCCGCCTGGGGCTGCATGGTGAGCAGATCGCCGTCGAACCACAGCACGTCGAACAGCAACAGCTGCACGGGCACCTCGCGCTTCAACTGGGCTGCCGGCGAGCGCACGTGCATGCGCCGCTGGAGGCGTTGGAAGCTGGGCTGGCCGCTCCGGTCGTCGAAGGCGACGATCTCCCCGTCGAGCACGGCGGAGCGACCGTCGAGCGCCTCGGCTACGGCGGCCAATTCCGGATAGCCACCCGTCACGTCGTTGCCAAGGCGGCTGGCGATGGTGATGCGGTCGGCGTGCACCGTCACGATGGCCCGTACGCCGTCCCATTTCGGCTCGACGAGGTAGCCGTCGAAGCTGGCCGGCAGTCGAGGGCTGGTGGCCAGCATCGGGGCCAGCTGGGGGGGTGCCGAGGCGGTCATCGGGACGTCGGGGGCCGGATCACCACCAGTCGCTCCTCGGTCATGGCCCGGACGGCCCACGCCGGTCCCTCCTCATGCCCGGCGTGACGTCGACCAGCACGGTCGGCCCCCGGCGACGGCCCGGTCGATGTCGCCCGATCCATGCCTGGGCACCCGGCCGACCTCGCTCCCGTCGAAGGGATCGGACCACGACCTCGTCCCTCATTGGTCCACCATCTGGAGACGGAGGACCAACTGAGGGGTCACGGCGCTGCGCTCTTCCGCTTCGCGTCGGTGCTCGCTCATGGCCGAGAGCCTACGAGCCGGTGGCAAGCTCGATCGCGTGGACGAGCGTGCGCCGTTGGACAGGCTCCCGGTGCCCCGGCCGGTGTCGCAGGTAGCGGCTGGCCGGGTCATGCGACCGGTCTGGGAGAACGAGCTCGGCGGTCGAACCTTCGAGGTGGGGATCGGCCCGGCGCGGTGTTTTGTGAAATGGACTCCAGTCACCAGCGGTATCGATCTGAGCCGCGAGGTGGCCCGGTTGGCGTGGGCGGCGTCCTACACGCCGGTCCCGGTGGTGTTGGATCAGGGGGCCGACGACGACGGGTCGTGGATCGTCACCTCCGCCCTGGCCGGGGAGAACGCCATCGCGGAGCGGTGGAAGGCCCAGCCCGCCACCGCCGTGGCCGCCATCGGGAAGGGGCTCCGGGGCTTGCATGACGCCCTGCCGGTTGGGCGTTGCCCATTCTCGTGGTCGGCCGAGGACCGGCTGGCCGACACACAGCGGTGCCTGGCCGCAGGGCGGCTCGACGCCACGAACTGGGATCCGATCCACCGGCGCCTCGGGATCGAGGAGGCCGTGGAGCTGCTGGCCCACCCCCCGCCCATCGACCACCTCGTCGTCTGCCACGGCGACTCGTGCCCACCCAACACGCTGATCGCCGACGACGGTCGATGGTCGGCTCACGTCGACCTCGGGGACCTGGGCGTGGCCGATCGTTGGGCCGACCTGGCGGTGGCGACCATGGCCGTCGGCTGGAACTACGGCTCGGGATGGGAGGACGCGCTGGTGGCCGCGTACGGGGTGTCGCCCGATCCGGACCGCACCCGCTACTACCGCCTCCTGTGGGACCTCGGCCCATGACCTGCCTTGATCGGAGGTACGAGACCGGGCCGAGGTGCTGGTGCGTGCCCGACGGGCCGGCCTGGGCCGATGACTCAGGCGAGGATGGACGCAACGGTCTTCTTGGCCTGCTCGATGCAGGCGGCGATGCCCAGGCCGCGATAGGCGGCGCCGGCGACCACCACGCCCGGCGCATCCGCCTCGAGCGCTCCTTCGATGGTGGCGACGCGAGCGTGGTGGCCCACGTCGTACTGGGGGAAGCCGTTCGGCCAGCGGTTCACGCAGGACGTGGCCGGCCCGCCCCTGATGCCCAGCGCCTCGGCCAGCTCGTCGTGCACCCGGCGCACGACCTCGTCGTCACCCATGGCCATGGGCCGCTCGTCGCCGTCGCGCCCAGCGGACGCCCGCAGCATCACCATTCCGCTCGCGGCCAGGACCGGCCACTTGGTCGTCGACCACGTACAGGCGGTGAGCAGCCGGCCGTCGACCCGGGGGACGAGCATGCCGGCGCCATCGAGCGGGTGATCGACGGCCGGCGGCGGGTAGGCGAGGGAGACGGTGACGACCGATGCGTGGCGGATGCCCGACAGGGAACGGGCGGCGGCGGGCGACAGCTCCGCCAGTAGGCCGGCGGCGGCGTAGGACGGAACGGTGACCACCACTGCATCGACCTCGACGTGGTCGCTATCGGGCAGTCCGACGCGGTACCGGCCTGTGGTGACACGGCGCACCGAGCCCACCGGCGCGCCGATGCGGACGTCGTGGAGCCTGGCGGCGAGACTGTCGATGAGCCGCTGAAGACCACCGGTGATGCCCAGGAACACCGGGCCCGCCGCCGCGGGCGGAGCCTGACGCAGGCCGAGGATCAGGCTGCGGTGGCGCGCCGCCCCCTCGGCGATCGGCCGGGCGGTGGCGGCCAGGCTCAGGCGGTCGGCCCGTCCCGCGTTGATGCCGCCCACGAGGGGATCGACCAGGCGCTCGACGACCTCCCGTCCCATGCGTCGCCCGACGACGTCGGCCACAGACGGGTCGGGGCCGAAGGTGCTGGTGGGAAGGGCGAGATCGAGGGCGGCCCGGGCCACGC
The DNA here is from genome assembly GCA_038231955.1 of Acidimicrobiales bacterium. Lineage (GTDB taxonomy): Bacteria > Actinomycetota > Acidimicrobiia > Acidimicrobiales > AC-14 > CADCTB01. Next base: position 3,498 of record JBBSIS010000127.1, read on the forward strand.
CGGCGGCCGACAGGACGCCGGAACGCCGTAGCGGGCCCAGCGCGGTGGGCACGCCGAGCACCTGGCGCGCCGGCAGAGGGTGCATCCGATCGGCCGTCCAGAGAAAGGCCTTGCCGGTGGCGGGGGCGACGAGCTCGCTCTCCAGGCCCAGCTCCAGGCACAGGTCGACGGCCCATGGCACCCGGGCCAGGAACGTGTCGGGCCCCGCCTCCACCGGCACCCCGCCCAGCTCGTCGGTGCGGATTTTCCCCCCGACCCGATTGCCGGCCTCGAGGAGGGTGACAGTCGCTCCCGCCCGTTCGAGGTACCAGGCGGCGGCCAGCCCGGTGATCCCGCCGCCGACCACCGCCACATGTACCGCCGGGGCCGGTCTTCCCTCAGGCATGGCTCCCGGCGTCGGCCTGTCGCACGACGTCGGCAAGGGTGGCGCAGAACCCCGGGTGGGCGTTGGGCGACGGCGTGCGGGCGAAGGCCAGCCCGAGCTGGTCGGCGGCGGCGGCGGCCTCGATGTCGAGGTCGTAGAGCAGCTCGAGGTGGTCGGAGACGAAACCGGCGGCGCAGACGACCACACCGGCGGCGCCCGCCTCGGCCAGGGTGGGCAGGACGGTGAGGAGGTCGGGGCCGATCCAGGGCTCGGGCGTGCGGCCTGCGCTCTGCCAGCCCACCGACCACCGCTCGATGCCGGCCTGGTCGGCGACGGCTCTGGCCGTCTCGGCCAGCTGGTCGGGGTAGGGGTCGCCCATGTCGAGGATGCGCGACGGCAGGCTGTGGGCGGTGAAGACGACTTCGGTGGGCTCGGTGTCGAGCCACCGCACCTCGTCGCCGACGAAGCCGGTGAGCAGTTCGATGTAGCCCGGCGCCAGGTGCCAGGACTCCACCATGGTGAGGCTCACGCCCAGGTCGGCTGCGGTCGCCGCCGCTCGGGTGGCGTACTCGCCGACCGACAGCACTGAGTAGTGCGGTGCCAGGACCAGCCCGATGATCCGGGTCACTCCGGCGGCGGCGAGGGCGGCGACGCCGTCCTCGATGAAGGGCGGGGCGTGCTTCATGCCGAGGGTGACCCGGTAGCCGTGGCCCAGGGCGGCCTGGATGCCACCCGCCTGCTCCCGGGTCCGTTCGAGCAGCGGCGACGTCCCGCCGATGGCGTCGTAGCGCCGGCGTAGGTCGGCCAGCAGCTCCGGTGTCGGCGCCCGGCCCCTCCGCACGTGGGTGTAGTACGCCTCGACATCGTCGGGCGTGGCCGGGGTGCCGTAGGCCATGACCAGCACGCCTGTCGGGCCGGCCGCGGGCTCAGTCACCATGGACAAGGTCGACCAGGCGTCGCAGGATGTCGGGGTTGGTCTCCGGCAGCACGCCCCAGCCCAGGTTAAAGACGTGGCCGGGGCGGCCGGCGTTGGCGTCGAGGACGGCGGTCGCCTCGCAGGCGACGACGTCCCAGGGGGCCAGGCACGCCGCAGGGTCGAGGTTGCCCTGCACCACCTGCTCGTCGCCCAGGCGGGCCCGGGCCCGGTCGAGGGGCACCCGCCAGTCGACGCCGACCACGTCGGGGCCGGCCTCGGCCAGCAGCTCCAGCAGCTCGCCGGTGCCGACGCCGAAATGGATCCTCGGCACGCCGAGTTCCTCCAGGCCGGCGAAGATCTTCGTGGTGGCGGGCAGCACCGAGCGGCGGTAATCGGCCGGGCTCAGCAGGCCGGCCCAGGAGTCGAAGACCTGCACCGCCGCCGCTCCCGCCTGGACCTGGGCGCGCAGCGAGGCGATGACCATGTCGGCCAACCGGTCGAGCAGGGCGGCCCAGAACGTGGGATCGGCGTGCATGGCCGCCTTGGTCCGCCCCAGGGTCTTCGACGGGCCGCCTTCGATCAGGTAGCTGGCCAGGGTGAACGGGGCACCGGCGAAGCCGATGAGGGGGACGTCGAGCTGGCCCGCGAGTAGGCGCGCGGTCTCGAGCACGTACGCCATGTCGACCTCGGGCTCCAGTGGTCGGAGCCGGGTCAGGTCGGTCGAGTCACGGAACGGCTGGGCCAGGACGGGCCCGGGGCGGAGCTCGACCTCGATGCCGACGGCGGCCAGGGGCACGACGATGTCGGAGAACAGGATGGCGGCGTCGACGCCCAGTCGCCGAACCGGCTGCATCGTCACCTCGGCGGCCAGCTCGGGGGCACGGAAGATGTCGAACATGCCGTACTTCTCGCGTAGGGCCCGGTACTCGGGCAGGCAGCGACCGGCCTGGCGCATGAACCAAACCGGCACCCGCTCGACGGGCTTGCCCCAGCAGGCGTCGAGCAGGGAACTGTTCACAGAAACGACCCTACCGGCGGGCTCATCGGTAGTGGCCCCCGACGTACCCGAAGCCTGCGGTCGGTGACGGTCCTACCGTCGACGCCCGCGCAACATCGCCAGGGCCCGCTCCCCGGCAGCGAAGGCGACGACTGCGATCCCAACGGCGGCCGGCGAGGGCACGACGGGCCGCCGGGCGGCAAGGGCAACCCCGGCCAGGACTGCGAGCAACACATTGCGGATGATGTCGACCGAGGAGACAGGATCGGACCGGGTGGCGCCGAAGCAGTTGCAGGGCGTCTGCGACCCGCCCGCCACCGCCCGGCCCAGGACGGCGGTGAATGGCCCCAGCAGGGCCAGGGCGGCGATGCCCCCGGATCGGGGGGTGGCCAGCAGGGCGGCGGCCACCAGCAGCTCCATCACCGGTACGGCCCGAGCCACTGTCGCCGTCGCGGGCACGCCCAGTGCGACGAGGCTGGTGGCCGTCGCCGCCGGGCGGGCCAGCTTGGCCGCGCCCGCCAGCACGAACACCGCGGCGAGCAGTAGCGCGCAGGCGTACCCCAGGCCGTCCATAGCACCCAGTGTGACAAGCTGGAGGTTTCACGGGAGCCCCGACGATCCATGCCGTTTCGCACGGAGCTGGCGGGCTGAGAGGGCGCATCGGGCGCCGACCGTCTGAACCTGTCCGGGTCATGCCGGCGAAGGGAGCTGTGGCGAGATGGCCGCACGTCGCAAGGTCTATGTCGAGGGCGTCCCCTTCACCGAGGTGTCGCTGACCGACGGGTCGGCCATCCACCTCTACGACACCAGCGGTCCCGGCTCCGACCCGGCCACCGGCCTGCCCGCCCTGCGGCGGGACTGGATCCTGGCCCGGGCCGACGTGGAGGCGTACGAAGGTCGCCGTCCCACCCCCCGCGACGACGGCCGGGCGGCGGCCCGGAACGGCAACGGCAACGGCGCGGCCAACGGCGCGCCCGCCGCCGGCCGTGTCCTGCGGGCCAAGCCGGGCCGCACCATCACTCAGCTCCACTACGCCCGCCAGGGTGAGATCACCGCCGAGATGGCCTTCGTCGCCCGCCGCGAGGGGATGCCGGCCGAGACCGTGCGCGACGAGATCGCCCGCGGTCGGGCCATCCTGCCCAACAACGTCAACCACCCCGAGTCAGAACCCATGGTGATCGGCCGGCCGTTCCTGGTGAAGGTCAACGCCAACATCGGCAACTCGGCCGTCACCTCCTCGGTCTCCGATGAGGTCGACAAGCTCACGTGGTCGACGAAGTGGGGCGCCGACACGGTGATGGACCTGTCGACAGGGGCCGACATCCATACCACGCGCGAGTGGATCGTGCGGAACTCGCCAGTCCCTATAGGGACGGTCCCGATCTACCAAGCCCTCGAGAAAGTGGACGGCAAGGCCGAGGAGCTCACCTGGGACGTCTACCGCGACACGATCATCGAGCAGGCCGAGCAGGGGGTGGACTACTTCACCGTCCACGCCGGCGTGAGGCTGCAGTATGTGCCCCTGACCGCCAAGCGCAGGACTGGGATCGTCAGCCGGGGCGGGTCGATCATGGCGGCCTGGTGCCTGGCCCATCACCGGGAGAACTTCCTCTACGACCACTTCGAGGAGCTGTGCGAGATCATGGCCGCCTACGACGTGGCCTTCTCCCTGGGCGACGGCCTGCGCCCCGGCTGCATCGACGACGCCAACGACGAGTCCCAGCTCAGCGAGCTGGCCACCCTCGGCGAGCTGACCAAGATCGCCTGGGGCCACGATGTCCAGGTGATGGTCGAGGGCCCCGGCCATGTGCCCATGCACAAGATCAAGCAGAACATGGAGCTCCAGCTCGAGCTCTGCCACGAGGCGCCCTTCTACACATTGGGCCCCCTCACCACCGACATCGCCCCCGGCTACGACCACATCACCTCGGCCATCGGGGCGGCCATGATCGGCTGGTTCGGCACGGCCATGCTCTGCTACGTCACGCCCAAGGAGCACCTGGGCCTGCCGGACAAGGACGACGTGAAGCAGGGGGTGATCGCCTACAAGATCGCCGCCCACGCCGCCGACCTGGCCAAGGGCCACCCTGGCGCCCAGGCGTGGGACGACGCTCTGTCGAAGGCCCGGTTCGAGTTCCGCTGGGAGGACCAGTTCGACCTGGCCATCGACCCGGAGACGGCCCGGTCGTACCACGACGAGACGCTGCCGGCCGGGGCGGCCAAGACCGCCCATTTCTGCTCCATGTGCGGGCCGAAGTTCTGCTCCATGCGCATCAGCCAGGACGTTCGCGACTACGCCGCCGCCCACGGCGTGAGCGACGAAGCCGCTCTGGGGCTGGGCATGGAGGAGAAGTCAGTGGAGTTCGTCACCCGGGGGGCGACCGTGTACCCGTCGGTCGAGACGCCGTAGGGCGACTGCACTCCATGGTCGCCGCCTACCGCACATATCGGTTCAGCTGCGGGTGTCCGACCACGAGTCGAAGGGCATGACCGGCACGTTCGTCATCAGGTGACCGCTTCCGTCCCCGGGGCCCGGGCGACGTCGGGCTCGATGTAGATCACGCGCGCCTCCGGGACGGCGGCCCGCACTCGGACCTCCACTGCGTCGATGGCCTCGGCCAGGGCGCCCATGTCGAGGTCGGGATCGAAGGCCAGCTTGGCCCCGACCAGCAGCTCCTCGGGCCCGAGGTGCTCGGTGCGGAGGTGGATGAGGCCCTGGACCCGGTCGCAGGACTCCATGGCCTGGGCAATCTTGCGGATGGTCGCCGGGGTGGCCGCCTCGCCGATGAGCAGGCTCTTCATCTCCACGACCAGGGTGATGGCGATCACACCGAGGAGGAGGCCGATGGCGACGCTGCCCATGGCGTCGAAACGGGGGTTGCCGGTGATCTCGGCCAGGGCCAGGCCGATCAGGGCCAGGACCAGCCCGATCAAGGCGCCCAGATCCTCGAGCAGCACGACCGGAAGCTCCGGGGTCTTGGAACGGCGGATGAACCGCCACCACGACCCGTCGCCCTTGGA
>JBBSIS010000128.1:0-8742 GCA_038231955.1 Acidimicrobiales bacterium
GACGTCGTGGTCTGGTAGTTCTTCTTCACAGCGGTCCCCTTCCTTGTCGGTGTTCTTGCGGAACGCCCGACACCTACCAGACGGCAGGTCTCAGGCGGGGGACCGCTACCTCAAACTTCCACGCTGGACGGGACAACCCCCGACGCCCGCCGGCGCGGCCTCAAACGACTCGGGCCAGCACACCAGCGGGCCTTCGCCGCCCGCTACGACGCCCTCGTCGCCCAGGGCCTCGCCGCCAATCCCGAGCCGGCATCGGGGCGCAAACGCGACTACTGCCAGCGGCGCTCGTTCAACCTGGTCACCGCCTTCGCCACCCACCGCAAGGCGATCCTGCGGTACATGTACGACCTCGACGTCGCCTTCACGAACAACCAGGCAGAAAGAGACCTCAGGCCCACGAAGTTGCACCGCAAGATCTCAGGCTGCTTCCGCTCCCAGCACGGCGCCGAGCGCTTCGCCCACGTCCGCAGCTACCTGTCGACCACCCGCAAGAACGGCGTACCCGCCATCGAAGCTCTCACCCGCCTCTTCACCGGCGATCCGTGGATGCCGCCGAGCCCGGGAACCTGAACACTTGCCAAAATTCAGGGGCTCCGCCCCAAGAGATCTAGCGTGCCCGTTTGCCGGGCGGGTTCTCATCGTTACTGAATTTTGTGCCACCTTTTCTCCATCCCCCGCGCAAATGACATTCAGGCTTGTCAAGCAAAGACGCGCGACCAACTGCGGGGTGTCTTTCCGCCCCAGCAGTTGCCGACCACGTGGATAACAACGCCTCAACCGAAAAGACGGAGCGGACCGCCGCGACCGCGCCGGGCGGTTAAACCTCGATCCACCGATGACCCGAGCTGACCGCGGTCACGCATCCGCGGAAAGTGCCTCCTGAGCAGCGACGATGACGGTGCTTGACGTCGTCAGAGCCACAACTTCGGGAGGCACTTTCAGTGAGTCGAGTATCGCACGCCGTCCACCGCGTTCGGGTGAGCTTCGACGAGCCGAACCTGGTGGCCAATGCCGGGCTGCTGCTGCTGGCGACGCTGGTCGTCCGCCTGGACCTGGAGCGCCTCGTGAACGCCACCGTGCGCCTGACGGGGCGCGTGGGGGGAGCGCTACCCGGCCGCAAGGTGCTGACGCTCGTGCACGCCATCGTGGCCGGGGCCAGCCACATCGACCACGCCGATGTGCTGCGCTCGGGAGGCACCCAGCGAGTGCTGGCCCACCGGGTGATGGCGCCATCGACGTTGGGCACGTTCCTGCGCTCGTTCACCTTCGGCCATGTCCGCCAACTCGAGGCCGTCGTCGGCCTGGCCCTGGGCCGCGCCTGGGAGGCCGGTGGGGCCCGGGCTCGGCCCGGCTGGTGATCGACGTCGACTCGACGATCTGTGAGGTGGCGGGCAAGGCCAAACAGGGCGCCGCCTTCGGCTATCCAAGGTGCTCGGCTACCACCCGATCCTGGCCACCCGGGCCGACACCGGCGAGGTCTGCCATGCCCGCATGCGCAAGGGATCGGCCAACACCGCCCGGGGCGCCCGGCGCTTCATCGACGAGCTGGTGGCCCGTCTGCGCCGGGCCGGGGCGGCCGGCGAGATGGTGATGCGCTTCGACTCGGGATTCTGGTCCAACGAGACCATCGCCACCCTGGGCCGCCACGACGTGCGCTACACGATGGCGGTGCGCACCAACACCAAAGGCCTGGCCACGGCCATCGCCGCCATCGACGACGATGCCTGGGTCGACATCGACTACACGCCCGACGGCGAGGCCCAGGTGGGCGAGTGCACCTACAAGGGGCGACGCCTCATCGTGCGCCGGACCCGCCTCACCAGCCCGGCCCAGGCCCGATTGTGGCCCGACTGGCGCCACTTCGGATTTCTCACCGACCTCGACGGTGACGTCGCCGTCGTCGACGCCTTCCACCGTGACCACGCCACCGTCGAACTCGCCATCCGTGACCTCAAGGAAGGCTCAGGCATGGACCACGTGCCGTCGGGCCACTTCAGTGCCAACAGCGCCTGGCTGCAGTGCGCTGTGCTGGCCCACAACCTCATCCGCTGGACCGCCACCCTCGGTGCGCCCGGGGGCGTCGACCGCCTCACCGTGGCACGCACCGTGCGCATGCGCCTCATCGGCGTTCCCGGGCGTCTAGTGAACCGGGCCGGCGTCACGACCCTGCGGGGCCCGGCGGGGTGGCCGTGGGCCGAGTGGTTCCGCCTCCGCCTCGGGCATCTGCGTGCCCTTCAACCCGCCCCCGGGTAGCAGACCTACTGCGGCAGGCGCGCCGCCTACGTCACCCCGCGCTGACAACCCACTCCCGCATGCTGGCTGATGGCGCGCGGCCCGCCGGCGGTCCTCACCGGGCCCACGGCTCGATCCCGAATCGGACGCAGCGCCGACTGGCGCGCCCACCTCAGAGGCGAATCGGTGGATCGAGGTTAAACGGGGCTACTGCTCGTTGGCCTCGTCGAACATCAGTGAGAACCGCACGTCTGCCGTGAGCCTCGTCTCTCGTGCCCCGGAGGGGTCGACAGTCTGCTCGATCATTCCGGCGTTCACGAGTTGGCGCCCCACCCACGGGTCCGAGAACCGGGGATCCACCTGGGCGGAGCGGTCGCATAGCTCTCGAACCAACCGGAGCCGGTCTACGCCGACGTTGGTCCGGCCCAGGGCAGCCCGTGTTGCGACCTGGAGCGCCTCCCTGTCCGCCACTACTGCGGCCTGGAGGCTCATCCGCCCATCGAACTGGTGAAGGACGGTCCCGGTGCCATCGAGCCGTACCGTCAGATCCCTTGCGGCCTGGAACAGCTCCGCCAGCCCGCATCTCAACGCCTCGCACACCGCTCCGACGGGAACAGGGGCGTCTGCGGAAGCGAGTAGTGCCCCGAGATCCGGGACCAGGTCGCCGGTCCTATCCACGGCGGGCGCCTCCGGGACCACGAGGAGCGACGACACCGGTGCGGAGAGAGCGTCAGCCAATCCTACGACGAAGGCCACGTCGTGATTGCGCTGGTCCGCACCAGACTCGATCCCGCACACCGCGGAGACGCTCACGCCCAGATGCGTCGCAAGATCCTTCTCGCTGATCCCAAGCGAGAGTCGGCGGGACCGGATGAGAGCCGGGTCGAGTAAACGCTGGGGAGGCAGTTCGACATGCGGGAACGTCATCCGTTCGCCTCGGCCGCCTCGGGGTTTTTGGCCGCCCTGGGTCGCAACGACTTGAAGGTAAGCCCCAGCCTCGCAACCTCCTTCACGACATGGTCGGGCACGGCCGTGGCGTCCAACCGCCGTATCGCATCGAAACCGACCTCCACGGCGGCCTTTTTCGTGATCTTGCTGCAGATCATCTGGGCCGATGTGCGGCGGGCCCCGACTCCAGCGAACAGCAGGTCCTCATCACTCGCTCCCCCGAGTCGACGCCGGAGGACGTGTGCCGCCAGGAAGGACCGACCATCCCGGTCCACCGAAAGCGAGGTCATGGCGCCGTTGTCGCTCACTATCTCGACCACCGCCGCATCGGGCCCCACCGAGGCCACGGTGGCGTCCAGCACGTTCTGGGGGCCAAGGCCGGAGGTCAGCAAGGTACAGACTGCCGGAACGTCGGTCCGTCGGTACGCGTCCAGCTTCAGCCACTCCGTTGGCGGCCGGGTCGCGTGGCGTGCGACGCGGACCGCAGCCGAACGGAGTCGCAGTTCGTCGACGATGACGTTCCACCGTGAGAGGAAGCCGGCTGCCTGCATGGCCCTCGCAACCGTCACCAACGCATCGGGGCAAGGAATGCGCCTGAACTCGGACCGAAACAGCGCGGCCAGTCGCTGTGGGTGCTGCTGACGGGTGACATTCGCCAGCCTCGACTCTGTCGATCGAAAGGCGTCACGGTAAAGAGCGTCCACGATGGCGAAGTCGGGTGCCCTCAGCAGCCTGCGGCAGTCGGCGCGGAAGGCGACGCCGTGGGTGCAAGGCACAGGTGGGAACATCCTCAGGTGCGCCACGGGATCCTCGTTGACGGCCCGCAGCGTTGGCCGACGGCCGAGCCAGTGTGCTTCAAAGGCAGCCAGATCCATCTCGACCGCAGATGCGGCATTCAGGAGAGGATCTAGTCTATGGCGGACCGGCTCGTACTCGACCAGCCATAGGCGCACCCCGAGGGGCCGCATGAGGTCCAACAACTCGCCGGCCACGGCCATGGGCAGCCGCTCGACTTCGGTGACGACCAGGTCCGTGATGCCCCGAACCCCCACCCACGCTTGCATGTCGGCGTCGAGCGCCGCGTCGAACCCTGACGCCCCGGGAACGTCGAACCGTTTTCCCAGGGCCATCAGCACTGCCTTGGCGAGGACCCGCATCCGCACCTGGCGTTCCGGTGGGACGGGCACCACGAGCACGCCGGCGTTGCCGCCGGGCAGACCGTTGATCGCCCGCGAGAGCACTGTGCTCCGGACAGCGACGACATGCACAGCGCCGCTCATCGGACGTTCGCCCTCAGGGCCGCCGAGACCACCGTCGCGTTGAAGCCGCCGGTTCCGCCCTTGGAGTACTTCAGGCAGTCGGCGAGGAGTTGCGCCCAGCGACGCGGAACACCCTGGCAGTGGCTCTCATGGGCGGTCCGCAGGAGAGCGGGGTCGGTGGCCGCCAGACGGGGGTGGAGGTCTGTTGCGAACTTCAGTGACTCGGTCACCGGCATGGCCCTAAACTCGATCATCCGGTCCGCACGCGACAGCAGTTCAGGCTGCACACCCCGGAGGAGTTCGACCATCCGCCCCGTCCCGGACAGCAGCATCGTCCATTGGGCTTCGCCCCTGTCGTGCCAACCGCGCAACGCCAGGAGAACGTCACGGTGGAGGTTGCCGGCCTCGTCTATCCAGAGGATGAGCCGCCGTGGTTCCATCGCGGCCCCAATGCAGAACCGCGTGAAGACCAACTGCCGAGGGTCATAGGGAACCCCGAATTGGTTGGCGAGCATGAGTGTCAGCACCCTCGTCTCTGATGCCGAGGTGGCCTCCAGCCGGACCACTTCGATCCCCGTGGACTTTTGGACCCGGCCTACCGCCAGTTGCCCGGCTACCGACTTGCCCAAGCCGTTGCTCCCGCTGAGGATCAGGATGCCGCGCTCCGCCACCGCCTCCTCAAGACGCACAGCCGTCTCCGTGACGGACTCGGTGTTGACGTAACGGCACCCAGCGCCATCCAGACGCGGGATATGAACACCGTTCTTGGTCGCGTGGGGCCTGATGTTGTTCAGGATGGTCATGGCTGATCGGCTTCCTCGTTGGGGTCCCAATTCCGGACCTCGTCGAACCCGGGGACGACACCTGCGTCCGCTGCGCGCAGGCCGGTCTTCGGCGCCGCGTCCCTTCCACGGCTGCCGTGGCGAGCCCGCGCCACCTCCGCGACCGAGGCGTCCTCGCCCTGCACGCGTAGATCGGTGAGGTCGGCCCGTATTCCGAGGCTCTCGGAGTAGTACGCGTTCACCTGCACGGTGAGGGCATCCCGGGCCGCACTCACCCGGTCGCTCTCGTCCGCCGTCATGAGGTTCTGACAGGTGGCGCGACCGAGGTAGTGGTCTGCCTCGTCGAACACCTCCACGAAGGTGGGGTCGTCGGGCAGGTAGCGCACTATGACCTGCTTGCCGCCCTGCTGGGCGATGGCGCTCCCCGAGTACCAACGGTTGTGGACGTACAGGCCCGACTTGTGGACCTTGTAGGTACCCCGTGTCGTCTGGAGGAACGCCCTGGCCAGCATGGCTGCGCTGACCTCCTCCACCTCGATGGCGTGCTCGGCGAGCACCTCGAAGGGGGTCTTTCCCCCTAGCCCGCTATGCGGCCTCTCGAAGTTGTATCGATTGATGAACTTGTCGATGCGTTCGCAGACCAGGCTGAACGGCGGGAGCCGGTCAGGCGAAGGGACCCACAGGTAGTCCATCTCCTTCGTCTTGGCCTCCGGGCTGATAAAGCCCTCAAGGTCGCTGATCGCCTCGGCCTCGAACGTCCGGTAGTAGCGCTCCTTCTTGCCCTTGACCGTCGGCTCATAGGGCGCAGCCGGGTGCGGCGTGATGTCCAGCGAAGCGAAGCCATTGGCAATGATATCGGCGTTGTTCGCCAGTGCGCAGTCGAAGATGACCATTGCCGGCTTCCCACCGATGACCGTCTTGCTGTCAGGGCCTACGCGGGTACGTATCGACATGGCGAGGGTCGCGGCGATGTCCTTGGCGGTCGCATCTCCAAGAGTGACCAAGGCCCCAGGAACGAACCGAGAGCAGTCGTCCATGGTGTCGGTCATCCATGGCCTTACCACCTGGCCCTGGTAGTTGCAGAAGATGTCGATCTGGTGGGAGTCGAGCTGCAAGACAAAATTCGGCTTCGGGGCACTCCACACCCGGTAGAGGCCGAAGCCCCTGATCGCTTGGTGGCCGACCTTCGGGAACTTCTGAACGGCCATGCTCAGCCGCTTCCATGCATCTCTGAAAACGGTCGCCGAGCAGTCGATGAACCCGTGCGCCTTGAGGTCCAGGTAGGCGGGGTGTACCCGGCCGACATGGGCATAGACGGTTGCGATCATCAGGTCATCGAGTTCGAACCGGGGACCACGCCGGTCGCACGTCTTCTCCCCCTGCCCGCGCAACTCATCGCGCATCCACCGCTGGACCTGGCGGGCGCTGCGGTTGACCATGTCGCCAGCCGCCTTGTAGTCGGCGTAGGTAAGGAATTCCTGGTCGGCGCGCCTGGCGAGGAGCCCGGCGATCACAGCGGCCTGGAGCTGGTCCGCCGACGACACCTCCCGCGCGAGGAGTCGGTCGATATCGTTGAGCTGGCAGTCGTTCGGACTGCCGTCGTCCGGCATGATGGTCTCCCCTCCGCTCATGCCGGAAACCAGTACCGGGTGTCGGCCAGCGGCCGGGGAGTGCCACCGAGCGGCAACCAAAGCGACTGCGACCAGTCGCCGGTTATGAAGAGCCGAATGCCCACGAAGGCCCCGGCCCACTGCTGTACGCCGCGGGCGAGCTGGGTGGTGATCTGGGCATTCCAGCTCGGTCGAGGCCGGGTCGCAGTCTTGATCTCGTCGCCCACGACTGTGCCGCCCGTTTGCCACCAAAGGTCAGGCCGCCCGCCCGGCGACTCGCCTGCCTCTACTCCGAGCAGTCGCCAGGAGTCAGGGGGCCATTGGTAACGGGCCCAAGCGGCGACGCCGCCCATCGCTTCGACCTTGGCACCACGTACGTTCGTCGCGGGCATGCCGGCGAAGAACGGGTGCACGGCTGCGTTGATGTCCGTCCGCGAAGGTCGCTCGCCCGGGTGGCTCTCCGTGGCCAGCCGGGCGATACCAGCGTGCTGCACCCGGCCGATCCACGCACGCCGGGAACTGCGGCCCTGATTGAGCGGGTGCAGGCTGAGCCCAGGCGTCGTCCTTCGAGGACCACACCTCCGCACCGGGCTCATGGGAGACCCCAGTGAGCCCGAGCGGAGGCGCCCACCTGTTCGATCCTGGCCTTGCTGTTGGGCTGATAGGCGTTCGTGACCCACGGCGTCACGCCGAGTCGTTCGAGGAGGGTCGCAGACGGGAACGGTGGTTTCGCTGCGCCGTCGGGGGTGATCCCGCCGTCGGAGGGCCGCGTTTCGCTAGAGTTGTCCTGCACGATGATCCTTTCGGGAATCGTCATCTGGGGGTCGCTCGGTCAATGGGCGGCCCCTTGACTCTGAAGTGGAACGGTGGGAGCGGGTTCGGCGTCAGCCCACGGGCTCACCTTCCCAACTGCGCCGCCCAACGGGCCGGTCACGGGATAGAGGTTCCTTGGCGGCGGTTGCGCGGCTGATCTCCGGTCTCCGTGGCTCTCGGTGTCGATTACTTTCGACACCATACCGTATCGGGAGGCTGTGACAAACGCCGCCTAGGGTTGGCCGATGGCCCGTCCCCGCCGGCCCGCACCTCGGGCTCACGTCGTGTCCGGAGACTGGCCCTCGGCCCAGCTCGATGGCGACCAGGCAGCCGAGGCGGCCCAGGAGTTTGTTGTCCGCCTGGCCGCTGCGGCGGGGGAGTTGTCGCTGCGGGGCGTGGAGGTCGCCACCGGGGTGGACCACGACACCGTGGCCCGCATTCTGCGGGGCGACACCTGGCCCGACATGGCCACGGTCGCGCACCTGGAGCTCGGTTTGGGGACCGACCTCTGGCCGGGCCGCATGGCACCGGATGGGAGCGCCGCGGTTGAGGACACTGGTGGCCCGAAGTCGAAGTAGCCGCGGTCCGGTTGAGACGGCGGCGGCCCGCCGGCCCAATGCCGACGCCCAGGCGGTCCCGACTCGGCGGGGCCACCCTCCGGCCACGATGCCCGCAGTAGGTTGTGCACCGGGAGGGCTGGTGTCTCGGCCGTTGACTTTGGTGATCTGACTCGCCGGGGCTGATTCGCGCCTCGATGCAGCGGGGTCCCCCCGCGCAGCGGAGCAGGTACCCGAGCCGGGAACCCAGCTCGGCCGTCCGGCACTCAGGCTTGGCCGAGGCGACCCGGGGCGGCGGCTACGGTCGTTGCCCGTGTCATCCGTGACTGCGTGTCGCTGGAGCCGTGACTCGATGTCATCTCGAGCGTGAGAACCCGTGTCATCATCGACGTGCTTTACATCTCTGCCACCCCCGTCTTCTGACGGCCGCGACGTCTCTTTACAGTGGTGACGATGGCCGGCTCCGATGCCCTCACCCTGGAGGAGTCGGCGCGCGTCGCCGGTCACGCCCGGTGGTTGGAAACGCGTCTGTTCGAGGTGC
>JBBSIS010000129.1:0-8734 GCA_038231955.1 Acidimicrobiales bacterium
GATTCGGGCGGTGAGGGGAATCTCGGTGACCGGCGCCCGGTTGGCCGCCGACTTCCGGGCCCGCTGCATCACCGCGCTGCGCTGGGCCTGGTCCATCTCGCCGAAGTGGACCTTGACCCCGACCACGCCGGGCAGGCCGAACACCTTCGATTTCACGTCGTCGCGGATCTGCACCCGCAACGGGCAGCCGGAGATGGTCAGGGCGACGGTGACCTCTACCCACCCGTCGTCGTTGACGACCACGCCGTTCACCATGCCGAGCTCGACGATGTCGGCGCCCAGTTCCGGGTCGACGACGGCCCGCAGCGTGGCCATCACGTCGTCGTCGCTCGGCAGGGGAGTGGTGGTTGCGGCGGGCACGACTTGGATTTTACCGGGCTTGACCGGTAATATGCGAGTTCGTGGAGCAGACGGGCCGGTTGGACGTGCTGAAGGCCCTCGGCGACAACACCCGCTATGCGGTCTACCTTGAGCTGGCCCGGGCCACGTCGCCCCGCTCCACGGCCGAGATCGCCGAGTCGCTCGGCCTGCACGCCAACACGGTGCGGCCCCACCTCGAGCGCATGCGGGAGGTCGGCTTGCTCGCGGTTCACACCGACACCCGTGGCTCCGTCGGGCGCCCGCAGCACCGCTATACCCTCGCCGCCGACGCCCCGTCGCTCGGCCTGGAGCCTCCGGCCTTCCCGGTGCTGGCCCGGATGCTGGCCGAGCTGGCCGAAGCGGCCGGCGTCGCCCCTGAGCTGACAGCCGCGGCCGGCGCCGAAGAGGGGCGGTTGATGGCCCGAGCGGCCGAAGGCGGGATGGAGGCCGAGGTCTCTGTCGCCCGTCGGCCCCGGGCGTCATGCGTCGACGCGGTCACGAACATGCTCACGGCCATGGGCTTCGACCCGGCCGTGGTCGAGGACGACCGGCTCACCACCATCGCCTTCGCCCACTGTCCCTACGCCGAGCTGGCCGCCGCCCATCCCGAGGTCGTCTGCAACCTCCACCGGGGCCTCATCGAGGGCTTCGTGGAATCGATCGGCGGCGCAGGCGTTGAAGGATTTCGGACGCTCGCCGATCGCGACCCGTGCCAGGTAGAGCTGTCATTCAGGTAGTGCTGCCGTTCAGATAACATGGGCCCAGGAAACCTCTGTAGGAGGACACATGATCACCCTCACCGACAACGCATCTCTCAAGGTCAAGCAGTTGATCCAGGCCGAGGGTGACGAGACCTTGGCCCTGCGCGTGGCCGTCCGGCCCGGCGGCTGCTCCGGCTACAGCTACGAGATGTACTTCGACAAGGACTTCACCCCTGAAGACACCCTTGCCGACGAGGACGGGGTGCGCGTCGTGGTCGACTCGGCCAGCGCCCCCCTCCTGAAGGGCGCCTCGCTGGATTACAAGGACGGCCTCCAGGGCGCCGGGTTCGCCATCAACAACCCCAACGCCACCCGTAGCTGTGGCTGCGGTTCCAGCTTCAGCTGAGCCGTCCCCTGGGGCCCTATACGCCGGTCGTCCGCGCCGGCGACTGGTTGGTGATCTCCGGTCAGCTCGGGCTGGTTGATGGCGCTCTCGTCGAGGGCGGGGTCGACGCCCAGGTCACCCGTGCGCTGGCCAACATGGCCGCCCTGCTTGAAGGCCAGGGCGCCGCGCTGTCGTCGGTGGTCAAGACCACCGTGTACCTCGTCGACATCGCCGACTACGCGGCCATGAACGAGGCCTACGTCGGTGGTTTCGGCGATCACCGCCCGGCCCGAGCCGCGGTCGCCGTGGCCGGCCTGCCCATGGGCGCCCTGGTCGAGATCGAGGCATGGGCCTTTTCCGCCCAATAGGGAAATAGGCAGTAGTAGGCTCCGTCCATGGCGACGGTGAGCGTCTTCGTGGACGAAGCGGTGCGCGGGCGGCTCCCGATGGTCTGTGCCAAGACGGGCCAGCCGGCAGACCTCCTGGTCCGCACTACGCAATCGGTCGGCGGGCTGCCCGGTGCGGCGTGGCTCCTGGTCTTCCTCGGCCCACTCGGGTGGGGCATCCTCCTGCTGCTGGCCTTGTTCGGATCGGGCCAAGAGTCGCTGACCGTACGGATCCCCCGCACCCACGCCAGCTTCGAGCGGGAGCACCAGATGCGGCGCTACGTGTGGGTCGCCGCCCTGATGGGACTGGCATCGCTGGTCATGGCGTTCGTCCTGGCCAGCCGGCAGCCACCACAGTTGAGCCTGGCCCTGGGGGCGGCATTCCTGCTCGGCGCCCTGGTGCTGCACGTGATGGTGGCCATCAAGGCGGTGGGCGTCTCCCTCGACGGGTCCCGCCGGTGGGTGACCCTGAGCGGCGTCCACCCCGATTTCGCCCGGGCCGTCGAGCGCCACGAGGCCGAGGCTCACCGCCCGTAGGTCTGACCGCGCAGGACGGCTTGCCCGAGCGCGAAGTCGTCATCGGGGGGCGATGAGTTCCGGCATGTGAGACGGTCTGACCTCCGACATCGTCCGATCATTCGAAGAAGGAGCCTCCCGTGCCCCAGCGTGACTCAGCCCCCGTCGGCGCCCCCTGTTGGGTCGACCTGTTCACCTCCGATCCGGAAAAGAGCGAGGCGTTCTACTGTTCGCTGTTCGGCTGGACGGCCGAGTCGGCCGGCGAGGAGTACGGCGGCTACGTGAACTTCTCCAAGGACGGCGTACGCGTCGCCGGCGCCATGAAGAACGACGGCCAAGGGAGCATGCCCGACGTCTGGTCGACCTACCTGGCCGTCGAGGACGCGGCGGCCACCACCGAGGCGGCGGTCGCCAACGGCGGCGGGGTGATCCTGCCGGCCATGCAGGTCATGGAGCTGGGCAGCATGGCCGTGGTCACCGACGCCGGCCAGGCCGCCATCGGTGTGTGGCAGCCCGGGCTGCACAAGGGCTTCGGCGTAATGGCCGAGCCGGGTGCGCCTGGATGGTTCGAGCTGCACACCCGTGACTACGACGCCGCCGTGCGGTTCTACCAGGAGGTGTTCGGCTGGGACACCCATGTGGCCAGCGACGAACCCGGGTTCCGCTACACCACCCTGGGCCAGGGCGACGGCCAGCTGGCCGGCATCATGGACGCCGCCGCCTTCCTGCCCGAAGGGGTGCCCGCTCACTGGGCCGTATATTTCGCGGTAGCCGACACCGACGCCGCCCTGGCCCAGATCGTCGACCTGGGCGGCTCCATCGTGCAGGCGGCCGAGACCACCCCGTACGGGCGCCTGGCCTCAGCCACCGATCCCACCGGCGCCATGTTCAAGTTGGTCGCCGACGCCTGAGCCCGCGGCCTTCGCCGGTTCAGCCGTCGACGAGGCCGTGGGCGACGATGGCCTGGTAGCCGCCGTCGAGGTCGGTGGCCCGGTGCAGGCCGAGGCGCTGCAGGCTGCCGGCGGCGATGCTCGAGGCGTAGCCCTCGTCGCACACCAGCACGATCTCCAGGTCGGCCCCGGTGGCCTCGGGAATGCGGTGGGGCGACGTGGGGTCGAGTCGCCACTCGAGCACGTTGCGGTCGATGACCACGGCGCCGGGCAGCTCGCCGTCACGACTGCGCAGCTCCACGGGGCGGATGTCGACGATGAGGGCGCCGCGCTCGCGCAGCGCGGGAAGGTCGGCGGCCTCGGGCCGGAGAGGCAGCGCGGCGCGGACGTCGACGAGCACGTCGTCGACGCGAGCTCTCTCAGCCGGCATCGTCGTTCACCTTCCCCGTAGAGCGGCCGTACGGGAAGCGTAGGCGGACACGCCGCGGCGGGCTCAGGAAACTCCCAGGCTGCTGGCCCATACTCATGGTGGGGAACGTCTCCGGAACGACGACTGCTGGATGAAGGAGACCGTGGACGACCAGGCTGCCGGCGCTCCCGCTGTCCCCTCGGTGACCGCCCGCCCGCCCGGGGCCACGCCGGGCGTGCCCGGTTGGTACGCCGATCCGTTCTCGACCACGCGCCGGCGTTGGTGGACGGGCCAGTCGTGGACCTTCTCCACCCTCGACGGCCGCGTCGCCGGCCCGGCCGAGCCGCCGCCCGCGGCGCCGGTTGATCCGGTCGAGGTACCGGCCACCACGGTAGAGCCGAAGAAAGGATGGGCGGCCCGGGCCCGTCGCCTGGCCGGTAGCCGCCGGCTGCTGGCCGCCGTGATGATCGGGCTTGTCCTGGGCCTGGTGGGCGCCCGCCTGCTGGTCCGTTCCACCGACTCCGGCACGGATCCGGGTATCGCCGCCCCCGGCTTCGGCCCCCCGGGCCCGCCGGTCACGTCATCGCCGCCGCGCACCAACACCGACCCGTCGGCCCCGGCGCTCTCATCGCTCATCGTCAAGCCCGCCGATGTGGCGTCGCCGTTCACGGTCACCCTGCTTCCGGGCGGCAACGGCCTGGGTCGGGCCACGCTGGACCTGTGCAACGGGAGGTTCGCCAGCGAGAGCCGCCGCGCCGCCCGCCTCCAGGATGCGGTTCTCGACGGCCAAGGCGACCCCGGCCTGAGCACCGAGGCGGTTCTGTACGACGACTCCAGCGCCGCCACCCAGGCTTTGGCCGAGCTGAAGGCCGTCGCCAGCACCTGCCCGTCGACCCCCGTCGACAGCCCGGTCGGCGAGCCCACTGTCATCACCGCGTTCCAGCCGGCGCCGGACGGGAGCTGGCCGCAAACACCCACCGTGGCTCGCATAGCGTTCGACTTCACCACCACCGACGACTCAGGCGCCGCGACCCACACGATCGCCGTCTACCTCCAGAGGGGACGGGCGTTCATGGGGGTGTACTTCTTCCGCCCCGACGGGCCTCAAGCGTCGGTGGGGGGCCAGACGACGATCCCCGGCATCGTCGGCGTCTTCGCCGGTCGTCTGGCCGCCCTGCCGACCTCGGTGGTCGGCTCTTGAACTCCGAATTCCCTCAGGTCTGGTCGCGAACCGCCTGGGCGGAACTCGACGCTTGCTCGGTCACGGTCTGGGCCGCCTGCTGACCCTGCTCCTTGAGCTGTTGGGTGTTGTCCCGTCCGGTTTCAAGCGTCTGCTGAGTGGCCTCCTGGGCGTGGTCCTTGACCTCCTGCGTGGCGTCGATGGCCGTTTCCTTGACCTGCTCGAAGGCGTACTGCCCCTGGTCCTTGAGCGAAGCGGCCAGCTCCTGGCCCGCTTCGGTCGCGGCCTCCTTGATCGGCTCGGCGGCCGACAGTGTCGCCTGGGCCACGCGCCCTTCCGTCTGGCTCCCCTTGAACAGGGCGGCGACGACCGCGCCAGCGCCAAAGGCGATGAGCCCGGCAGCCAGCGGCGCACCCTGGGCCTTTCGGGCGGCGGCGTCCTTCAATCCGCCGGGAGTGTCCCCGATCCGACCGGTGAGGTCGCCAGCGGTTCCCGCCGCGCTGCCGGCCGTGTCGGAAAGACTGGACGCGGCCCCCGAGACCCGGTCACCCGCGGTTGCGACCGCATCCGATGCGCTGCCCATGACCGTGTCGCGCACCGACCGCACTCCCTCCCGCGCCCGGTTGGTGTTCCGCTCGACAATGCGCCCGGGGCTTACCCGGTCGCCTATGGCGTCGACCGTACCGCTCAGGTTCCCACGGGTCCGTTCGATCTCCCGCCTCAGCTCTTCTGCGCTTTGGCCCATTCCACGTCCTCCTTGAGAGTCTCAACTGTCTGCCTGGGAACGGGATCGACATGTTTCATCTGTTCCCGGCCCCGAGCGATCAGAACGGCTGCGGCAATTCCATAGAGCACGGCCACCAAGAAGAAGGCCAAGGCGATGGGCATGGCTTGGTCCAAGAGCCAGGCCAGGGCCAACGATGCGAAGAGCAGGGCGAAGTAGGCGGTGAAGGCACCGGCGCCCAACATGCCGCCCGCCTTGCCGGCCCGGCCGACTTCCTCCTTGATCTCCACCTTGGCCAGCTGTACTTCCTGGCGCATGAGATCGCTGATCTCTCCGGTCATGTTGGCGACCAACTCGCCCAGGGAAAGGTCGGCCTGCTTGGGCTCGGTGCGCAAGGCGGGATCCGACGATGACTGCGACGATGCCATCACAGGCCTCCGTCAGCCCCGGGCACCTTCGCAGGAGGAAGGTACGGGGCAGGGACGCCGAAGGCGACGGGCGGTGGAACCTGCGCGATGACGGGCGGCAGTGACGGTGCGCCCGGGCCTGCGCCGGTGGCGACCGAACCGCTGTCCGACGGTTCCTTCACAGCCTGCATGCCCCGTCCCAGCCGGGTCACCACGAAGCCGGCGGCGGCCGAACTGAGTAGGAATGCCCCAGGACGACGGCGGGCGAAACTGGTGACGTCTTCCAGGGCGCCGTCGAAGCCCCGCCGCTCGAGCCGGTTGGCCAGCTCCTCGATCTTGTCGGCGATCTGCTTGGCCCCGTCGGCGGCGAAGCCGGCCTTCTCGGTCTCTCCGTCGCCGAGGGCCCGGAACTGACGACTGACGTCGGACAGGCCGCTGGCCGCCCGCTGCGTCTGGGTGGCGGCCTGCTCCCGAAGCTGCGTCTGAGCCTGGTCCATCAGTTCACGCGCCTGCTCGGTGGCCTGCCGCGTGACCTCTGTCACCTGCTGGGCCGCCTCTGAGGCCACCTGCTTGGCGCCCTCCACGGCCGTACCGGCGGTGTCGCCCGCCGCCTGTGCCGCCGCTGACACCGTCTGCTTGCCCTGCTCGGCCGCGGTCGCAGCCACCTGCGTCGATTCTTCCTTGGCCGCGTGGGCCGCGCCGGTAGGCGCCTCGGTCTGCTTCGCTCCCGAATTGGTCCCGCCGCCAGGCGTCGGGTCCAGTGGTCGTACGTCGGTCATCCGTCTCCTCGGCCGTCGAGATGGTCACCCGGCAATCGGCTGGTGCTCAACCGGACGGACCCTACCCAGGCGACCCCCGGTGAAACGCTCCCGTCGGAGGTCGGCGGGGCGGCTTGCCGCGCTGGGGGGCAGAGGACTCGGCAGGGCGGGACGGTGAGGCGACGGCGCCTGCTGGGCGGGTCGGCCCGTGGTCGGCGAAACCCCCGACGAGGTGGTCGGCATGGAACAGCGCCTCCTCCAGCAGCTGGCGGACGTGGACGTCAGCGGCGGCGTAGAAGATGCGGTTCCCGTCTCGGCGGGTCGTCACCAAACGGGCCAGGCGCAGCTTGCCCAGGTGCTGGGATACCACCGACGGCGCCACGCCGGCCAGCTCGGCCAGGCGGCCGACCGCCTGCTCGCCATCGACGAGCAGCCACAGGATGCGCAGCCGGGTCGGCTCGGCCAGCATCCGCAGCGTGCCCACGGCCACCTCCACCTGCTCGGGCGTGGGCATTTCCCGGGGCTGTTCGGCTGTCTGCGCATCAGTGCACATAGCGGTAGTCTACTGGCCACCCATGGATCAGCCCCTTACCTCCAGGCTCGCCCGCCACGACGAGGCCGGCCACCGCCGGGCCGCCAACCGGGCCATCGGGGTCTCCGCTGTCGGCCTGGGCGTCACCGGGGCCGTCGAGCTGGTGCTGGCCCTGGTCACCGGATCGGTAGGGCTGCTGGGCGACGCCTGCACAACCTCTCCGACGTCTCGACCAGCGTGGTGGTGTTCATCGGCTTCGCGGTGTCCAAGAAGCCGCCGAGCCGGCGCTATCCCTACGGCTACGAGCGAGCCGAGGACCTGTCCGGGCTCGGGGTGGCCCTGGTCATCTGGGCCAGCGCGGTGTTCGCCGGCGTCGAGAGCTACCGCAAGCTCGTCAACCACACCGCCACCACGCACCTGGCCATCGGCATGGTCGGGGCCGTGCTTGGCATCGTCGGCAACCAGGCCGTGGCCCGCTACAAGGCGGTGGTCGGCAAGCGCATCCAGTCGGCGACGCTGGTAGCCGACGCCCATCACTCCTGGCTCGACGCCCTGTCCTCGGCCGGGGCGCTCGTGGGCCTGATCGCCGTCGCCCTCGGCTACCGCTGGGGCGACCCGGTGGCCGGCTTTGCCGTGATGCTCTTCATCCTCCACGTTGGCTACGAGGTCACCACCGAGCTGGTCCACCACCTCATGGACGGTCTCGATCCCGAGGTGCTCGACGAGGCGGAGCGCGCCGCGCTGGCGGTGGACGGGGTGCGGGACGCAGCGGCCCGGGGCCGCTGGAGCGGGCGCACTCTGGTGGTCGAGATCGAGGGCGGGCTCGACCCGGCGATGAGCGTGGCCCACGCGGCGGAGACGGGAGGGGCAGTCGAGGAGGCGGTCCGGGCCGCGGTGGCGGAGGTTCGCCAGGTCCGCTTCATCGCCCGCCCGGTCACGAAGGACCCATGCCAGGATGCGGCGGAGGCGGTGGCGTCGTGACCGATCACCACGACGAGCCCCACGACCACGTGCCCGCCGAGGATCCCCAGTTGCCCGGCGACGGCAAGGTCGACCCTCACGAGCGCGGCCACGCCCATGGACCCGGCGCCGGTGGTGATGACCACCCGCACAGCCACGATCACCCGGGCGGTCTACGCGGCCTGCTGCGCTCGTTCCTGGCCCCCCACAGCCACGATGCCGCCGACTCGGTCGACCAGGCCCTCACCGCCAGCGCCGAGGGTATCCGGGCCCTCAAGCTCTCCCTGGCTGCGTTGCTCGCCACCGCCGCGCTGCAGGTGATCGTCGTGCTCATCAGCGGGTCGGTGGCGCTACTGGGCGACACCATTCACAACTTCGCCGACGCCCTGACCGCCCTGCCCCTCGGGGTCGCCTTCTGGCTGGGCCGCCGCCCTCCCACCCGGCGCTACACCTACGGCTACGGCCGCGCCGAGGATCTGGCGGGCATCTTCATCGTGGCCATGATCGCCCTGTCCTCGGCGGTGGC
>JBBSIS010000130.1:0-8519 GCA_038231955.1 Acidimicrobiales bacterium
CCTCCGGTCCGGGCCGGATCGAGCAGCCCCCGGCGCTCGTAGATGCGCAGCGTCTGGGGGTGGACGCCGGCCAGCTCGGCGGCGACGGAAATCACGTAGACGCCCCGCTCGGCGCCGCTGAGGGGTCCCATGCTCCTGGCCGTCACCCGGCCCCGCCTCTGGTGTCGAAGTGAGCCCGAGGCGATTCGGTCGACGCCGACGCCAGCGCCTCGATTGCCTCCCGCTCGGCCGAGGAGAGGCTGGTGGGCACCGCCACCTCGACGGTGACGAGCAGATCGCCGGCGCCCTTGGCGCCGTCGCCGACGACGCCCCGGCCCTTGACCCGGAACGTGCGGCCCGACCTGGTGCCCGGCGGGACACGCAGGACCACGGTGCCGTCGAGGGTGGGGACGGTGACAGGCGACCCGAGGGCGGCTTCGGCGAAGGTGATGGGGACGGTGAGGGTCAGGTTGCGGCCCTTCCGCCCGAACAGCGCGTGAGGGGCGACCCGGACCGAGACCCACAGATCCCCGGCCGGAGCGCCGGTGCCGCCCGGGGCGCCACGGCCTTTGACCCGGATCCGCTGGCCGTCGTCGACCCCGGCCGGGATGCGGACCTTGACCTGCCGGGGCCGGACCTCCACGCCGCCGCCGCCACAGGTCGGGCACGGCGACTCCACCGTCATCCCTCGCCCGCCGCACTGGGGGCAGGCCCGGCTGAAGGAGAACAGGCCCTGGTTCTCGGCCGTGACGCCCCGACCGCCGCAGCGGGAGCAGACCACCGGCGAGGTGCCCGGGGCCGCCCCGCTGCCGTGACAGGTGCTGCAGGCCGCCTCGCTGGTGACGTTGACGACGGTGGTCACGCCGTTGAGGGCGTCGAGGAACGGGAGGTGCAGCTCGGACTCGATATCGCCACCGCGCCGACCGGTCGGCGCCGCCGTCCGGCCGCTGGCATTGCCGGTGACGCGCCCGAACAGGTCGCCGAACAGGTCGCCCAGGTTCTCGGTGCGGACGTTGAAGGGGTTGCCGCCGGGCTGGCCGGCCCCGGCGGCGCCGGGGAAGCCGCCGCCGCCGGCGGCCATGGGCCCGAGCCGGCGGACCTCGTCGTACTCCTTGCGCTTGGTCTCGTCGGAGAGCACGTCGTAGGCGGCGGAGATCTCCTTGAAGCGCTCCTCCTTGCCGGGGTTGGCGTCAGGGTGGTTCTGCTTGGCCAGCTTCCGGTAGGCGCGACGGATTTCGGTGTCGGTAGCCGACTGGGGCACCCCGAGCACCTTGTAGTAGTCCTTCTCGAACCACTCCCGCTGCGGGGCCATTGTCGCTATCCCTTGACCTTCACCATGGCGGGCCGGAGCACGCGCCCCTTCCAGCGGTAGCCGGCCCGCAGGACCTCGGCCACGACCGGGCCTTCGTCGCCGGCCTCGTGGGCCACGGCGTCGGCCTCGTTGGGGTCGAACGGCTGGTCCGCGGGGTCGATGCGCTCGAGCCCTTCCTTGCCCAAGACCACCACAAGCCGGTCGCGGACCTGCTCGTAGCCCTGGTCGTGGGTGACGGCCATGTCGAAGGTATCGAGGACGTCGAGCAACTTGGTGACCAGCGACTCCGCGGCCCGCTCCTCGAGCTCGGACTGCTGCTTGAGGATGCGCTTGCGGTAGTTGTCGAAATCGGCGCGGGTGCGCAGGAGCTGGTCGAGGTAGTCGTTGCGCTCGGCCTGGAGCCGGTCCATGTCGTCGAGGAGGCGGGCCTCCATTTCGGAGAGCTCCAGCTCGGTCTCGTCCATGTCCGACTCGTTCGCCGGCCCGGCGTCCGGGTGTTCGACGCCCCCTGGCTCCTCTACGGTCTCGGGCGGTTCAGGCGCACCGGGCTCCTGCACCTCGGCGGCGGCGCCGGCGGCGACGTCAGGGGTGTCGGACATCGGGCCTACGCCCCCTCGTCGACGATCTCGGCGTCGACGACCTCGTCGTCGCCGTCGTCGGCGCTGCCCCCACCGTCGGCGTTCTCGGCCGCCGCCTCGGAGTACAGGCGGGTGGTGATGCCCTGGTTGACCGTCATCAAGGCCTCGGTGTCCTCGCGGATGGCGCCCAGGTCGTTGCCCTTGAGCGAGGTCTTGAGGTTCTTGACCGCGTTCTGGAGCTTCTCCTTCTCGGGCACGGCCATGCGCTCGCCGTGCTCACGGATCATCCGCTCCGTCTGGTAGACGAGGGTGTCGCCCTGGTTGCGGGTCTCGGCCTCCTCCTTGCGCTCGCGGTCCTCCTCGGCGTGGGCCTCGGCGTCGCGGACCATGCGGCCGATCTCGTCCTTGTTGAGGGCCGACTGACCGGTGATGGTCATCGACTGCTCCTTGTTGGTGGCCCGGTCCTTGGCCGACACGTGGACGATCCCGTTGGCGTCGATGTCGAAGGTGACCTCGATCTGGGGGATGCCACGGGGGGCCGGGGGCAGGCCCACGAGCTGGAACTTGCCCAGCGTCTTGTTGAACGAGGCCATCTCGCGTTCGCCCTGCAGCACGTGGATTTCCACCGACGGCTGCATGTCCTCGGCAGTGGTGAAGACTTCGGTGCGACGGGTGGGGATGGTGGTGTTGCGCTCGATGAGCTTGGTCATGATGCCGCCGCGGGTCTCGATGCCCAGCGACAGGGGGGTGACGTCGAGGAGCAGAACGTCTTTGACGTCGCCCTTCAACACGCCGGCCTGGATGCCGGCGCCGACGGCCACCACCTCGTCGGGGTTGACACCCTTGTGAGGATCCTTGCCGGTCATCTTCTTGACCAGGTCCTGGATGGCGGGCATCCGGCTGGAGCCGCCGACCAGGATGACGTGCTGCAGGTCGGCGCCGGTGAAGCCGGCGTCCTTCATGGCCTGCTCGAACGGGCCCCGGCAATCCTCGACCAGATCTGCGGTGAGCTCCTGGAAGGTGGCCCGGGTGAGCTTGTAGTCCAGGTGCAGGGGCCCGGCGTCGCTGGCGGTGATGAAGGGAAGGTTGATCTGCGTCTCCTGCACGGCCGACAGCTCGATCTTGGCCTTCTCAGCCGCTTCCTTCAGGCGCTGGAGGGCCATCTTGTCCTTGGCCAGGTCGACGCCGTGGTCGCCCTTGAACTCGGCGACCAGCCAGTCGATGACCTTCTGGTCCCAGTCGTCGCCGCCGAGCTGGGTGTTGCCGCTGGTGGCCTTGACCTCGAAGACGCCCTCGCCGATCTCAAGGATGGACACGTCGAACGTGCCGCCACCGAGGTCGAACACGACGATGGTCTGCTCGGCGCCCTCCTTGTCGAGCCCGTAGGCAAGGGCCGCCGCAGTGGGCTCGTTGATGATGCGCATCACGTCGAGACCGGCGATGGCGCCCGCCTCCTTGGTGGCTTGGCGCTGGGCGTCGTCGAAGTAGGCCGGCACGGTGATCACGGCCTCGGTGACGGTATCGCCCAGGTAGGCCTCGGCGTCTCGCTTCAGCTTCTGCAGGATGCGGGCGGAGATCTCCTGGCTCTTGTACTTCTTCTTGTCGATGGTGACGGTCCAGTTCGTCCCCATGTGGCGCTTGACCGAGCGGATGGTGCGGTCGGGGTTGGTGATGGCCTGACGCTTGGCCACCTCACCGACGAGCACCTCGCCGGTCTTCGAGAAGCCGACCACCGAGGGAGTGGTGCGGCCCCCTTCGGCGTTGGGAATGACGGTGGGCTCACCCGCCTCCAGCACGGAGACGACCGAGTTGGTGGTACCGAGGTCGATACCGACGGCCTTGGGCATGCGCTTCCTCCGAAAAGTGTTCTGGAACAACTGGACAGTAGCAAACTTGAGTCTGTGTACATCAAGTCACCTGAGGGACAGGATATTCCCTTCTACGGCGCAGCATGGCGGGCCGGTTGGCGGCTGCGGCCCGGATCCACGGCCGGCGCTGGACGGCAGCCCGGAAACATCGCATGCTTCGGCGGTGACGAACCTTCGCGTCAAGCTCACGTTCCCCGAGGATCTGGTCAGACAGCCCCTCATGGGCCGGCTGGTCCGGGAGTTCGACGTCCTGCCCAACATCCGCCGGGCCAACGTCGAGGACACGGTGGGCTGGATCGTCTGCGAGCTCGCCGGCGAGCCGGCCGCGGTGGAGGCGGCCCTGGCCTGGCTGGGTCAGGCGGGCGTCCAGGTCGACCGCCTGGGCGACGTCGTCGAGAGCTGAGCTCCGGCGGCAATGCGCAAGCTGCTGCTGGTCGCCGTCGTGGTGGGGCTGCTGGTCGCCGCCGACCTCGGTGTCCGCAGCGTGGCGGAGTCGCAGCTCCGGGACCGGGTGGCGGCGTCGGTCCGCCCTGGGGGGCCGACGACGGCGCGCATCGAGTCGTTCCCCTTCCTCGGACGCCTGCTGACGTCGGGGGCGGTGTCACACATCAGGATCGCCGCCGCCGACGTCACCGCCGACCGCCTGACCTTCGCCCGGGTGTCGCTCGACCTGCAGGACGTCACCTTCGACCGGAGCAGCCTGCTGTCCCAGCGCCAGGTGGTGCTCAAGTCCCTCCGGCGGGGCACCGCGGTCGCCGACGTCACCCAGGACCGGCTCTCAGCCCTCCTCGGCGTGCCGGTGATGCTGGAGCCGGGCCGGGTGCGCGTGCGGGTCGCCGGCCAACTGGTCACCGCCGCCGCCTCGGTGACCGACAACACCCTGCGCGTCACCGTCGCCGGGCTGTCCTTGCCCGCGCTGCGCATCCCGAAGACCAGCTTGCTGCCCTGTGTGGCCGATGCCGCAGTGCTGCCCGGGCTGGTGCGCCTCAGCTGCGAGGTCGACACGCTGCCAGCTGAGCTGCTGGGGCGCACCCTCGACGACGTCAAGCTGTAGAGGGCGGTCGACTGAGCCACCCCGATGGGTGGAGATGGCGACGATCAGCGGTCTCAGGCCAAGTTGGCGGGATTGGTCCGCCGACTCCACCATGCTCCATGCGTCCGCCCTTGGCGCCGAGGAAGATCGGTTCGGTCGTCCGCTCACCGATATAGAGGTCCAATGCCCGGGAGGTGCGCGGCGCCAGGGGATGGTGGCGTGCTTGCCGCCCTTGCGCAGGATCTTGAGCGTCCGGTGCCCTCGCTCGAAGTCGAGGCCTTCGATGTCTGCGCCCAAGGCTTCGGAGATGCGCAGGCCGTTGAGGGCGAGCAGCGATGCCAAGGCGTGGTCCCGGGGCGAGTCCAGGCCGCCCTGGAAAAGGAAGGCGCCGAGCTCGTTGCGGTCCAACCCCGGGGTTCGGGACTCGTAGTCGGCCCTGGGGCGGCGCACGTTGAGGGTCGGATTTCGGTCGACGAGCTGCTCCTGCTCACAGTCCTTGTAGAAGCGCTCGCCAGCGTGGAGAGCCGCCGGGCCACCGTGGAGCGTATCCGTCCCGTCTCCTCATCCACCGCCCGAACAGCTCGAGATGCGCCCTCCGAACGTTGAACAGGGTCAGATTCGCCTCGTGGCACCAGGACGCGAACAGCCGGAGGTCGGTGGCGTAGCTCCTACGTGTAGTTCCGCAGTAACCGGCGAGGAAGCCGGCCACGGCGAGCTCCTCGGCTCGTCCGTCATGGTCCTCAACGCGTACGACAGCGACACAGGTGGTGGACATGTTCCCTCCCTCGGTTCGGCGGCCGGGAGATGGCCGAAACTCGAGGACATCACCTACGTGATCGTTATCGGGCGCACCTGCTCGTGCCGTACCCGGGCGCTCGCCCGGCTCCGCCCATGCGGCCGACCCGGCCGGGGAGTATCGCCCACTACCCGATCGGGTCGAGCGGCGCTCGCCAGCGCGGACTCCCAACTGCAGACCCGACAAATACCGGCACGTCCTGCAGGGCTCGATCATCACCTTCGCGGACGGTGCACCACCAGACCGGGGACATTGTGGAACACCGCGTCACCGGAGATCAGACCCACGTCGAGTGCTATGGCCGTCGCCGCGATCCAGCGGTCGGCCTCATGGACTTTCTGGCCCAGGGCATGCCCAGCCGCTAAACAGCTGGCCCGGAGTTGGGCGCATGTGCGCATTAGGTCGTCGTCGGGCTGAACGACTACAAGTCGGCCAAGGATCCGCTCCAGACTTCGACGCCGGATTTCGCCCCAGCCCGCCTTGATGGCGCCAAAGCGCATCTCCGTGACGGTCACAAAGGACACGACGACCGTCCGACCGTCGATGACGGACCGATATCGGGCCGCCGTGCCAAGATCACGACCAACGTGGAGGAGCGCTGACACGACCATGGTGTCGACCACCACGGACGTGGAAGGCGTCACCGATCAGCGAGCGCCTGCTCGAAGGCGTCCCACTCCTCGTCCGTGAGGCCCTCGACCGCCATGTCGTCATCGCTCGGAAGAGGCCGCGCGCGTTGCAGCGCCTCCTTCGGAGTGACCACCGTCAGGTGGCTGGGTTCTTGCGGGTTCTCGGCGACGGACACGCTTCGAGCGTACGCCGCCCAGGTGTTCGATGCAGCCTCGACCGCTGTCGGTACGCCCGGTGCGTAGTGTGGAACCTGGCGAAGGCCGTGTGCGATGAGGCTTTGGAGGAGGGCTGGCTGACCTACCTGCCGGAGGACTATGAACATACGCCGCTTCAGCGCGCGATCAACGAATTGGCTCGGAACCTCCGGCACGTGCACTACGAGGGCGACGGCTGCCTCGATTAGGGCTCGGACACCTAAGGCGAGATCGGTACTTGCTATCGCCCACGGATCGTCAGCTGGCGGCGAAGGTTCCATCTGACCGTAGCGACCAAAAGGGCTGTGCTCCCACCGACGGTGAGCATCGCCGCGATGACGACCGGGATGGCATAGCTGTGGCATTCGTCCACGCAGTCGCGGAGATCGATGATCGTCCACGTGGCGAGGATCACGCCGGCGACCACTGCGACGACGCCGATCTTGCTTAGCATTTCCGAACGGTAGACCGAGGATGTTGCCTGCAGAAGGCCAGGATCACTCTTCAGGCGCAGATCCTGCCACCGTCCCCGATGGCCATCCCGAGCGAGTTCGGCACATTCCGCTCACGGGGCTCCGCTCTAAGCTCTAAGCAGTACCGATCCCGACGATGATCATCCCACCCCGGCAATGACGAAGAGCATGCTGAGGACGCGTTTCATTCGGTAAGTACGTGGGCCGGGAATGCCGAAGTCGCCGGGCGACATCTGCCCCAACGCCCCGAAAGCAATAGAACCGAGAATGACGAACAGGACACCCATCCCGATGAGCCCGCCGCCTCGCAAGTTGCTCCTCGATCGGGCAACTGCTGATGCGATAACCCACGCCATCAGCACTACGGGAGCTCGGCGGCAGGAAACGCAACACCGCGCTTATTGCTGACGGTACTCGCCATCCTGAGGGCAGCACTCAACCGCACCATCACATCATGCCGGAGATGCGTCGCCTTGTCGGGCACTGTGACTACTTGACCGTGGGCGGCACTGCGACTACTTGACCGTGGGCGGCATCACTACTCGACGGCGTTTATCGGCGGCGCCAGGCGACCGCCACCGACGACACACGGCACGTATCGGTCAGCTACCTCGACCTCGACCTCGGCTCAAGGCATCGGCGATGAACTTCACGTTTCGGTCGTTCTCACCGTAATCGAACAACAGGAAGGGCTCCTAGGCTTGCTGCTGATGACCACCAAGGACGTGGCTTTCTGAATGAGTCGGTTTTCGATTGTCTGGCCGGTTACGAGGCCGCCGCGCCTCCCCCGGATCTCACCTGTTGCTGGGTTGCGTCGGTGGATGGTCGCCCCCGGAGTGAGGCCACCGCGTCAGCGCAGAGACGGAACGCCCGCTCCGGCGACTCGGCGATACTTACCCGGGTAGGAGACGGTCATATGGCTGCAGCGCCTTGGATTGCACTGAGTCGCCGCACCAGCAGGACGCTGACTACGGCAGAGAACAGTGCGCTGGTGATTGGAACGGCTAGCAATCCTGCAGCCAGGCCGTATCCCCGCAGCCAGACGATTGCTGCGCCCACTACAGCGGTCATAGCCCAGCTGAGTAGGAACGCTTTGCAATAGACAAAGCCGGGGCCATATGCCTGAGCTGATCTGTCACACGGCCAGTATGGGGGATACGGCCCGAAAGGGCCGTCGAACGACGGGCCAGCGTCCTGCCTCCGGCTTCCTAGCGAACTGATGGCCGGCGGTGACATGGTCCCCTGCATAATTCCGGATCCTGGATCGGTCAGTTCGGCGCTCACTGCGCCGACGGCGACCATCGCCACCGGTCGGTATCGGCCCCGTTCCGACCGGTTCTGCCCGTCGCCTTCGGCCTCCTCGACGATGAGGCCCGACGGTCGCGCGCCGTTGGACAGGTTCGGAGAGGTGCGGTGAGAGTCGCCTACCAGCCCATGCTGTCGGGTTCGCCCTTGAACGGGCCGGTCACCTTGGACGTGATCCAGCCGCCGTAAAACCCGCCGGGCTGGGGCAGCACGAGTTCGGTGTCGACCAGGCACGCTTCCATGGCCGCCGGGTAGAAGGCGATGTGGCCGGCCAGGGCTTCGAAGCCGGGGAGCGGGTTGAGGTAGGTCCAGGCCACGTCGGCCTCGGCCTTGCCCCGGTGGACGACGGAG
>JBBSIS010000131.1:0-8518 GCA_038231955.1 Acidimicrobiales bacterium
CCGATCTGGTATCGAAGCTCATGCGTTACATCGCCTCCTACAACGAGACGGCCAAGCCCTTCGCTTGGACTTATTCCGGTCAGCCCTTGAAGGTGGCGGCGGCGTGAACACGCGCGGAACTAACGCGCGGGAGCACTAGACTAGCCTCGAACTGGGCATTGGCCTGTAGCGGTCGGGGCTGATCGCGACGGGAAGCTATCCGAAGTCTCCGCCGTCAAATGGCCACATGTGTCCCGAAGGCCACCGCACGGCTAGGCGGCACAGCAGCCGGAGATGTGACGGGCCCTTCCGATCACCGATGTGCTCGACCGTGACTTCGACGGCGTCTGGACCCAAGACTTCGAGCGGGACACTGACCAGGCTTGTCAGGTACGCAGGGACCCAACCCAGCAGGTGGAAGTCGCCGTCCCGGAGAAGGACTGCGAGCCGATCCTCTGGATTCTGTGGATCAGGGACAACGGAAAGGTGGTCACCAGCCGCCAGGGAGTCGATGGCCTCCTGTGCCCTCGGAACGTGGCGAACGCCACGTACGAGAAATCGACACTGAGCAACACCGTTGGCCAACACGGGCTCGGGGAAGACCTCGATCGTGTCAGTCTGACGACGGCCCTCGCTCAGGGCTAATACTTCGAATGGATCTGCATTTGGCTCAAGTCCTAGTGCTGACACGAATTCCGAATAGTCCGCGCGTGTCCGTGGCATGAGGCGATTCTCGAAGAATGGAAAGAGATCCGAGGACCGGTAGATACGCTCGACGTCGGGAAAGCCGACGAACGGTCGGAACCGCTCGAGGTGTACGGCGCTGCGCAAGTAACGGAACTCATAGGTGTCCTCACCGTCGCTGCGGCGCTCCAGCCGAGCGACGGGCGTGATTCGTCGGCTCGCGGGATCCTGCCACGCGATGAGGAGACGACTGGTGCTCGGGTCGGAACGCGCCGAGGGGCCGCCGTGGTCAGCTAGCGCTGTAGAGCCCATCGAGCAACCTCCTCCTGTTTTCGGTCATCAGTCTCAAGGAAAAGATACGCGCTGGGAGAGACATTCGGTCTCCGGGAACCCCTGCGACCAATTGTTCGAGCCGGGCCTCGTCGATGC
Organism: Acidimicrobiales bacterium; assembly: GCA_038231955.1. Taxonomy (GTDB): domain Bacteria; phylum Actinomycetota; class Acidimicrobiia; order Acidimicrobiales; family AC-14; genus CADCTB01. The sequence goes on from JBBSIS010000131.1 coordinate 1,093, forward strand.
CCTCGACAGCCGCTCCGAGAACACGGGCGGCATCGTCACTCGATCGTGAGACGGCCGACAGCGCCAGCTCGACGAGACCCGGCGAGCCCGCGAAGTGTCGGCTTCGGCCGCGATTCGCGAATGCGGTAACGGAGCGTCCGGCGTCCCTCGTCCCGATCCGCTCTTCGCGCTCGTCGTCTGAGAGCTGGAACCCGAGGCACGAGGCGTGGTCGAAGGTCGGGGCGAGCTGAGGGGCGGCATCCCCGGAAGGATCGACGAGTATCCCCCAGTTCTCGTGATGCCGGTCCGTGTTGGCGACAAGCGCGTCCAGGAGCAGGTAGCCGCCGAACACACGACATGCGTCACCAAGGGTGGCCCCGGCCGGCGCGACGACCTGGAGTGCCCGGAGCGCTCCGAAGATCGCCTCCACTCCGTACCCGGGCACTCCCCGGCGACGGTGGCGGTCGTAGTCGGCATCATGGCCATACAGGATCTCGTTCCCCAGTACGAGGTACAGGCCGCGGGAGATGTCACCCGAAAGGATTCCTTGGATACCTCCATGGGTCGCCAGCTCGACCGGCGCGGCCGGCAGCCCGAGAGCCACGGCTATCTCGGCTGAGATCTTCTCAGCCCAGTCGTCGCCCTTGAGATACTCGCGGTCCCGCTCCCGCTGCCGTGTGGTCGGCTTGAACAGCCAGCTCCGGTCGTGGGGCATTGGGCCACCCCGAGGGGGACGAAGCCAGACCTTGTCCGGCTTGCTACCCATCTGCTCCGAACCGAGAATCTCCCAGCCGTCGGCGTCGATGTCGGGGTAGCGGGTCATGGCGAAACAGGCGGACCAGATCGTCCTGGCACTCGTGGCCCTCTTCTATCGCGTCAGGCAGTCAAAGGCGGCGCTTCTCCTTCCTGCGGGCGTACCCCCGGACACGTCCCTGTCACCCCGTCGAGGAACGGCGCCGGCACGTCCGTAGGCAGGCCGGGTCTCGCGGTGCCCGTTACCGCCGATCCAGCGACGGTTCGTGGTCACAACTTGGTCACAGACGCATGAGAATCGGCCATCACCGGCGGGCCCCATCTATCGAGCGTCGGCCGCGAAACCGCAGGTTCAGCCGATGGGGAGGACTGACCGACACCCAGCAGGACGGACCATGTGGGTTCGAATCCCACCCCGGGCACCGGCCGGTTTCACCTATCTCCGAGCAGCATGAAGGTGATCAGGGCTTCGCCGTCGTCGTCGTGGTCGAGCCCAGAATAGGGATAGTCGTCGTGGGGGCGACCGTCGTGGTGGACGCCGGCGCCGCGGTGGTGGTCGTCACCGGAGCGGCCGTCGTGGTCGTGGCGGGCGGCGGGGGCGTCGGTGACGGCGGAGGCGAAGGGGCCGACGTCATGTCGGTGGACCGAGGCGTCGTCGTGACGACCGGGCGGCTGGTGGTCACCGTGGTCGGGAGTGTGTCGACGGGGAGGGCCTCCACGGTGGTGGTGCTCGGTGGAACCTCGCTGCTGGTGGTCGAGGACGGCACGGTCGGGGTGGTCGTCGTGAGCCGGGCCGGGGCCGTCGTCGCCACCGTGGTCGACGACTGGGCGGCCACTTGCTTCGGCGCGCTGTCGCCGGTGGCCACCTCGAGGAGGAGGCCGAGCATGGCGAGCGAGGCCAAGGCGTACAGGCCCACGTTGAGCCGATAGGGCCGGGGCAGCCGTGACCACCAGCCTGCCAGGCGTTGCACGAGGGAGAACCTCCGGGACTCTCTGATTTTTGGTCAGCGTCCCTTTGGGCGAAGATCACTCCCATGGAACTCTGGCCCGGCCGACCTTACCCCCCCGGCGCGTGCTGGGACGGCGAGGGGACCAACTTCGCCATCTTCTCGGAGGGCGCCGAGTCCGTCGACCTCTGCCTGTTCGACGCGAAGGGGAAAGAGACGCGGCTTCGTCTCCCCGAGGTCACCGCTCACGTCTGGCACGGCTACGTGCCAGGCGTCTTCCCTGGCCAGCACTACGGCTTTCGCGTCCATGGTTCCTATGAGCCGGAGTGGGGCCAGCGCTACAACGCCGACAAGCTGCTGATCGACCCCTACGCCAAGGCCATCGACGGCGATCTCGACTGGGACGACTCCGTCTTCGGCTACATCGTCGGCGGCACCGACGAGGACCGCGACACCCGCGATTCAGCGGGTCACGTGCCCACCAGCGTGGTCGCCGACACCCTCTTCCCCTGGGGCGAAGACCAGCTCCCCCGCCGGCCGTGGCACGAAATGGTCATCTACGAAGTCCATGTCAAGGGCTTCACCGCCCGCCATCCCGACGTGCCCGAGCACCAGCGAGGCACCTACGCCGGCCTGGCCAGCCCCGCCGCCATCGACCACCTCACCAACCTCGGGATCACGGCCGTCGAGCTCCTGCCCATCCACCATTTCGTCTCCGAGCACGACCTGCTCAAGAAGGGCCTGTCGAACTACTGGGGGTACAACTCGGTGGGCTACTTCGCCCCCCACGCCGCCTACTCGTCGTCAGGCACCCAGGGCGAGCAGGTCCGTGAGTTCAAGGCCATGGTCCGCACCCTCCACGCCGCCGGCATCGAGGTGATCCTCGACGTCGTCTACAACCACACCGCCGAGGGGAACCACCTGGGCCCGACGCTGTCGCTCCGGGGCATCGACAACGTGGCCTACTACCGGCTGGTCGAGGACGACCCCCGGATGTACATGGACTACACCGGCACCGGCAACACCCTGAACGCCCGGCACCCCGAGGTGCTGCACCTCATCATGGACAGCCTGCGGTACTGGGTCACTGAGATGCACGTCGACGGCTTCCGGTTCGACCTGGCCTCGGCGCTGGCCCGCGGGTTCCACGAGGTCGACCGCCTATCGGCCTTCTTCGACCTCATCCACCAGGATCCGGTGATCTCCTCGGTCAAGCTCATCGCCGAGCCATGGGACGTCGGGGAGGGCGGCTACCAGGTCGGCAACTTCCCCGTCCTGTGGACGGAATGGAACGGGAAATACCGCGACGCGGTGCGGGACTTCTGGCGGGGCCACGTCGCCTCGCTGGCCGAGATGGGCTTCCGGCTCACTGGATCGAGCGATCTCTACCAGGGCGACGGACGCGGGCCGTCGGCGTCGATCAACTTCATCACCGCCCACGACGGGTTCACCTTGCGCGACCTGGTGTCGTACAACGGCAAGCACAACGACGCCAACGGCGAGGACAACCGCGACGGCACCGACGACAACCGGTCATGGAACTGCGGGGCGGAGGGCGAAACCGACGACCCAGAGGTGCTGGCCCTGCGCCGTCGCCAGCAGCGTAACCTTTTGGCCACCCTGCTCCTCTCGCAGGGTGTGCCCATGCTCGTCGCCGGCGACGAGCTCCACCGTACCCAGCAGGGCAACAACAACGCCTACTGCCAGGACAACGAGCTCAACTGGATCGACTGGGATCTCGACGAAGAGGCTCTGGAGGTTCTCGAGGTGACCCGCCGGCTGGTCACCCTGCGGCGGGACCATCCTGTCTTCCGGCGCCGGAAGTTCTTCCAGGGCCGGCCCATCCACGGCTCGGACCTGGCCGACATCGGGTGGTTCGGCCCCGATGGCCAGGAGATGGACCAGGAACAGTGGCATTCGGCCAAGCTGGTCGCCATCGGCGTATTCCTCAACGGCGACGAGATCTCCGAGCCCGGCCCCCGAGGGGAGCAGATCGTCGACGACAGCTTCCTGCTCCTGTTCAACGGGCCCAACCCCGTCCATTTCTGCCTGCCGGGCGGCAAGTGGGCGAACACCTTCGAGCTCGTGCTCGACACCTCCATCGGCTACGCCCGCCCGGACGACAGCTATCTGAACGGCAGCAGCGAGGGCGTCACGCTGTTGGCCGACGAGGAGCTGACCCTCGACGCCCGGTCCCTGGTCATCCTGCGCAAGACCGGGTGATGCATGGAGCCAACCGAACAGAGGTAACGCGGTGACGGACATCCTGGAGGGAGCGCCGCCGCCGCCCGGCGCCAACCCGCCCGCCGCCGATTCCCAGGGCGAACTGGTCCCGCCGGTGCTGCGGGGCTGGCTGCACCTGGTGTGCTTCGTCCTGTCCATCCCGGCGGGGGCGGTGGTGATCGCCGGTGCCGACACCGGTCGGGCCCGTCTGGCCGCCGTCGTTTACGCCATCGGGATGGCGGCGATGTTCGGGGTCAGCGCGACGTACCACCGGCGGCGGTGGTCGGCGGCCGGTCGCAAGCGCATGCGCCGGACCGACCACGGGACGATCTTCGTGATGATCGCCGGCTCATACACGCCCTTGTGCCTGTTGGCGCTACGAGGCACTACCGGCACCGTCGTCCTCACCGCCGTCTGGCTCGGCGCCGGCGTAGGTTTCCTCTTCGCCCTTACCGGCATCGCCGAGAAGGCTGTGCTCGGCCTCCTGTGCTACATCGCCCTGGGCTGGGCCATGGTGCTGGCGCTGCCCGAGCTGAGCCGCTACCTCAGCGGCGGCCAGATCGGTCTGTTGCTCGCCGGGGGGACCGTCTACACCCTGGGCGGCGTCGTCCTCGGCACCCGGTGGCCCGATCCCTCACCCACCTACTTCGGCTACCACGAGGTGTGGCACGCGATGGTGGCCGTGGCCTGCGCCTGCCACTACGTCACGATCCTGTCGGTCGTGCGGGGGGCGACGTAGCCCTGGCGGCGGCCAGCAACGACACAGCAGAGTACGATCGCTCGGATGAGGCGGGCCGCGTTCGTTGCACTCCTGGTCATGGGCCTCGGTCTCATGGGTTGTGGGGCCGCCACCTTCAACGGCGGTGGCGGCGGCGTTGCCGTGCAGTCGGGGGACATCGATGCCGGCCGGTCCGAGGCGTTGAAGCTGACCCTCGCCCCCCGGCCGTTCCAGGGACTGCGGCCGTCATCGATCTCGGTTCGGCCGAACGAACCCGTCGCCGTGCCGGACGGGGAGACCAGCCGGGTCGCCGCCATCCCTCACCCGGCCGACGGGCCCTTGGCCGCCAGCCTCGGACCGCCCACGCCGAAGGCGGCGGGCCGCACGGCGGATGTCCAGCCGGAGCCGGCCGCCGCGGGGCCGGTGAACATCTACAGCCACATCACCGCCAACCAGCTGAGCCCCGTCGTCGCCGACGTGCCCCTTCGCCTCTACGTGCCGAACAGTGATGCCGGCACGGTCAGCGTGATCGACCCGGCCACGCTCAAGGTTCTCGACCGGTTCAGCGTGGGCGTACGGCCCCATCACGTCACGCCGTCGTGGGATCTCACCAAGCTCTACGTCAACAACACCGAGAGCAACTCGCTCACCGTGATCGACCCCCGGACCAGCAAGGTCACGGCCACGATCCCCATCACCGATCCGTACAACCTCTACTTCACCCCCGACGGGACCAAAGCCATCGTCGTGGCCGAAAGGTTCCAACGGCTCGACTTCTACGACAGCAAGTCGTGGGAGTTCATCAAGAGTGTCAGCATCCCGTGGTCGGGCGTGGACCACGCCGACTTCAGCGCCGACGGCCGCTACTTCCTGGCCAGCACCGAGTTCAGCGGCCAGGTGGTCAAGGTCGACACCGAGTCCATGACCTACCTCAGCAAGGCCGAGGTCGGAGGGCTGCCCATCGACGTCAAGCTGAGCCCCGACGGCAAGGTGCTGTACGTCGCCAACCAGGGCCGCCACGGGGTCTCCCTGGTGGACCCTGAGGCCATGACCGAGATCGGCTTCCTGCACACGGGTACCGGCGCCCATGGCCTCAACGTCAGCCGGGACGCAGCCTCGCTGTTCGTGAGCAACCGTATGGAGGGCACCATCTCGGTGATCGACTTCGCCACCCGCACCGTCCGCGACACCTGGAAGGTCGGGGCCAGCCCGGACATGATCCAGGTCTCGGCCGACGGCACCCAGCTGTGGGTTTCGAACCGGTTCCAGGGTTCGATTTCGGTGGTCGACACCGCAACCGGCAAGGTGAGCGCCACGGTGCCCACCGGCGCCGGTGCCCACGGCGTCAGCCTCTTCCCCCAACCCGGCCGCTACAACGTCGGTCACAACGGCGTCTACCGGTAGATTTCGGTCCGCAAGCAGGGCATCCCTACCGGTTCCGCCTCTGCTCTTGGGCTCTAGCCCGGGCGGCCGGCGCCTACCAGGTCGACGCTGCGCCAGCCACGGATGCGGACCGGGGTGCCGGTCTGCGAGGCCTCGATCATGTTGCCGTCACCGATGTAGATGGCGTTGTGGTGGATGCTCTCCACCCCGTCGTCGCCGAAGAACAGCAAATCACCGGGCTGAATGGCGTTGATGGGCACGCGGGTGGTCTCGAACCACTGGGTGTAGGCGGAGTGCGACATGCTCACTCCTGCCGCTCGCCACGCGTAGGACGTAAGCCCGGAGCAGTCGAAGTTGTTCGGGCCCGAGCCGCCGTAGACGTAGGGCTTGCCCAGATGCTTGCGGGCCTCGGCCACCGCCACTGCACCCTTGCCGGTGGCCGGCGGCGCCGCCACCTGCGTCTGGGCGGGGGTCGGTGTCGCTGCCTGCGTCGGGGCCTGCGTCGGGGCCGCGGGCGCCTTGACCTGGGCCGCGGCACCGGCCGGCGGCGCCGTCGTGGTCGTCGGGAGCGGGATCCGAGGGACCTCGACCAAGGTGGGCGCCTCGGCGACCTGGACCGGCGCGGGCCGGCTCCTGGCCGCCTCCGCTTCGGCCCGGGCCTGCTCGACGGCGATCAGGTCGCCCACCTCGCCCTTGACCTGGCTCAGGACGGCCCGCTGAGCGTTTTCCGCCCCGCTGGCCGCGTCGCTGGCCGACGCGGCGGCGGCTGCTGCGGTCGTAGCCGCCTTGCGCTCGGTCTCCAGGCGGCCCTGCTGGGATGCGAAGTCCTGCCTCGCAGCGCGAACCTCGCCGATGACCTGGCGCTGGTCGGCGGCGGTGACACGGAGGTACTGGGTACGGACGATCATGTCGTCCTTCCCTCCTCGAGCCAGCTTGTCGAGCATGGAGTTGCTGCCCCCGTGCATGTAGGCCAGGACGGCGGCCTGAGCCAGCCGGCCGCGGACGACCTGAAGGCGCTCGTCGGAGCGAGCCACGTCGGCCTGGGTCCGAGCCATGCTGTCCTCGACCTCGGAGACCTTGAGCCGGGCTCGGTTCGCTTTCTCGGCCAGGATGCTGACCTGGTCGCCCTGGCGCTCGAGCTGGGCCTGCAGGCGCGCCGCCTCGGCTTTCTTGTCGCCCAGAGAGTCGGCCCATGAGGCCGGCGCCGTCAACATGGGTACTAGCAATGCGATCCCGACGAGTACGCCGAGCCGCCGGTGCCGTGGGGTCATGCGCCTCACTTGTCGCCGGGGGTGTTCTCGGTTTGCCGAACTCTAGACGGCGCCTTCCGGCAGGCGCAAGGGCGGGAGAGGTACGGTCGGGGTGAGATGGCACGATATGCCCACCCCGACGAGGTCAGGATGGAGCACGACTCCATGGGTGA
>JBBSIS010000132.1:0-8495 GCA_038231955.1 Acidimicrobiales bacterium
GCCGATGAATTCGAGCATGCGCCGGACCTGGCGGTTGCGCCCCTCGTGGATGATGAGCTTGACCGCCCCCGCGGCGACGACAGAGGCGCGAGCCGGTGCCGTCATGCCGTCGTCGAGCTCGATCCCATGGCGCAGCCGGCGCAGCTCCGCCGGTGTCGGCGTCCCGTCGACCTGGGCCAAGTACTCCTTGTCGACGCCGAAGGAAGGATGGGTGAGGCGGTGGGCCAAGTCGCCGTCGTTGGTGAGGATCAGCAGGCCCTCGGTGTCGGTGTCGAGCCGTCCGACCGGGAAGATCCGCGGCTCGGCTGGGACCAACTCGACCACCGTCGGGCGACCCTGGGGGTCGGACGCGGTGCTGACCACTCCCCTGGGCTTGTTCAACAGATAGGAGACCAAACCCGGCCGCACGGGCACCCGGCCACCATCGACCTCGATCCGATCGGTTTCGGCATCGACCCTACGACCGAGCACGGCGACCTCGCCGTTCACCGTCACCCGCTCCTCCTCGATGAGGATCTCACAGGTCCTGCGACTGCCGAGCCCGGCGGCAGCCAAGACCTTCTGCAGCCGTTCGCCCTCGTGGGACCTGTCCCTGGCGCCGGTCACCCTGTGATCCTCCGCGTCGCGTCGTTCCTCGGTCAAGAGCTCCCGTCGGCGCCGAGCCCCCGCTCGAGAGCCTCGACCACCTCGGGGCCGGGCACGAAGTCGCCCAGCGGCGTGAGGTCGGCCAGCGAGTCGAGCCCGAGGCGCTCCAGGAATAGGCGGCTGGTGCCGTAGAGCACGGCCTGACCGGGCCCGGGATCGCGACCCACCTCCTCGAGGTAGCCCCGCTGGCACAGTTTGCGAACCACCGCGTCCACGTTCACGCCGCGGATGGCCGCCATCTGCGCACGGGACACGGGCTGCTTGTAGGCGACGATGGACAGCGTCTCCAGCGCCGCGGCCGACAGCCGCGTAGGCTGGCCGTCGAGGACGAACCGCTCGACGTAGGGCGCCAGGTCGGGATGGCTCTGGAACCGCCACCCACCGGCCACGCGGACGAGCACGAACCCACGGTCCACGGCGACGTAGGACGCGGCCAGCTCCTCGCAGAGCTCGTCGACCCGGGCGGGGCTGAGCTCCAGCAACTGGCCCAGGAGCTGGGGCTCGACGGGCTCGTCGGCCACCATCAGGATCGCCTCGGTGGCCCTCAGCGCCTCGCTAGCCATCGTAGGCATCGACTCCGGCAAAGACGGCGCCTGTGCCGGCAGCCATTGCAGGATCCACGACCCACGACACCGTCAGGTCGCCGAAGGTGGTGGTCTGGTCGAGCTCGACCAGACCCTGCTTGTAGAGCTCCAGGATGGCGAGGAAACGCACGATCACCTCGATGCGGTCGCCGAAGGCGTCGGTGAGCGACCGGAACGTGAGCGCTCCGGCGCCCGGGAGCCGGGCGACCAGGTCCTCGACCGCCTCCTCCACGCTGACCCGTATAGGGGCCACGTGATCGAGCGCCACCCTCGGCGGCGGGGGCGTCGGCGCCGAGACCCGCAGCCAGGCGGCGTGGATGTCGGCGGCGTTGATGCCGGCCAAGAGATCCGGCGCCAGGGCGATGAACCGGTCCTCGAGCCCGGCCGTCCTCGGCAGGGACCGTGACGCAGCTTGGACCAGGCGTTCTATGGTGTCGCCGGCGTCACGGAAGGTCTTGGCCTCGATGAGCCGGGCCAGCAGCAGGTCGCGCTGCTCGAACAGGGCCAGCTCCTCGTCGAGGGCCACGTCGACCGGCCCGGGAAGCAGGCGTCGAGCCTTGAGGTCGACCAGCGTGGCTGCGATGACCAGGAACTCCGTCGTGAGCTCCAGGTCGACCACGCCCACCTGGGCGTCGAGGTGGGCAAGGAAGCCGTCGACGATGTGGGCGAGGGAGATCTCGTAGAGGTCGACCTCGTCCCGGAGGATCAGGTGCAGGAGGAGGTCGAACGGCCCGTCGAAGTCACCGGTCTGCACCGCATAGGACACCCAAGGAGAATACCGGCCCGGTCTCGGTGGCCCCCGCATACCATCGGCCGATGTCCCGCGTGCTGTCCGGCATCCAACCCACCGGCGAGATCCACCTCGGCAACTTCCTGGGCGCCATCCGAAACTGGGTCACGGACCAACGAAAGCAGGACTCCTTCTTCTGCGTCGTCGACCTCCACGCCCTCACCGTGCCCCGGGATCCCGCCGAGCTGCGGGCCAAGACGCTTCAGACCACCCTGCTCCTCGTCGCCGCCGGGCTCGACCCCGACGTCTGCACGCTGTTCGTCCAGAGCCACGTGCACCAGCATCCCGAGCTGTCGTGGATCCTCGAGGCGGTGGCCAGCATGGGCGAACTGGGCCGCATGACCCAGTTCAAGGAAAAGGCCCGCGACGGGGTGGAGTCGGCGCGCGTCGCCCTGTTCACCTACCCCGTCCTGATGGCGGCCGACATCCTGCTCTACGACGCCGAACGGGTTCCCGTGGGCGACGATCAGCGCCAGCACCTGGAGCTGTGCCGCGACCTCGCCATGCGCTTCAACCACCGCTACGGCGACACGTTCGTCGTCCCCGAGGCGGCGCTGCCCGCGGTTGGCGCCCGAGTCATGGACCTGCAGAACCCGACGGTCAAGATGTCCAAGTCGGCCGGGTCGGCCCAGGGCACCGTGCTCGTGCTCGACGACCCGGCCGTGATCACCAAGAAGTTCAAGCGGGCGGTCACCGATACCGGAACCGACGTGGTCTTCGACCCGGCGGCGCAGCCCGGCGTATCCAACCTCCTCCAGATCCTGGCCGCCGCCACCGGCAGGGCGCCGGCCGACGTGGCGAGGGGCTACGCGCAGTACGGCCCGCTCAAAGTCGACACCGCCGAGGCGGTGGTCGAGCTGCTGCGCCCGGTAAGGGAGCGCTTCGCCGCCCTGTCGTCCGATCCGGAGGGGGTCCGGGGCGCCCTGGGACAGGGGGCGGGCAAGGCCGAGCAGGTGGCGGCGGCCACGCTGTCTCGGGCGCGCGAGGCCATCGGTCTCCTGTCCCCCACCTGAGCCGCCTCGCCTATCCTGACGGCCGTGACGAACCCGCCCCGCTCCCCTGCTCGCGGCGGCCGAGCGTCCGCCGTCTCCATCCTCCTCGCCCTCGCGCTCACCGCCTGCAGCAGCGACCCGGCGGCGCCGACCACCACCGCGCCCCAAGGCTTCTCGGTGATGAGCAATGCCAAGGCCGGCCTCGCCCTGGCCGTGCCGTCGGACTGGACGGCGATCCCGCTCAACAACAGCCCCGCCGTCTTCGACAGGGACGCCAACCGCCTCCGCCTGGCCAACCCCAAGCTGGCGTCGATCCTGAACCAGGCCCGTGTCCTGGGTCAGTCGGGCGGCATCTTCATGGCCGTGACGCCCGATGGCACCGGCAACGCCAACCTCACCGCCGACAAGCCCAAGGAGAAGAAGGTCGAGGAGATCGTCAACAACTCCGTCGCCGGTCTGAAGGATCTGGGCGCCACCAACGTGGTCCAGGAGCCGTCCACCCTCGCCGGCAAGCCGGCGATCAAGGTGACGTTCCGGCTCCCGGTCGAGACCGATACCGGCACGGTGCCCACCGACGAGGTCCAGCACTACCTGCTCGACGGGAAGAAGGCCTACATCCTGACCGTGGCGGCCACACCGGCCGACGTGTCCACGGCCATCGCCGCCAGCCTGCGGCTCAGATAGCGGCCGACGCCGCCCCTTGGACCTGGGCGCCGAGCACGGCCAGGTCCATGCCGCCGCCGGCCACGGTGATGGCCCCGGCGTTGTAACGCCGGCGCTGGCGGACCTCGAGGCGGCGGGCCAGCCGGCTGAGGCCGAAGTTGACGACGATGTAGACGGCGGCGACCACGACCAGCGACTGCAGCCGGTTCTGGAAGAACTCGCCGTTGATCTGGGCCCGGCGCAGGAGCTCCTCAAAAGCGATGGCGGCGCCGAGCGAGGTGTCCTTGAGCAGTGTGATCAGCTGGCTCACGATGGCAGGGACCATGCGCCGCGCCGCCTGGGGGACGATCACGAGCAGCATGGCCTGCCAGTAGCCCATACCGAGGGAATACGCCGCTTCGGTCTGGCCCCGTTCGAGCGACAGGATGCCGGCCCGGAAGATCTCGGCCAGGACGGCGCTGTTGTAGACGATCAGGCCGAGGGCCACGTACCAGAACAGCGACATCCTGACCCCGTAGCGGGGCAGGCCCAGCGCACAGAAGAAGATCAGGAGCACCAGAGGCACGCCCCGGAAGAACTCGACGTACGCGACAGCCAGCCACCGGGCCGGGCCGGTCCTCGAGAGGCGGGCCAGGGCCATGGCCCCCCCGATCACCATGGCGGCGGCCATCGACACCAGCGCAACCTCGACGGTGGTCCGCAGGCCGACCAGGAAGAACTTGATGACGGGCCACTGGGTGAACGGTCGCCACCTGGCCGCATCGAGTTGGCCCTTGGCACTCAGGCGGGTGAGGGCCACGATCACGAGACCGACGAGCAGCAGCGCGCTCGCCACCGAGACGATGAGCGTGGTCCGCCGGCCCCTCGGGCCGAGGGCATCACCCAGGAACGAGGGGGTCACCTCCTGATCGCCACCCGTCGCTCCAACCAAGTGGATGCGAACCCGCTCGGCACGGTCAGGACGAGGTAGGCGGCCGCCGCCCCCAGGAAGGCGGGGATGAAGCGGGCCGTCGACGTCCCGACCGTGTTCGCCGCGCTGGTCAGTTCGGGCACGTTGATGACCACGGCGAGGGAGGAGTTCTTCAGGAGGGCGATGAAGATGCCTCCCAACGGCCCCACCACCGTCCGCAGCGCCTGGGGCATGACGACGAGGCGGATCATCTGGGGAAACGTCAACCCGATGGCCCGCGCCGCCTCGGCCTGGCCCTTCGACACCGCGTTGATGCCCGATCGCACTGTCTCGGCCACGAACGTTCCCGTGTACGCGGAGAGGACGACGATCGCCGAGGTGAAGTAGGAGTAGGTGAAGCCGATGCTCGGCAGTCCGAAGACCATCAGGAACATCAGGACGAGAAGCGGTGTGTTCCGCACCAGCTCCACATAGGTGGCGCTGGCCCACCGCAGCGGTGGGACAGGGCTCACGCGCAGGGCGGCGATGGCGATCCCCAGGATGAAGGCCAGCACGAAGGACACGACGCTCAGTTCGAGCGTCCTGCCCATGCCGGCCAGGAAGATGTCGAGGTTGTCGAGAACGACGCTCAGTGGTCCGCCGCTTCGCTTCGGTGCTCGCTCAAGGCGCCGTCCCCCGCGTCGGTCACGGCTTGGCGGTGGTCGATGTGGTGCTGGAGGTGGAGGTGGAAGTGGAGGTGACCACCACGCCCGCCGAGGCGTAGCGGTTCACCGGCGGAGGCGTCGGGGTCGGGATTCCCAGCTTGCCCAGCGTGGCCGCGAACAGCGAAGCCCATTCCCCGTTGGCGTAGATGGCCTCCAAGCGGTCGTTGACGAAGGTCCGGAACGCGTCGTCGCCCCGCTTGAGGCCGATGCCGTAGGGCTCGTCGGTGAACTTGTTCCCGACGATCTTGAACTCCGTGGGGCTGGCGTTCACGAAGCCGAGGAGGATCGAGTTGTCGGTGGTGACGGACTGCACCCGGCCGTCGCGCAGGGCTTGGACACAGTCGGAATACTGGTCGAACTCCGTCAGGTCGGCCTGGGGCGCCAGGCGCTTGACGTTGGCGGCAGGCGTGGAGTTGCGCACGCTGCATGTCTTTTTGCCGTTGAGGTCGCTCACGCCCTTGATGCTGGAGTCGTTGGTCTTGACCATGATGTCCTGACCGGCGACGTAGTAGGGACCGGCGAAGTCGATGCGCTGCTTACGGGCGTCGTTGATCGTGTACGTGGCCACCACGATGTCCACCGTGTTGTTCTCGATGAACGCTTCGCGGTTGGCGGAGATGGACTCCTTGAACTCGATCTTGCTCTCGGCGTCAGCCGGGCTCCCGCCGAAGATGCCGGCGGCGATCTGCTTGGCGATCTCGACGTCGAAGCCCTCGACCTTGTTGGTGAGCGGGTTCTTCTGCCCGAGCCCCGGCTGGTCGAACTTGGTGCCGACGGTGATCTTGCCCTTGGCCTGGAGGTTGGCCATGGTGCTGCCGGCCGGGAAGGTCGGCTTGGGCACGGTCGAGTTGCTCGACTGGCCGCTGACCGTGCCGCTGTCACTGCTCCCGCAGGCGGTGACCGTCAGTGCCGCGGCGACGACGAGCGCACCTGTCCATCGGTACCTGCGCATTGCACCCTCCTTGGGGATGTGTTGCTTCGTCTGACCCATCAGTGGGCCAAAATCTTGGAAAGGAAGTTGCGGGCCCGGTCGGACTCGGGACGGTCGAAGAACCGCTGAGGGGTGGCGATCTCGACGATCCGGCCGCCGTCCATGAACGCGACCCGTCGTGCGGCGGAACGGGCGAAGCCCATCTCATGGCTCACCACGATCATGGTCGTCCCCTCGGCGGCCAGCTCGACCATCACGTCGAGCACCTCCTTGATCATCTCAGGATCGAGGGCCGACGTCGGCTCGTCGAAGAGCATGAGCTTCGGCTCCATGGCCAGGGCGCGGGCGATGGCCGCCCGCTGCTGCTGGCCGCCGGACAGCTCGGCCGGGTAACGGTCGGCCTTCTCGGCGATCCCCACCCGCTCGAGCAGCTTCATGGCCCGCTCCCGGGCCTCGGCCTTGGGCACTCTGCGGACCTTCACCGGCCCGAGGATGACGTTCTGCAGGATCGTCTTGTGAGCGAAGAGGTTGAACGACTGGAACACCATGCCGACGTCGGCCCGGAGCCGGGCCAGAGCCTTGCCCTCTTCTGGCAGGGCGACGCCATCGATCGTGATCGTCCCCGAGCCGATGGGCTCCAGGCGGTTGATGCACCGGCACAGCGTGGACTTGCCCGACCCCGACGGCCCGATCACGACCAGAACCTCGCCCCGATCGACGGTGAGGTCGATATCGCGCAGGACGTGCAGGTTGCCGAAGTGCTTGTTCACCTGCGACATGACGACCAGCGGCTCGCGAGGCGTTCTGACGACCAGGGGGTCGTCGGCCATCAGACGCTCGGCTCCGCGGTGGCTGCGGTAGCTGCGGTGGCCGCGAAGAGGCCGAGCACGGCCACCAGGCCGCCGGCGGCCGCCGCCGTCGCCGCCCGACGGGTGGCCGCCTCCCGGCACGCGTCGGTCCTGGCCAGGTCGTACAGTCCCAACCCGTCGGGACGGCGTCGCAGGTTGTTCACGGGTACCCCGCAGCCGACGTCGGTGACGGCCGGCTGGGCGCCGATCAGTACGCCATAGCGGAGCAGGGGGTCGTCGGCGAAGGCGGCGTCGACCGGGACGACGAGGAACGCGACAGCGGCGAGCAGTCCCAGGAGGGCCAAGGCGGCGCCGAGCCGGCGGGGCGACGGTCGGGGCAGATGGTGCCGCCGGCGACCACCGTGGCGGCGTCCAGCCGGATCAGGGCCGGCGGGGCCGGTCATCCGCGGCCGGCCCCGGCCGGACCGCCGCTGAGCCGGTGGATCACGTCGGCACGGTCCTGGAGGAGCCCCGCCCGCCTGAGCTCGCCGGCGAGGATGTCGGCCGCCAGCCCGAACGACTGCGGCGGGAAGGTGACGGTGGCGGCGGCCGAGCGGACCACGACCGAGTCGTGATCGACCTCGATGTCTTCCACCCACTCCCAGCGGATCAGGGCCTTCTCGTCGCCGGCGCCGAACATGGACACACCGTGGAGGTCGACCCGAAGCAGCTGGCGGTGGCCGAACAGCCGCCTGCGCACCACGTGCTCGGCGACGCGTTGGGCCACGAGGTCAACTGTACCGGGATACGTCCTCGCGCCGCCGGACCGCCACTGCGGCGTGCTTGTACGACGGCTGCCGGGAGTAGGGGTCGAAGCTGGGCCCGGTCAGGCGGTTGGTGGCCGCGTAGTGCATGGGTACGAACACCTGGCCGACGGCGACGGTGGGGGTGACGTAGGCCCTCGCCTCCATCTCCCCCCGGGTAGAGCTGACGATCACCCAGTCGTCGGTGGCGACGCCGAGGACCGACGCGTCGGCCGGGGCGATCTCCACGTAGGGCAGCTCGGGGTAGAGCGTGCGCAGGATGGCCGACTTGGACGTGCGGGTCTGGGTGTGCCACTGACTGGAGCTGCCCCGCCCGGTCAGCAGCACGTAGGGGTACGTGGTGCTGGTCGGCTCGACCACGGGCCGGGGCTCCTCGTAGACGAAGCGGGCCCGCCCGTCGGTATGGAGGAACCGGCCGTCCTCGAACAACCTGCGTTCCTGGTCCGTGTGCGTTTCACCGCCGCCCACACCGGCCGGGTACGGCCATTGAATGCCACCGGCCTCGTCGATGGCGCGGTACCCCTCGATGCCGGAGATGTCGCACGGGCGCCCGGTGGAGAGACGCTGGAGGATGCCGAACGTCGCCTCCGGCGACGACCACTCCTCGAAGAGGCCGCCGCAGCCCCAGGCATCGGCAACGAGTTTGAAGATCGAGAAGTCGGCC
>JBBSIS010000133.1:0-8476 GCA_038231955.1 Acidimicrobiales bacterium
ATGTCGCACCATGCCCGCGCCGCCCGCTTCAGGTCGTCGAACCGGCGAAGGGCCGCGGTCCATGCCCGGTCGTCCACGGTGGCGCCGATCCAGGCGTCGAGATCGGCGAGCGGGCGGTACCGCAGGTCGACGTCGTCTGAGAGCACGGGGTCGCGCACCTCCCTCAGCCTGCCATGGCGCTCACAACTCTGCGCCCGGGCCGGCGGCCGCCCCGTCGTCCGCCCCGACGGGGGCCGTGGGCAGCCAGACGTCGACCCGGGCCCCACCCAACGGGGCGCCGTTGCCCACGTACACCCGGCCGCCCTGGGCCTGGACCAGCGACGAGACGATGGCCAGGCCCAGACCGGATCCGCCCCCGTCGCGACCCCGCACGGCGTCGGCGCGCGTGAACCGGTCGAACGCCACCGGGAGGAACGCGGTCGGGAACCCGGGCCCGTCGTCGGCCACCACGAGCCGACCGCCACCATCGTCGGTGGCCACCGACAGCTGGACCCGGCTGGTGGCGTGGCGGCAGGCGTTGTCGATCAGGTTCCCGAGGATCCGCTCGAGCAGCGCCGGATCGGCCGACACGCTCACCGGCGCCCCGATCAGGTCGACGGCCACCTGACCACGGAACGGCTCCCCGCCGGGCGCCCGGCGAACCGGCGGTCGCCGTTGAGAACCCCGCACCGCGGCATCGAGGAGATCGACCGGCACGACGCAGGGCTCCAGGTGACCGCGATCGGACCGGGCCAGCACCAGAAGATCGTCGGTGAGCCGCCCCAGCTGTTCGGCCTCCTGGAGCGCGCTCTCGAACGCCCGCCGGGCCCCGGCCGGGTCGAGGGGCGCCGTCACCGCCAGCTCCAACTCGCCCCGGAGGATCGACAATGGGGTGCGCAGCTCATGGCTGGCGTCGTCGACAAAGGCGCGCTCGTGGGCCAGCGATCCTTCGATGCGGTCGAGCATGGCGTTCAACGTGCGGCCGAGCAGCGCGATCTCGTCCTCGCCGGGCGGCTCCCGGAGGCGCTGGCCGCTCTCCCGCAGGCTGATGGCATCGGCCTCGGCGGCCATTCGCCGCACCGGGCGGAGGGCGGCGCCGACCAGCACCCAACCGCATCCGGCGATCACCGCGACGAACACCGGAGAGGCCACGGCCAGGAGGATGCCGAGGCGCTCGCTGGCCCGGGAGACCGTGTCCAACGACTCCCCGACGACCAGGATGATCGTGCGACCGTCGGCCGCGATCTCGGGACGGGCCAGAAGCTCGCCCCGATCGCCCAGGCCGGTCACTCGACGGCGCTCGACCACCACCTCCCCCTGGGCCGCCTTGGCCAGCTCACGAGCGGTCAGCACCGGTGTGCGGCGCACGCCGGTGACCGTCGAGCTGATCACCCGGCCGTCGGCCTGGAGGAACACCACGAACGGCGCGCCGGGGCGGATCTCCTGATTGCCTTCACGGACGTCGACGGCGATGCCGTCGGCCCGGTCCCGTAGGGCCTGCTCCATGGCGTTGTCGAGCTGGTTGTTGAAGCCGATGTAGAGGAGCGCCCCGGTGAGCACCACCAGGATGCTCGAGCCGACGGCGAACACCGCGACCAGCCGGGTGCGGACCGAGGCCGGCCGGGCCAGCAACCGCGGTAGGGGCCGGGCCCTCAGTCGCCTGTCCTCAGGCGATAGCCGACGCCGCGCACGGTCTCGAGCCGGTCGGTGCCGAGCTTGCGCCGCAGGTAGCGGACGTAGACGTCGACCACGTTGGATGCGCCGTCATAGGCGAAGTCCCACACGTGGTCGAGGATGCGGGTGCGCGTGAGGACGTCGCCGGGATGTCGCATAAAGAACTCGAGGAGGGTGAACTCCTTCGGGGACAGTGTGACGAGACGACCGCTCCGCCGCACCTCGTGCTGGGCCGTGTCCAGAGCGATGTCGCCCACCCGCAACTCCACGGGCCGGGCCCCGAGGGGCCGGCGGGTGAGTGCCCGCAGGCGGGCCATCAGCTCGCCCAGGGCGAAGGGCTTGGTCAGATAGTCGTCGGCGCCGGCGTCGAGGCCCCGCACCCGGTCATCGACGCGGTCGCGGGCGGTCAGCATCAGCACGGGGTTCCAATTGTCTTCGGCCCGCAGCCGGCGGCACACCTCGAAGCCGTCGGGCGGCGGGATCATGGCGTCGAGGACGATGGCGTCATAGTCGGTCTCGCCCATGGCCCAGAGGGCTTCGGCGCCGGTGGCGGCGAGGTCGACGGCGTAGCCCTCCCGGACCAACGCCCGGTCGAGGAGGCTGGCCATCTTCGGCTCGTCCTCGACCACCAGCACGCGCACGGCTCCGAGCGTACGGCCACCAGCCTCTGACGGTCTCGCCAACGCGACGGTCGGCATCTCACTGCTCGCGACGGTCGGCGTCGGCGGTCAGCCGCTCGAGCAGCATGCGCTGCTGGTCGAGGAGCTGTCGGTTCTCGGAGCGCACCTTCTGCAGCCGCTCGTGGAGCTCCTCGATCCGCGATGCGGCACGCGAGTCGGTGTAGAGCAGGGCCGCGAACACGAATGGCCAACTGCCCATACCGTTGCGCATCCGGTCGGCGGCCCGCTCGCCGAGAGTCAGCTGGCCCCCGGAGCGCACTGCCGGGTGATGGTGCCACCCTGTCACGACAGGAGGCCCAGGATGTGGTCGACCGGGTCGTCGCAGAACAGAGCGCGTCCCGCCGCTACCTGGCGGTCCCGGGCCTGGCCGGGAACGCTGAGGTCATCGAGGGCCTCGAGCAGGCCGGCGTGGTCCACCGGCGCGGTGGTGACGCCGGCGGCGACCATGCCCCGCACGTTGTCGCGCCCGTGGCCGGGGATGGGCTTGAAGCTGACGATGGGCACGCCGGTGGCGAACGCCTCCAGCGAGGTGAGGCCGCCGGCGTTCTCGACCACCACGTCGGCGGCGGCCAGCAGCGCCGGCATCTGGTCGGTCCAACCTAGCGCCAGGCCGACGCCCTGGCGGGCCAGGCGGCGGCGAAGGTGGCCGTCCGATCCGCACACGGTGACGACGCGGAACCGGCCCGAACCGGCGATGGCGGCGACGGTCCCGACCAGATCCTGGCCGATCCCCCATGAGCCGGCGACGACGACCACCAGGCGCTCGCCATCGCCCACACCGAGATGGTGCCGGGCCTCAGCCCTGCGCTCGGGGGCGAGCCGGTCCGTGCCGCCGCCCTGACCGAAGGACGGGGCCGCCACCGGCCCGGCGACCACCGTGGGCGACCGGCTCAGCCTGGAGGCGGCCTGCGCCGGCACAGCATGCAGCGCCAGGTTGAGATCCACGGCGGGGTGGACGGCCCGGGGATGGACCCCGAAGTCGGTCAGGAAGTTCACCACGGGTACGGCCAGGGCCCCCTCCTGGCGAAGGCGGCCCAGGACCAGGGTGGCGAAGGAATACGTCGACACGATGACGTCGGGAGCGTGCTCGTCGACCCAGGCCAACACTCGGCGCCCGGCCAGCGTGCGCTCGAAGGAGACGAAGGGTCCCCACAGCCGAGGATGCCGGTAGAAGAGCTGGTAGGACGACTCGTAGCTGTTGGGGGCGTAGCGCAGCTGCAGTCTGTAGAAGCGCTCCCACAGCTGGGCCAGCGGGCCCGGGAAGGCGTCGAGGAAGTCGACGATGACCGGTGTGTGGCCCCGCTCGGACAGGCGGCGCCCGAGCTCGGCGGCCGCCCCTTCGTGGCCGGCGCCCATGCGGGCCGAGACCAGCAGGACGCGGGTCGCGGCCCGGGGCGAAGGACGATGGCGGGTACCTTCCGAGGCATGCTGCGACGAAAGATCGGTCCCTTCGGCGTCAAGGACCTCTTCACCATGGTGAACCTGCTGAGCGGCGTCGCCGCCGTCGGCTTCGTCGTGAACGGCGAGCCGCGTCGCGCCGGCTACGCGGTCCTCGTCGGGTTCCTGCTGGGCGACGTCGTCGACGGCACCGTGGCCCGGGCGACGGGCACGGCCAACCGGTTCGGCGCCGAGTTCGATGCCGTCGCCGACCACTTCGTCCACGTGTTCATACCCGGCCTGGTGCTCTACTCGGTCTACGACCGCGGAGGTCACGCCGGCCTCGGTTTGGTGGCCGTGGCCACCCTCATCACCTGCGCCACCATTCGCCACGCTCGTTTCGCTGCTGCTGCTTCCCACTTTCCCCTCTGCTGGTGTGGCCTGCCTCGTACCGTGAGCGGCTTCGCCGCCCTCTCGTTCCCCTTGTCGAGCTTGTTCGTCGACCTGCAGGCGCGATGGGCGGTGGGTGTCGTGGTGGTCGTCGTCCTTTCGGCCATGAACCTGGCGCCCATCCCCTACATGACCCATCGGGGCCAACGGGCCATGCAGCCGATCGTGAAGGTTGCGGCCGGCCTCTTCCTGCTGGTCCCGCCGCTGCTGTTCCTGGTGGCCCGGCGCTTCACCTTCGACGCCCTCTTCGCCGCCATGTTGATCTTCGCCGCCGTGGGCTGGATGCCGGTCCATCCCGACGAGCGCCGGTCCTTCCTCGTCGAATACCGGCGCTGGTCGGCCGAGCTGGCGGCCTAGCCCGGGAATGTCAGCACCGCGTCGCACACCCTGTCGACCATCTCCTCCGGCATGCACGAGTGCAGCGGCAGCGAGACGATCTCCGTCGCAACGCGGTCGGTGACGGACAGTGGCCCCTGCCGGCAGCCGGCGAAGTACGTCGTCCGGTGCACCGGCAGCCAGTGGACGCCGGTCTCGATGCCGCGATCGGCCAGGTGCTCGCGCAGCGCCTGGCGACGACCGCCCTTCACCCGGAGGTAGAACAGGAACGGGTTCATCTCCGAATAGTCGCCATTGGGCACCGCCATGCCGTCGATGTCACCGAGGCGCTCGCGGTAGCGCTCACAGCTGACCTGGCGCGTCCAGCGGATGGTGTCGAGCTTGGCCAGCTGGGCCAGGCCGATGGCGGCGTGAAGATTGGAGAGGTGGTAGCGGTAACCCGGCTCGGTGACGTCGAAGTCCCAGGCCCGGGCCTGGCCGTAGGCCAGTTCGGCGGGGTGGCTGGCGCCGAGCACCCGCAGGCTGCGCAGGCGGTGCAGCTCCTCGTCGGTGCGCACGACCAGCACCCCGGCGTCAACGCACGACAGTGCCTTCACCGGGTCGAAGCTGAACATGGCGATGTCGGAGAAGCTGCCGACCATGGCCCCCCGGCGTGACGATCCGAAGGAGTGGGCGGCATCGTGGACCACCCGGAGGCCGTGCTCGCCGGCCAGGTTGGCGATGGCGGCGTGATCGGCCAGGTGCGGCCCGTAGTCCATGGCCAGGATTGCCCGGGTGCGCGGGCCGACCAGCTCGGCCACCCGAGCGGGATCGAGGCAGAGAGTGTCGTCGAGGATGTCGCACAGGACAGGCGCTGCGCCGACGGCACGGATGGCCTGGACGTCGGCCAGGTGGGTGAACGAGGGCACGATGACCTCGTCGCCCGGACCGACACCGGCGACGACGAAGGCCAGGTGCAGGGCGGCGTAGCCAGTGCTCACCGCCAACGCCCGTCGGGACGCGTTCCCGATGGTCTTCTCCACGGCCAGCTCGAACTCGCCGACGTATGTCCCCATGCCGAGCCACCCCTGACGCAGGGCCTCCTCCGCAGCCTCCAACTCCTCGCTCTGGATGAGAGCCCGGTAGATGGGAACGGTGAAGATGGCGTCTGCTCCTCGGCTCGGCTCGGCTCTGGTCGGTCCGAGGATGCGCCCGCCGACATGAGAGCTTCATGAGAGCCCGTCTGGTCCATCCGCTGCCCGTCCCCGTATGGTGGGTCCGTGCGCCGACCCTTGGGGCTGGCCCTCGCCGGAGCGGCCGGCGCCGCGGCCGTCCACGCCCTCCCCGGCTTGAGCAACGTCGATGCCCTCCGCCGGCGGGCGCTGCCGGCCCTGAGCGGTAGAGGCACGCCCGGCCACGTCGCCCTGACCTTCGACGACGGGCCCCACGTCGGCTCGACGCCAGCGTTCCTCGAGACGCTGGACCGTCTGGGCTGGCGGGCCACCTTCTTCATGCTCGGGTCGATGGTGGACCGGGCGCCGGCGCTGGCCGCCGAGGTGGCCGCCGCCGGCCACGAGATCGCCGTCCACGGCTACGACCACCGCTCCCAGCTCCTGCGCGGGCCACGGGCCGTCGCCGACGACATGGCGCTGGCGGTGGAGACCATCGCCTCGGCCACGGGTCGATGGCCGGTGTGGTTCCGCCCGCCCTACGGCTCGCTGTCGGCGGGAGGCGTAGTGGCCGCTCGGCGCCACCACCTGCGGCCGGTGCTGTGGAGCACATGGGGAAGGGACTGGCGGGCGGAGGCCACCCCCTCCACCGTGGTCGACGACGTGGCCCGGCATCTCGGCCCCGGCGCCACCGTGCTCCTCCACGACTCGGACTGCACGTCGGCGCCCGGCGCTTGGCGCTCGGCCCTGGGCGCCCTGAATGGCCTGGCCGAGCTGTTCTCTGCCAGAGAGCTCACCGTCGGTCCACTGGCGGACCACGGGCTGGGCATCCGCCGCCCGCGGTGAACGGCCGGTAGCGGCGGGCGAGGGCCCTTAGTTGCGCCCTCGCAGGATGGACAGCAGGCGCAGCATCTCGACGTAGAGCCACACCAGCGTGACCAGGATGGCGAACGCCGCGAACCAACCGTAGCGGGCGGGCGCACCCTGGCGGGCGCCCCGCTCGACCAGGTCGAAGTCGAGCACCAGGTTGAGCGACGCCAGCCCGATGGCGAAGAGGCCGAAGACGATCCCGATGGGGCCCTGGCGCAGGCCCAGCCCGCCGTCGACGAAGAACCCGGCCACCAGGTTCACCATGATGAGGACGAAGAAGCCGATGGTGGCCCCGACCACCATCTTGGTGAACTGAGGCGTCACCCGGATCTTGCCGCTGCGGTAGAGAGCCAGCATGACGCCAGTGACGGCCACGGTGCCGACGACGGCCTGGACGACGATCCCGGGATACCGGGCGTCGAACACCTGGCTGATGCCGCCGAGGAACACGCCCTCGATTGCGGCGTAGGCCATGATCACCGCCGGGCTCGTCACCTGCTTGAAGGTGATCACCAGGCCGAGGACGAGCCCGACGATGGCGGCGGGGAAGGCCAGGCCGCCCAGGCCCAGTGCCCAGGTCGCTGCGCCTGTCCCGAAGACGATGGCGAGGAGGAGGGCGGTGTGGTTGATGACGTCCTCGACGGTCATCCGCCCCGTCTCCCGGGACGTGGCGCTGGGCCCGGCGTAGGCCTGCTCGAGGGGGTCGACCGTGGACGGCCGCGAGCCAGCGGCGAAGATCGGGCTGCGGTTCAGTGCAGGGTTGTTGCTGGTGCGCACCATCGACTCCTTCTCGGGGGACGGGCGGAAAGCCCGTCTCGGCTATTGCAACGTTGTGGCTACACCAGTCGTGCCCGGCGTGGCCCTGGGGGTCAGAAGAGGGAGATGACGTCCGTGACGGCCGACACGACGAGCAGGACCAGGATGGCCCCGCCGATGACGGTGTAGTACCACCGGAAGCGGTGACCGGCCCGCCAGAACCGGCGCATCGACGCGATGATCGCCACCGCCGACACGGTCCCGACCACGAGGCCGAGCACCGGGCCGACGCCCCCGCTCAGGTCGAGGACCGGCTTGAGCAGGGGCAGGACCACGTAGGTGAGCACGCAGCGGACCGCGGAGAGGAGGACCGATCGGCCGAACACCTTCTCGGCGTTCCGGCCCGGGTCACCGCCGGCCGGCACCCGCAGGACGCGTCGGACGAAGGCGTCGGCTGCCCCGGGCGGGCGGTCGACCGGCGTCCGATCGTCTCTCTTCGTCGCCGATGCGTCCACGGCAAGAAACTACGCGTCCTGGGTCCCATCGGCACGTCGGCCCGGGGCGGTCGGGGGCTGGGCGTGGCCCCCTTCGACCATCCCCCGGTAGGGTGGTCCCTGACCTTGCTGGTCGGCGACCTTCGGGAACTGCTGATCGGCGACATCGAGGGGGCCGGCGTTCCCCGTGCAGGAGGCCGATGATTGCACCACCTCAGAAGCGTGGAATTGGCGTCGTGCTGGGCGCGCTCCTCCTCGCTCTGACGGTGGTGCCGACCCCCGCAGGCGCCGGTCCGATCGACGACAAGCGAGGCGAGGCGGCCTCGATCGCCGCCAAGCTCGCCGACCAGGCCGTCGGCATCGTCGCTGTTGACAAGGAGCGACGTCGAGCGCTGGACGCCCTGGCCGTCGCCGACACGGCCGTGACCCGGGCTCAGGACGACCTGGCCGTCGCCGGCCGTCGCCAGGACGAGGCCCGGCGTCTCCTCGCCGCCCATGCCCAGGCGGCCTACGCTGGCGGGGGGTCGGTGTCGTTCATCGGCCGCATGGCCCGGGCCAGCGTGGACGACGCCGCCGCCCGCCGGGCGTACCTACAGACCGCCTCGGGCGAGGACCGCCTGGCCATCGACCGCCTCCGCGCCGCCCAGGACGACATCAGGGACCGGGAGGACAGCCTTCGACGCGCCCGCCGGACGGCGGCGGCGCGCGCCAA
>JBBSIS010000134.1:0-8369 GCA_038231955.1 Acidimicrobiales bacterium
GGCGGTTCGAACTTGTAGCCCAGGCCCCGGATGGTGACGATCGCTACCGGCGAGGCAGGATCAGCTTCGATCTTGGACCGAAGACGTTTGACATGGACGTCGAGGGTCTTGGTGTCGCCGCAGTACGCCGGGCCCCACACCCGGTCGATGAGCATGTCGCGGGTCATGACCCGCCCGGCATTTTCGAGCAGGGCCTCCAGCAGCTCGAACTCCTTCAGGGGGAGCTTTGACCGCCTTGTTGCGGACGAAGACCTCGTGGCGTTCGGAATCGAGGCGGACGTGGCCGACCTCGAGCACGGCCAGGCTCTTGACCCGCTCGCGATGGGGCGCTCGCCGCAACGTCGCCCGGATCCGAGCCACCAGCTCTCGCATGCGGTACGGCTTCGACACGTAGTCGTCGGCGCCAACCTCCAACCCGACCACGATGTCGATCTCCGAGGTCTTGGCCGACACCATGATGATGGGCACGTGGGAATGGGCTCGGATCTGGCGGCACACCTCGATGCCCGACACGGTCGGCAGCATGACGTCGAGCAGCACAAGGTCGGGGTGAACGGCGTCGAAGCGGTCCAGCGCCTCGACGCCGTCGCGCGCCACCTCGACGCGAAAGCCCTCGCGTTTGAGCCCGATGGTCAGGGCCTCCACGAACGACTCCTCGTCCTCCACTATCAACACCGTGGTGGCGCCATCCCTGTTGAGAATGGTCATCCGATCCCCGCAGCCAGGGCGCTCGGATCGCCGGTGAGCATGTAGCTCACCCGGTCACCGATGATGACGGCGTGGTCGGCGATGCGCTCCAGGTTGCGCCCGGCGGCGTGGGCATGGAGGACGAGACCCGGCGCGCCGGGGCCTTGCTGCATCAGAAGATGGGCCACCAGTTGGCGATAGCAGCCATCGAGCACGTGGTCGCCGCTCTTGAGCTCGGCGGCCACGAGGAGATCCTGGTCGAGCCACGCGCCGCGGGACGCGGCCAGGGCCGCCAGGGCGAGATCGCCCATCCGGCCGAGCAGGGAGATGGCAATCGGCTCGCGCTCCCAGTCGGCCAGCGCCGACTTGGCCACTGCGACGGCCCGGTCGCCGGCCTTCTCGTAGTCGGCCATCACACGGAGCGACGACATGAGGAACCGCAGGTCCGCCGCCACGGGCGCCTGCTGGGCGACGAGCGCGTAGGCCTGTTCCTCAAGGGCGACGAAGAGGTCGTCGATCCGATCGTCGCCGGCCAGCACGCGCTCGGCCATGAGCCGATCGTCGCCCAGGAGCGCCCGCAGCGCGCCGGCAACCGCCTCCTGCGCCATCATCCCGAGGGCGTCGACATCGACACGGAGCATGTCGAGGGACTCCCGGAACTGCATGCGGGTCGCCATCAGCCGAACCGGCCGCTCACGTAGCTCTCGGTCCGCTCGTCGCTCGGCGACGTGAACATCTTCTCGGTGCGGTCGAACTCGACGAGCAGGCCGGCCCGGCGGTCGGCCTCGGCATCGAGCTCGGCGGTGAAGAAGCCGGTCATGTCGCTCACCCGGGCCGCCTGCTGCATGTTGTGGGTGACGATGACGATCGTGTAGTCGTCCTTGAGCTCCTGC
Organism: Acidimicrobiales bacterium; assembly: GCA_038231955.1. GTDB lineage: Bacteria > Actinomycetota > Acidimicrobiia > Acidimicrobiales > AC-14 > CADCTB01. The sequence continues at coordinate 1,581 of JBBSIS010000134.1, forward strand.
ATGAGGTCTTCGATCCGAAGCGTGGCCACCGGGTCGAGGGCCGAGCACGGCTCGTCCATAAGGATCACCTCGGGCTGGGCGGCAATGGCCCGGGCGATGCACAGGCGCTGCTGCTGGCCCCCCGACATCTGCGTCGCCGACGACTTCAGCCGGTCCTTGACCTCGTCCCACAGCGCAGCCTTGCGCAGGGCCTCCTCGACGCAGTCGTCCATGTTGACGTCGAGCTTGGCGATCTTGGGCCCGAAGGCCACGTTGTCGTAGATCGACTTCGGGAACGGGTTGGGGCGCTGGAAGACCATTCCGATGAGCCGGCGAACGGCGACGGGGTCGACGTCGGGCCCGTTGATGTCGTCGCCGTAGTACCGGAGCGTGCCTTCCACGCGCGTGCCGGGGATGAGGTCGTGCATGCGGTTCAGGCTCCGGAGCAGCGTCGTCTTCCCACAACCCGACGGACCGATGAAGGCCGTGATCTGGCCTTTGCGGATGTCGAGCGTAACGTCGCGCACGGCCCGGAAGGCGCCGTAGTAGACGTTCAGCTTCTGGAGCTCGAAGACCACCGGGCCTTGAGCGGGTGGTGTGTCCCGCCTGACCGGTGCCAACCTGGGAACAGCGGCCTTCGCGGCCTCGGGCTCGTCTCCGTCGGTCAACAACTCTCCGTGGGGTGCGCGATCTGAGTTCGTCATCACAGTTCGAACGGAAACTACGGGTCGGGGATGGCCGTCAGCCGGCGCGGAGGTGAACGAGAGGTGAACGATGGATGTCATCCGTGATCGCGACCTGCGTTTTGCGCTCCGTTCATCTCCAGTCCATCTGATCGCCACCTCCCGGCAAGGAAGGCTCCTTATCGTCGGCCCGGTTCGAACGACTCCAAGGAGGGGCTCACGATGCGCACGAGATCCGCCCGGTTCACCGGGCCTGCCGCCGCACTGCTGTCCGTGGCCCTGATGGCCACCGCATGTGGCGACAGCGGGACGACCGACACCGGCTCCACCGACACGACCCTCGGCGGCAACACGCCGACCACCGCCACCAAGGAGGCGGCCCTCACCGCTACGCTCAACGGGTCCGGTTCGACCTTCGTCAAGGGCTTCGTCGAGGTGTCGATCGAGGGCTACAAGAAGGTCCAGCCCGGCGTCACCGTGAACTACGCCGGCGGCGGCTCCGGCACCGGGAAGAACAACCTCAAGGACGGCACCGTCGACTTCGCCGGAACCGACAGCCTGATCGCCGCTGCCGACGTGCCCGCCTACAAGGGTGGTGAGGTCCTGTACGTCCCGACCGTCGCTGCTCCCATCACCGTGTCCTACAACCTCGGCGAGGTGAAGGATCTGACCCTCGACGCGGACACGACGGCCAAGATCTTCCTGCGCCAGGTCAAGAAGTGGGACGACCAGGCAATCGGCGCCCAGAACCCGGGGGTGAAGCTGCCCTCCACCGACATCACCGTCGCCCACCGGTCTGACAGCTCCGGAACCACCGAGAACTTCACCAAGTACCTGGCCGCCGCCGCGCCGAGCATCTGGACGATCAAGGCCGGCTCCACCGTCGAGTGGCCGGCGGACACCCAGGCCGGGAACGGCAACCAGGGTGTGGCCCAGATCGTGAAGGGCACTGCCGGCGCCATCGGCTACGTCGACCTGTCCGACGCCAAGGCGTCCGGCCTGCAGTTCGCCAAGGTCAAGAACAAGTCAGGCAAGGCGGTGGCCGCCACCCTGGAGGGTTCGACGGCGGCCCTCGCCGGTACCCAGCCGAACGCCGACCTCACGTACAACCCCCTGAACGCCGACGGCGCCGACGCCTACCCGATCACGTCGCCAACCTGGATCATCGTCTACAAGAACCAGACCGACAAGGCCAAGGGAGCGGCGATCAAGTCGTTCCTGAAGTACATGCTGACCGGCGCCCAGGGCCTGGCCAAGACCGTCGACTACTCATCACTGCCCACCGCGCTGCAACAGAAGGCCCTGGCGCAGATCGACAGCATCGCCGTCCCCGCCTAACCGACGACGACCGACGCCCGGGGAGCTGATCGATGACCATTACCACTACCGCTCCCCCGCGCCTTCCCTCGATCAATCCCCTGCAGGGGGCACAGAGACCAGGGAGAACTGACCGGGTCTTCCCGGGTCTGAGCCTGTGCTGTGGCCTGCTCGTATTGGCGATCCTCGGGCTGATCGCCATCACGACCACGCGACAGGCCTGGCCGGCGTTCTCTCACGACGGCATCCGGTTCTTCACCAACACCCGCTGGGCCCCGAGCGCCGGAGTGTTCGGCTCACTGGCCTTCGTCTTCGGGACCGTGACCACCGCCGTGATCGCGCTGGTTCTGGCCGTTCCAGTGAGCATCGGCATCGCTCTGTTCCTGTCCGATGTCGCTCCCCGCCGGCTCCGTAGACCGGTGAGCGCCTTGGTCGACCTCCTCGCCGTGATCCCCTCAGTGGTATACGGGCTGTGGGGGATCATCGTCTTCGCTCCGTGGGTCTCCGGGGTGTACAACCGGGTGGGGGAGCTCACCAAGCCGATTCCGGTGCTATCGACGCTTTTCGCCGGGCCGTCGTCCGGCCGGGCGCTCTTCACCGCCGGCATTATCTTCGCCCTGATGATCACGCCCATCATCACCTCGCTCACCCGTGAGGTCTTCGACACCGTGCCGGCCATGGGCAAGGAGGCGGCCTACGCCCTGGGCTCCACCCGATGGGAGATGATACGGGCATCGGTGTTCCCGCACAGCAAGGCGGGGATGATCGGCGCAGTGATGCTCGGCCTGGGACGGGCCATGGGCGAGACGATCGCCGCCGCCCTGGTCATCGGATCGAGCCCGCAGATCACTGCCCACCTCTTCCGTTCCGGCGACTCGATGGCCGGCGTCATTGCCAACCAGTTCGGAGAGTCCGGCGGCATCCACCGCTCGGCGCTGATCGGTCTCGGCGTGGAGCTGTTCGCTCTGACCATCCTGGTCAACATCGTGGCCCGAATTGTCGTCGCGCGGGGCCTGCGCAACGCATGAGTACGACAACCCTTCCCAGGCCCACTGTCGACCGCCCTCTCGGTGGCGGTATCAGCGGTGGGCGACGCATTCGCAACCGCCTGGCGATGTTGGCGATCTGGGGCTCCGTCCTGGTGGCGGCCATCCCGCTGGCGTTCGTGGTGGTGTACGTCGTGCAGAAGGGCGGGCGAATAGTCGACTTGAACTTCCTCAGGGCCGACATCCCGTTCAGCTCCCGGGCGCGCGGACCGGGCATGGGCCCGGCTGTCCTCGGCACACTGCTGACGACCGGCGCAGCGTCGCTCATGGCCATTCCCCTCGGCGTCCTCGCCGCGGTCTACCTCAACGAGTACGGCCACCGCGGGAGATTGGCATCGACCATCCGGTTCCTCTCCGACGTCATGGCGGGTGTGCCGTCCATCGTCATGGGGCTGTTCATCTACACGATCTGGGTGCTCCGCTTCGGGTACTCCGGTTTTGCCGGCGCGCTGGCCCTCGGGTGCCTGATGCTGCCCATCGTGATCCGGTCGGCCGAAACCGCGCTCGAGCTGGTCCCGAACGAACTTCGGGAGGCGAGCGCCGCACTTGGGTCACGCACCTCACGGACCATCCTGACGGTGGTGCTCCCAGCGGCGCTCCCCGGCGTCGTGAGCGGCGCGTTGCTGGTGGTGGCCCGGGCCGCCGGGGAGACCGCACCCCTGCTATTCACCATCGGTACGGTCACGTCCCCGAACAGAAATCTCTTTCAAGGGACCAACACCGCCCTGTCGGCCCAGATCTTCAGCAACGCCACCCAGCCCTACCAGGGAGCGGTCGACCGGGCATGGGGGGCGGCGTTCACCCTCATCGTCCTGGTCTTCGTGATGACCGCCATCGCCCGGATCGTGGCCCGGCGGTTCACGGTTCGCTGACCTCCCATGGCGGGCAGGTGGACGGTGCCTGCGGTACTCGAGGGTGAAGGTGGCGGGAATACCGATGCCCCGGTCACGAACGGCTCTCGGAGCGCAGGCCTTCACGGCAGCGGGGGACGACCCTGGCCATCACCGGCGTCGCCGAGGAGAGCCCAGGCGTCCCACAGGTCCAGGTCGTGGGCCACCTCCACCTCAGCCGAGGACCGGCATTGAGGCGCCAGCATCGGGAGGCCAGCGCTCGGATGGACGCTCCGGGCCGAGGTGAACGAGTCGAAGCAGTCGCTGCACAGCATGGGGCCGCGGGTCGCGGTCCCACATGCCGGACATGTGGACGAGCGTCGCAGTCTGGTCCAGGCCATACCGTTGGCAACCTAGGAGGCGCAGATGGCGCGCAGCCGTCCGCACGTTGGCCGGGACATGTCGTCTCCGCGAACGTTTCACGGCCAGATTCGTGCCGCGACCTCGGCCCACAGTCGACTGAACGCCAGGGCGGCGGGCGAGGAGGGTGCGTAGACCCCTACCGCGGCGCGCTCGGGGCCCATGCGCTCGATGATGCTGGAGCTCGGGATGGGCGTGAGCAGCATGCCCGGCCACTCGGAACGGAGCGTCGCCATCACCTCGCGGTGCAGGCGCTTGCGCCCGTCGACCATCGAGAAGTACGGGAAGAGCGTGGGCGCCCCATCGCGGTCGTCGAGGAACTCCGAGAGCTGCTGGAGCGTCCTGGACGACAATGTGGTGGGGATCACCGGCACGAGGAGGGCGTCGGCGGCGCCGAAGACGCTCTCACTGGCCAACGAGATGCTCGGCGGGCAATCGAGTATGGCGACGTCGTAGTGGTCGTCGATCCCGGCAAGGCGAGCGGCCAGGCGCTCCGTCGGGCGCTTGGTACCGTCGAGGTGGAGGTCGAGATGGCGGAGGGAGAAATCCGCCGGGAGAACATGCAAGCCGGGCGTGTCGCTGGCCCGGATGTGGTCCGACAACGCCCCCTTGGTGCTAACCAATCGTTCGGAGCCGCCCTTCACCTTGGGTTTGATCCGGAAGTAGAACGACGCTGCTCCTTGAGGATCGAGATCCCACACCAGCACCCGGCCACCGGCGAGCGCCGCCTGCCGGGCCAGGTTCACGGCCGACGTCGTCTTCCCCACCCCGCCCTTGATGCTGTATGTCGCCAGTATCTTCACGAGGTGGCAGCCGAGGAGAGGAGCTTGGCCAGCGCCTGCGCGGTCTGGTCGGTGTCATAGGCCGCGAAGCGCTCGGCGAAGACGCCCCGCGCCTCTTTCCGTCGCTGGTCGAAGACTTCGGTGAGGCGGCCCATGGCGACCAACACCTCCGCGGTCATGCCCGGCTCGCCGTGGAGCTCCTCGGAGAGGGCCCGGAGCTGCGCGGTGTGGACCTCGGTGTCCTGGTGCTCCCCCAGGTTGTCCTGCAACGCTTTCAGACGCTGTACGAAGGTCTTGCGCCGCCCGGCCGGGAGCAGGCCGCCGAAGCACTCCAGGAGGTAGCGCAGCTTCTTGGCGTCCTTGCGCAGCTCGTGCAGGGACTCGGCCGGTGACTCGGCGTCGATGGCCCGACCCTTGCCCAGTAGCTGTTCCTGGGCCTTGGCCAGGCGGGCAGCCACGACTCCCCCGATAGGCGCTTCCGCCCGCTTGGCCGAGGCTCCCAACATGACCGCCCCACCGATCCAGGCCCGCCAGCCGGTCATCACCGCCCGATAGCGCGCCGACCGCAGGACGCGCACCAGTTTCACGTGGGCGGCCATCCGTCGCCGGAGGATGTGACCGACCACGGGGGCAAGCTCGGTGGCGGCAGCACCGAGCGGAGCCACGTAGCTCGGCCATTCGATGAGGTAGACGTCGAGGTCGCGCTGCGGGGTCGTCACCTCGCCGAGCCAGCCGAACTCGGCCCGGAAATACTCCCGGCCATCGCTCGGCAGGACGCCCCTGGCGTGGGAGAGCACCGACCGGGTCCGGCGCACCGCCACCCGCAGGTCGTGGAGGAACTCCGAGTCGGTGTCGTCGATGGTTCCCTGCCAGTTGGCGTCGATCGTCTCGGCCAGATTGGCCAGCACCCGCCGGAAGGCGATGGTGGCAGGCTCCGATGGCTCCATGGCCACCGACGGCGAACCGCTGAACCCGCCCAGGTCGACGCCGACATGGCCGGCGAGCGCGTCGATGGCGTCGCCCTCGCGGCGTGAGAGGCCGAGCGACCGCAGCAGTTTCACCGCCTCCTCGGCCGCGGCGGGAAAGCCCTCGAACGGCGCGACCTCCGCCACCAGCGGCAGTAACGACGTCGCCGGCCCGGCCGTGCCTTCGGTGTAGACCCGGACGGCAGCAACCACCTTGCCGGCATTGTTGCGACGAACGGCGGTCGCCTCCCTCGCTCCCATGACCAGTACGGGCATCAAGGCGCGGACGTCGAGCAGTGGGCCGACCCGTGCCCGCAGTGGCCCGGCCGGAAGGTCGGTGGCCAGGCGCGGCGCTACTTCGACGGGGACCTGCGCCGGCACCGGTCCCCCGCCGCGCAGAATCAGCTCGGTGTGCGGCCCCTCTCGCATTTCGAGGCGTAGCCCGGCGTGGTGGAGCCGAGCGTCGAAGGTGTCGAGCCGCGTCCGGCGCACAGGCCGCTGGCCCTCGATAGCGAACCCGGCCTTCGTCAGCGCCGATAGGACCTTCTTCGGCCCGGCGTCCGCCGCCGTGAAACTGACGATGTCCACCTTCAATGCCCTACAGGAGGGCTGCGGCCATGGTGGCGAGCGGGCTGCGCTCCCCCTGGCTGAGCCGGACATGACCGAACAGGGAGCCGCCCCGGCCCCCACCGAAGGCGGCGACGAGCACGGACATAGCGTTGTTGTGGGCGGAGAGGAACGGTGCGTCGATCTGACTGGTGTCGCCA
>JBBSIS010000135.1:0-8262 GCA_038231955.1 Acidimicrobiales bacterium
AGCTCGGCCCGGCTGGGCGCGGACCGGAGACGGACGATGAGACGGCTGCCCACGTACCTGATGGAGTGGTAGTTGCGGAAGAAGCCGAGAACTTCGCCGACTGCGGCGCTGACGTCGTCGGTGATGCACACCAGATGGAGGTCATCGGCGGAGACCAGGCCCCGGGCCACCGCCTCCTCGCGGATGAAACGCTCCCACGCCCGCCAGTAGGTGCCGCCCGGCACTTCGAGCAGGACGATGGGGGCGGGGGCGGCCTTGCCCGTCTGGAGCAGCGTCAGGAGCTCGAAGGCCTCGTCGAGGGTGCCGAAACCCCCCGGCAACATGACGAAACCGGCGGACTCCTTCATCAGCATGAGCTTGCGGGTGAAGAAGTACTTCATGGTGACCAGGCGACTGCCATCCGAGCCGAGGACGAGGTTCGGCTGCTCGAACGGCAAGCGGATGTTGACGCCGATGGAGTGCTCGGGCCCCGCCCCCTCGACTCCGGCCGCCATGATCCCCGGCCCCGCACCGGTCACGATGATCCAGCCGGCGGCGGCCAGGGCGGCGGCCAGGTTGCGGGTCTGGATGTACGAGGGGTCGTCGGGTCGCGTCCGGGCCGAGCCGAATATGGTGACCTTCGGGATCTCGCTCCATGGGGCGAAGACCTTGAACGCTTCGCGCATCTCCCGGACGGCGGCGTTGGTGATCTTCAAGTTCAGCCGGTCGGCGTGGTCACCGGCCAGCTTGACGACCGACACCATGGCCTCGAACAGCTGATCGACGTCGTCGGTGGCGCCGGCGGCTTCGAGCAACTCGGACACCCGCCGGTCGAGCCCGGCATTGCCTGTCCGGTAGCGGGACGTCATCGTGCCACCCTCTCACGACGACGACCGGGAGGCGGCCCGGCGGGTGACCTGGGCCGCCCCTGGGACCATCCTCGTTTCCGGCCCTCCGGACGGGGCATGATGTAGTCATGCTGTCCCCGCTCTTGTTGATTCCCGCCTCCCTTGGCCTGATCAGCCTCCTGCTGTTCGGCATGTCGTGGTTCGAGCAGCGGGTGCTCTCTCCTCAGGCCCTCATCGTGCATGCGGCGCGATCCAGGCAGGGGGCGCCTGAGCATGCGGAGATGCTGGTCACCGCCCAGTCCGAGCGCCTCCTTCAGGGACTGCAGATCAGCCCGGCCGAGCGCCGTGCTGAGCAGGTGCTGTAGCGGCAGTGATCGGGTCCGTCACCCGCCCGTAGAGCGTCGTCCGCTGCTGGAGCGGGCGGCCCAGGCGAGCGACGATGGCGCGAAAGGCGTCCTCGTCCATTCTTTGACCATGGGATGCGCCGGCGGCCCGTGAGATGTTCTCGTCCATGAGCGTGCCGCCCAGGTCGTTGGCCCCGGCCTGCAGGATCTGGCGGGCCCCCTCGGCACCGAGCTTCACCCACGACACCTGGATGTTGGGCACTGCGGCGGCGTAGGCGATGCGAGCGACGGCGTGCATGAGCAGCACCTCACGGAACGTGGGCCCCTTGCGTCCTCGTCCCTGTAGGAACAGGGGAGTCGCCATGTGGACGAACGGGAGAGGGACGAACTCGGTGAACCCGCCGGTCCGGGCCTGGAGCGCCCGGGTGCGCACAATGTGCCGGGCCCAGTGCACCGGCTGCTCGACAGCGCCGAACATGATCGTGATGTTCGACCGCAAGCCCACGGTGTGGGCGATGCGATGCGCCTCCAGCCACTCCTCGGTGTCGATCTTGTCCGGGCACAGCACCGCCCGGACCTCATCGTCGAGGATTTCGGCCGCCGTGCCGGGAAGGGTGGCCAGGCCGACGTCCATCAGCCGCCGTAGGTAGTCGGCCAGGGGCTCACCGAGGCGCCGAGCGCCTTCGGTCACCTCCAGGGCGGTGAAGCCGTGGACGTGGATGCCGGGCGCCACGTCCTTGACCGCCCGGCAGACGTCGATGTAGTAGTCGCCGTCGAAGCTCGGGTGGATGCCGCCCTGCAGGCACACCTCGGTGGCGCCGGCCTCCACGGCTTCGGCTACCCGCCGCTGGATCTCCTCCACGCCGAGGAGGTACGGCTCCCCCCGCAGATTCAGCGAGAGGGGGCCCTTGGAGAACGCGCAGAACCGGCACTTGAACGTACACACATTGGTGTAGTTGATGTTGCGATTGGCCACCCATGTGACCACGTCGCCGACGATCTGGCGGCGCAGGTCGTCGGCGACCTCGGCGACCGCCGCCACCTCACGTCCCCGGGCCGAGAAGAGGGAGACGATCTCCTCGACGCCCACTTCGTGGCCGGCGGCCACGCCGTCCAATACCTCGCCGACGACAGAGCCGGCCCGGGGAGTGGCCGGCAGGATGCGGGGCGGAGGACCGCCGTGGCCGGCGTACCAGGGCGTGTCCCGAGCCAGTCCCTCGGCGTCGGAGCGGCGCAGGACGGCCGGTCGCATGGCGGGGCCCAACCACCGGTCGGGACGCATGGTGTAGCTCGGATAGATGGTCAGCCGGGGCGCCAGCTCGAAACCAGCGGATTCCGTGACGGCCCGGAGCCGCTCCAGCTCCGGCCACGGGCGTTCGGGGTTGACGTGGTCGGGCGTGACCGGCGACACCCCACCCCAGTCGTCGATGCCTGCGGCCAACAGGCCGCCGAAGTCCTCGGAGAGATTGGGCGGGGCCTGCAGATGGACGTCAGGCGGGAGCAGCAGCCGAGCGGCGGCGATGCTCCACATGAGCTCCTCCGCCGAGCAGGGTGGCGCCGCCACCATCGACGTGCCCGCCTTGGGCAGGAAGTTCTGGACGATCACCTCCTGCACGTGACCGTGGCGCCGGTGAGCGGCGGCGATGGCCTCCAGCGCCTCAAACCTGTCGGCCCGGCTCTCCCCGATGCCGACGAGGATGCCGGTGGTGAACGGAATGGAGGCGGCCCCTGCGGCCTCGAGGGTGGCCAACCGGCGGGCCGGAACCTTGTCGGGCGAGCCCCGGTGGCAGGCCAGGTCGGCGTTCAGCGACTCCAGCATCATCCCCTGGGAGGCCGACACCGCCTTGAGCCGGGCCAGGTCGGTTCCGGAGAGGGCCCCGGCGTTGGCATGGGGCAGCAAGCCGGTCTCGGCCAGGACCAGAGCGCACATGGCAGCCAGGTAGTCGACGGTGGAGGCGTAGCCGTGCCGGTCGAGCCACGCCCGGGCCGCGGGGTACCGGTCCTCGGGCGCCTCGCCCAGGGTGAACAGGGCTTCGTGGCAGCCTGCGGTGGCACCGGCGACGGCGATGTCGACTACCGCTTCGGGAGACAGGTACGGCGACGCCACCCGAGCGGGCGCGGTGGCGAAGGTGCAGTAGCCACAGCGGTCCCGGCAGAGGCGGGTCAATGGGATGAACACCTTGGGTGAGTAGGTCACTCGTGACCCGTGCGCCCGGTCCCGCACCCGCGCCGCCTCGGCCAAGAGCTCCGGCAGAGGAGCGCCCAGGAGCTCGGCGGGTGTCATCCCCCCTCACAGTAGGTGGCACCGCGCACCCGGCCGCATCACTCGCCTCGTGGCAGCCTGATCCCGCGTTCCTTGGCCCATTGCCTCGCATCGGGCGCCTCGGCGAGGGACTCCTCGGCGGCCCGCCGCAGCGCCGCGGCCCGTTCCTGGCGGGTGGATTTCGGGCCGACCTTGAGCGACAGGTACGACAGTCCTCCGATCGGGATGGGCAGCCAGAAGTTCACCAGGCGGTAGACCACGACGCCCAGCACGGCCGTACCCCGAGGCGTGCCGAAGCCGACCAACGCAGACGTCAGCACCGCCTCGACCACCCCGAGGCCCCCGGGGGTGACCGGGATGGCGGCGAGCACGTTGGCCAGCCCGAAGGCGACGATAAGCCCGTCGAGGTCGACGCGATAGCCGAACGCGGCCACGAAGACCCACAGCGAGGCCGCGTCGAGCAGCCAGTTCGCCGTGGCCCAGAGGGCGGCCCGGGCCACCAAGCGGCGGTCGGCGCCCAGGAGCCGCAGACGCTCGGCCACTCGGTGCAGGACCCGGCTCACGCCCGGGCCGTCCAGCATGGGAACGCGATCGGCGACGCGGCACATGATGTCGGCCAGTCGGTCCTCGCCCCGGGTCAGCGACACCACGGCCACGGCGAAGCTGGCGATCAACACCGCGCCCACGATGGCGGCGGTGCCGTAGAGAGGGCTGAACCCCCGCCGAGGGATCGAGACGAGCAGCCCCAGCCACAACAGCACGTTGAGCACCAGGGCGGACCCCAGCCCCTGGGTGGCGAGGGTGAAGCCGGCGTCGGTGCCGCTCACGCCGGCATCGGTGAGGAGGCGGTACCCGAGCCCGGCGCCGGCCGCCGAGCCGCCCGGGACGATGTGGCTGGCGGCCAGGGTCGACAGGTCGATGCGCACGACGGTCGACAAGCTGGGCCGGGACCCGGGGGGTAGAGCGGCCTGGGTCAGCTTGGCGTAGGCGCCGATGGCCGCGGCTTCGAGGAGCACGCCGACCACCAGGTCGACGAGGCTCACCGACGACAGCAGCCCCAGGGACTTCCGGGCCCCGGCCAGCTGCGGGAGCACGAGGTACTCGATCACGATCAGGGCGATGAGGACGGATCCAACCCGCCTGAGTGACTTCGGCACATGGCCTCGGGCCAATGGGGTTACCGGCGCTTCACGCTGGGGCGCGATGAGAGGATCATTCGCGCCGCGGAAGGAGCCTTCAGGCGCCGGCGGCGGCCGGGTCGACCAGCCAAATGACCCGGTCGGCCGTGATCCGCGTGGCGGGCACGTCGGGATCGCCCCGGCGCACGGCGGCGAAGGCCTCCCGCTTGGACTCGCCCTCGACGGTGACCATCACCAGGCGAGCCCGGGCGATGGCCGAGAAAGTGAGCGTCATCCGCCGGTGCACATTGGCGCCGGAGGGGTCGGCGTTCATGACCACGAGCCGGCCGGGGTCGGCGTCGAGGGCCGGGGACCCCGGGAACAGCGAGGCGGTGTGCCCGTCGGGCCCGAGCCCGAGGTGCACGAGGTCGAGCCGGCCGGCCTGGGCCACGCGCTGCTGGTAGGCGTCGGGGCCGTCGTCACAGCGCATGGGGTACACGGCGTTGGCGGCGCCGACCCGCTCGAGCAGGGATTCGCGGCCGAGGCGCTCGTTGGAGTCACCGTCGTCGGGGGCCACGCAGCGCTCGTCGCCCCAATAGACGTCGACCTGCCACCAGTCGACCTGGTCGGCGCCCTCCGCCGCCAGCCGTTCGTAACAACGCCGGGCGGTGCCGCCTCCGGACAGGACGAGGGCGAACCCGTCACCGGGCCGGTGGAGGAACGACTCGACGACCCGCTCGGAGAACTCCCCGGGCACGTCGTCGACGACGATGACCTCCCCGTTCACTGGGAACGGGCCCCCGGGCCGTTCATGCTCGGGCCGGCCCGGGGGCAGCGGTGACGGCATGGCCGGCGTACACGCGCAGGTCACGGGCGCCGGCGAGCGCTTCCTCGTAGACCTTGTCGTGGCCCACGCTGGTCAGCGCCGACGCCAGAGCCAATGACGGCCATTGCTGGCGCATGCGCACCGTCTGCTCGAGCTGGGGCCCGTCCTCGATGTCCACGCACGACCGTACCCAGCGCTCGGCGCTGGGGCGGGACACCGTGAAGGTGCCCCGCCGGCCGCCGGCCGTGGCGTGGATCGTCACCGACACATGTTCGGCGGAGGACAGCTCGAGGCGCGCCGGCGGCAGCCGCAGACGACGCAGGAGCCAGCCGCCCAGCAGGAAGCGAGGGCCGCGGTTGCCGGAGATCTCCACTCGATCGACGCTGTCGAGGAACGGCCGGTAGACGGCGCCCTGGAACAGTCCGGCCAACATCGTCCGCCACACGGCCAGTCGCATCCACGACAGGTCGGCCACGGGCAGGCGCTTGGCCAGGGTGGCGCTGCGGGCCAGCACGTCGCCGCCCGCCTCGGCCACCGCCCGGCTGTCGACCACCACCCGGTTGGCCGCGGCCATGAGCGGGTCCCCCGGGGAGGGGAGGCCGGCCGGTAGCCACACCACCATGGGGACGTCGGGCAGTGCGAAGGGTTCGACCACCGAGTCGAGGTGGTGGCGGGCCTTGCCCCGCACCTTGAGCACCACCTCTTCAAAGCAAACGGCCTGGCCGTCGCGCTCGAGGGCGTACACCCAGACGGCGGCGTCGATGCCGGTCTCCGACGCTGGGCCGCTGTCTCCCTCGGCGGCCACCAGCACCAGCGTGCGAGACGGGTGACGGGCGCCGAGGTCGGCGACGATGGTACGGGCCACATCGGCCTCGGCCTCGCTGCGGACGACGACGACCAGGGTGAGCACGCTGGTGCGCACCGCGGCCCGTTCCTCGTGGCGGCGCACGTCGGTGAGGGCCGCTTCGACCTGGCCGGGCGTGACGTTGTCGGACTCCCACGACCCGAGGGTGGAGACCGTCTGCAGGAGGGCGGCCATCAGGGCTTGCGCCACCGACGGCCGTCTTGGTCGAGCAGGTGGTCGGCCTCGGGCGGGCCCCATGTGCCCGCTTCGTAGCGGGCGAGGGGTACGTCGCCCTCCTCGAAGGCGGTCAGCACCGGGTCGACGATGCGCCAAGCCTGGGCCACCTCGTCGGAGCGGATGAACAGCGTGGGGTCGCCGACGAGGGCGTCGAGCAGGAGCCGCTCGTAGGCCTCCGGCGTCTCCTCGAGGAAAGCGGCCCCGTAGAAGAAGTCCATCGACACCGAACGCACCCGGAAAGCCTGGCCGGGCACCTTGGCGCCGAAGCGAAGGGTGATGCCCTCGTCGGGCTGGATGCGGAGCACCATGGCGTCGGGCTCGAGGCCCTCGGCCTGGTTCATGGCGAAGGGAAGGTGTGGGACCCGGTTGAACTCCATGGCCACCTCGGTGACCCGCTTGGGCAGGTACTTCCCGGTACGGACGTAGATGGGCACCCCTGCCCATCGCCAGTTGTCGACCTTGAGGCGCATGGCCAGGTAGGTCTCCGTCTGACTGTGGGGGTCGACGCCCTCCTCGTCGCGGTAGCCCTGCACCTCCGATCCCTGCACCCACCCGGAGCGGTACTGGGCCCGCACCACGTTGGGCCCCACCTCGCCCGGGCTGAGGATGTCGACGGCCCGCAGCGCCTTGACCTTCTCGTCGCGGATCCCGTTCCCGTCGATGGTGGCCGGCGGCTCCATCAGGGTAAGGGCCAGCACCTGCATGACGTGGTTCTGGACGATGTCGCGCAGGGCGCCGGCGTTTTCGTAGAACGCCCCCCGGTGGCCGACGCCGAGCGACTCGGCCACGGTGATCTGCACGTGATTGACGTAGCCCCGGTTCCAGATGGGCTCGAAGATGGTGTTGGCGAAGCGCAGGGCCAGGACGTTCTGGACCGTCTCCTTCCCGAGGTAATGGTCGATCCGGTACACCTGGTCCTCGTCGAAGGCCTCGTGCACGGTGGCGTCGAGCTGGGCCGCCGACTCCTCGTCGCGGCCGAAGGGCTTCTCGATCACGATGCGGACGAACGCGTTGTCGTGGGCCGGCTTGTTCAGCCCGCTGTGGGCCAGCCCTTGGACGACGACGGGGAACGTGTCAGGCGGAGTGGCCAGGTAGTACAGCCGGTTCTGGGCAGTGCCCCGCTGCTCGTCGAGCTGGTCGAGCACGTCCCGGAGGCGATCGAAGGTGTCGGGGTGGCCGTAGTCGCCGGCGACGTAGCGGAACCCACCGGTGAAGGCTTCCCAGACGTGCTTCGCATCCTCGCCGCCGCCCCCGAACTCCTCCACTGTGACCCGCATGGCCTCGCGGAAACCGTCGTCGTCCATCTCGGTCCGAGCCACGCCCACGACCGAAAAACCCGCCGGCAGCAGGCGTCGGAGGGCCAGGCGCTCCACCGCGGGCATGAGCTTGCGGCTGGTGAGATCGCCCGAGGCGCCGAAGACCACGAGTACGGCCGGGGGGGCCACCCGCTCGACGGAAGGTTCGACCAGCGGGTTGTCCGCGCTCATCTCCGGGGCCATCGCCGCGATGCTAGGGGAGGAACGCCCGGCCTCGGCTCATCCCGAGGCGGCCAGCTCGGCCGCCTTGTCGGCGAGCGAGCCCATCAGCTCGTCGAACGACTTGGCGAAGGACGCAACCCCCTCCTCTTCGAGGGTACGGCTCACCTCGGCCATGTCCACCCCCACCCGAGCCAGCGTGTCCATCGTCTCATGGGCCTGGTCGACATCGCGGTGGATGGTGCTGGCCACCGTCCCCCGGCGCTCGAAGGCGTCGATGGTGGCGTCGGGCATGGTGTTTACGGTGTCCGGGCCGATCAGACTGTCG
>JBBSIS010000136.1:0-8197 GCA_038231955.1 Acidimicrobiales bacterium
GGGTATGGGCCGCGAGGGCGATGAGGTAGTCGTCGCCGGGATCAGGCGACGACGCCGGCGGTGGCCCGGAGGGGTCGTCGGTCAACCCCGCTCCGTCGTGAAGGAGGTCGAGCACCTCGAGCGCTTCCTGCTTGGTCACCCGCTTACGCAGTTTCGGGTAGCCGAGAGCCCGCTTCAGCTCGTTGAGCAGCAGCGGGGAGACGACCAGCTCGAAATGACCATCGAGCCATGCCCGCATGACCAAGGCCGGCGCGCCGTCCGGCGCGAGAAGTGCCGAGATGATGACGTTCGGATCGATAACCGCCCGCACGACTCAGCGGCGGGTACGACGCGATGCGTGCTGGGCTTCGACCGCGACGTCGATCGCCTCCTGCTCACCCATGTCGTTGTGTCCCCACAGCCGATCGAGCAGCTCGAGACCGAGATAGCGCCGCAAGGCATCCTCGATCACCTCACCGTCACCTTTGCCCGTCCGCGCGGCGCGAACCTTCACCGCACGTAGCACGCCCTCGTCAATTGTGAGCGTCGTTCGCGTCTTCGACATCAACGCATCATAGCATCTTGACGCGATAGATCAGCGGGAGGCAGACCTCGCCGGCAGGGTCGCGGATGGTTCCGTGGCCGCGGATCCGGGCCCGGGGAGCCTCGCACCCGGTCTACCCGTCGAGATCAACGCTCCCATCGCCCATGAGCCGGCCCAACAACACGCGACGGACACCCTCGATCTGGAACGCGATCTCGGCCTGGTCGGCCGCCTCGGCGAGCTCGACCGCCTCCTTCGCACTGGGCGACGTAGTCCAGAACCTCGGCCTTGCCGAGCGTGATCCCCACCCCGAATCCGACCGGCTCCACCATGGCGACACTCCTCCCACGATGGGATGCCGGCCCCGGTCAGGGGCCATACCAGGGCATCCGATCGATGGCCCGCCCACCGCCATCGGCCCGGGCGGGGTCAAGGGAGGGCGCAGCCCAGCGAGGAGCGGAACGAAGTGGAGCCCCGGAGCGGCCCTTGACGTAGCCGGTACGGGCGATGGCACGCCGCCGACGTGAGCAGCCGTCATCCAACGAGGGCTACGAGGAATCGGTCTCTCCGCCGTGCACGCCTCCGCCAGGAGGGACCTAGGCGGACACCCTCCTCACGGCCCGCCCCGCGCCGCCGGCGACGGGCTACCCGACGTTCTGCGCCTCGACCTCGGCGGTTGTGTCAGCCGCTGGTAGGCCAAGCTGACCGCCTCGCGAAATCAGGCACACCTGCGAGGATCAGGTCAAGGACCTCGAGGCCATCAAGCACGGCGGTCGCCCCGGTAGCCTCAGGCACGTTGGGCAGCGGCAATAGGCGGAACTCAATGTGGCTACACTGAGAGCAGTCTTGTGGCTACATTTGAGGAGGTGACCCATTGCTAGAGGTGGGTGTGAGGGAGCTGCGCAACAACCTGAGTCGGTACCTCGAACGTGTGCGTGGGGGCGAGGAGCTCGTCGTCACCGACCGCGGGAGTGCCGTCGCCCGAGTGCTCGGCGTCAGCACCGAGCCGGTCCTGGGCCGGCTCATCGCGGAGGGGGTCGTGACCCCCGCAGCTCAGCCGAAGCGCCGCGCCAAAGCTCCGATCAAGGGAACGGGAACCGTTTCCGACCTCGTCGCCGACCAGCGGCGGTGATTGCGTACTTCGACACCTCCGCCGTCGTCCCGTTACTCGTGGCCGAAGCAGGCTCCGCCCGTGCCGCCACCCTCTGGGATGAAGCCGATCGGGTCGTCAGCACCCGGCTCGTATATCCCGAGGGTCGGGCTGCCCTCGCTCAGGCACAGCGTCTCGGAAGGCTGACGGTTCGCCAGCTCCGGGCCGCTGTCCTTGAGCTCGAGGCGAGGTACCAGGAGCTCGACCTCGTCGAGTTCGACGACGTGCTGGCGCGCCGGGCCGGGCATCTCGCCGAGCTCCATGGACTACGCGGCTATGACGCAGTGCACCTCGCCGCAGCCGACCGAGTTCGTGATCCCGACCTCGTCGTCGTCGCAGGGGACCGACCGCTCCTCACTGCTGCGGCCGCCGAGGGGCTTGCGACCTCGTCGGTGAGTTAAGCCGGTCGAACGGCCCCTCTGCCGCCAAACCGAGTGACCCCTCGCGCCCCGCCCATGATGGCAGGCAACGCACGACGGTTGTCGCCCGCTACTTGACGACCCGCAGCCCTGATGGGGTCTCGCCGAGGCGGACACCGGTGAGCTTTACGCACCGGTTGCCGAGGTGGTCCCGATGCATGCCCGGCCGGTCGGCGGCCCGGAACACCTCGACGGCGAGCTCCGTGTGCCCCGCTTCCACCGCCGACTCGGCGAGCGCGACGACCGGGCGCCATTGGTCCGAACCGATCCGGCGGGCCGCGCTCGTGTATCGCGAGTAGCGATGGCCTCCGATGTGGAGCCAGGCAACGAGCTCGAGTGCCTGGTCGGCTTGATAGTCCTGATACGCAGCTCGCCACTCGTCGGCCAGCCCGAGCAGGATCCTCTCCGCCAGGTCGGCCTGCCCGGATGAAACCTGCCTGAAAGCAAGCGTCTCGCGCCGGTAGGTGAGGGCGTAGACCTCCGACACCAGCAGCTCGCACAGATCCTGCCACCAGTGCTCCGGCGCCATGCCGGACGTCTCCCAGTCGATGCCGAGGTAGGTGCCGAAGGCCTCGACCCGGAGTTCGCCGATGTTGCCGTACGAGTCGTCGCCACGCTCGGCGAGTTCCACGCCAACGGTGTGGAAGGCCCGGTAGAGCGCCAAGCGGTCAGCCTCGGCGCGCCGCGGCCCGTCCAGGCGATCCAGGCGCTCGCCAAGCTGGCGGGTCAGCGCGAAGGTGCGCCCCTTTGAGACGTATGCCGCGGGCCGCCGCCCGGCCAGCTTCTCGTACCAGCGGTCAGGATTGACCGGGAACCGGTCCCAATGACCGTAGAGCGCCCGCCGGTTGAGCCGGGCGTGAGGGGTGTCCCGCATCGCGGGGGTCATGGCCCGGTCCTCGAGTCCCTGGTCGAGCACCTTGCGATGCGCCTTGGCCACGGTCGCCTTGTCGGGCTCCTCGGCGGCGAGCAGCGCGAAGGCGTCGATCTGCGCCGATGCCATGCGGGCCCGCAGATCAGCGAGGTGGCTCAGCTTGGCCTCCATGTCGCCGCGGCTGTGCAGCGACGACCGCAGGCGACCGACCAGGTCGGCCTCCAGGTCGTCGAGGACGCCTTCGAAGTCGACGACTCCGACGATGGCGAACCAGCGGTCGAAGTGGCTCCATGACACGCCGGCGACGGTGCTCCACCACTCCGGCCCGAAGATCGCCGCGCGCCGAGGCGTGGCCGTCATCGCCGGGTCCAGCGCCGCCGGGCCCGGACCGGGTCCAGGCAGGCGAGGGCGTCGATCGGTCCGGTGGGGTCGAGCCAGACCCGGGCCATGAACATCGCTTCGGCGTCCGCCCACCGGCGCTGGCGCCACGCGCACAGGCCGAGACCGTGAAGGCAACGGAGAAATGGGCGGTTGTCGACCATCCCCCACGGCAGCACGCCGGCGAACCCCTCCGGGAGAGAGCGCTCGGCCACGCCGACTCCCATCTCGTACAGCTCGGAGGCGGCCCCCGGGCCACGGGTGTCGAAGGCAACCAGGCCAAGGTGCCCCCAGGCATCGATGCACCTGGCGTCTACCGCGAGCAGGCGTTCCAGCAACCTCACCGCCTCCCGGTGGTAGCCGGCCCGGTTGAGGTCGGCGGCCTCGACGATCGGGTCGGTGTCCCAGTCGTCGGCAGCGACCCCGGGGAGCACCTGCTCCATCTCGAAACACGGCCGTACCCCGGCGGCGATGACCTCCTCGCTCAGCGGGTCGAGCGGCCAGCCGGGCTCACCCCAGTACTCCTGGGTGGGGTCCCAGTCGCCCATGGGCTGTAGCGCCAGCGCCGGCCCGTCGTCGACCGTCACCGACGCGAACCGCGGGTACACCCAGGGTGTCGGATCGTGGGACATGACCGGGACGACCGGAGTGGCTCCGGCCCAGCGGCGGTAGGCGTCGACGAGCTGGCGGGTCCGAAGCGGCAGCGGGCCCTCCGGCGTGACCTCGAGCAGTGCCACCTGATGGACTGCGCCGGCGCGGCGGCACCTGGCGATCAGACCACGCCGTTCGTCGCCGTCGAAGTCCACCTCGGTGACGTCCACCTCCGCCCCGACGACCCGACCCCGGAACGGGAAGCGGGCGTCGTCCTCGAACGCCTGACGGAACGACCAGAGTTGCTCGTGCTCGCCGTAGGCATCGACGACGATCTCGGAGATCAGCTCGTCGATTCTGTCGCCCATCGGTCCGATCCTACGGGACGGCTATCCCGACTATGGCCTTCTGCGGCGCCGCCAACCCCGCTACTGTCCGGCGTCAGCCGTCGGGAGTGGGCGGTCCACTGGCGGCACCAGAACGCGGCATCTGTGGATCATCGGCGCGATGACATCCACCGGCTCAAGCCGTCCGTACTCGAAGACAATGCGATGAGCGCCCTCGCTTCCCAGTGCCCGGTCTGGTCGTCGTACCATCGGGGCCATGACCGGCAAGCCCCGGGAACCGGTGCGTGGATTGATCGAACGCAATCGCGGCGCGATCAAGGACCTCGCACGACGGAATCGCGGCGTCGCGATCTCCCTGTTCGGGTCCGCCGCCCGAGGGACCGACACGGAGGCCAGCGATGCTGACTTTTTCGTGCAGTTCGAGCCCGGCAGTTCGTTGTTCGACCTCCTCCACCTCCAGGACGACCTGCAGGAACTGTTGGGCTGCCCTGTCGATGTGGTCTCGCTCGGTGGCCTGGAGCCTCGCGATGATCGGGTACGGCGAGAGGCCATCAGGCTGTGAGTCGCAGCGACGAGGAGAGAGTCGCGGACATTCTCGAGGCCGCGGATCAGCTTGGACAACTCGTGCCGGTTGTGGCCACGACGCTGCGTCCTCCCGCTTCGTGAGGCGCGGCGCAGACCCGCCGGTCGGGCTATCGACGAATGGCACCCCGCAGCGATGAGGGGCACAGCGTTCCCGGACGTCCCCGACTTCGCCCGGCTGTACGACGACCCGGACTGGCCGCTGACCCCGCGCATGGCGCGGTACCTCTGGGAATCGGCTCTCATGCTCGCCGACACCTACCGAGACCGCGAGACCTGGAACCTCCTCAGGGAAGAGTTGCCGCCGATCGCTCGCGGCCTGGTAGACGACGTCTGGATGCGACGGTTCGTCTCCTGCTTCGATGCGCTGGCGGAGCGCCTGGCGACGGGCCAGTTGGAGCCGAGCGGGCTCGGGTCGTCCACGGGCGAGGAGATGGCGCTACACCTCGTCATCGATTCTGCCGAGGCCGGAGTCAACGACGGCACCGTGCCGGTAGATCTCTCGCTCCCCGAACACGCCGCCGGGGACCACGACTTCGAGTGGGCCCGGGACGTCTTGTTCGAAGACCACGATGTCCTCCTGCTCTTCGACTCCTCACTCGACGGGATCGAGGAAACCGACAGCGAGCTCAATCAGCAGTTCCACTTTGCGAACCTTCATCCGCAGCGCTGGTTCCTGCCGTTTCCCGGCCAGGCGGGACCTGGTCCGTAGGGGCGGGACGTGGTCGCTCAACATGCTTCGCCGGATCCGGTGTCCTGCCGACGATTCCTGCCGCTCGCTGGTCCGCTCCGGGCATCCGTCACACACGGCGCTGGCGCCCGCCACTTTCGTAGTACAGTATTGCCGTGTGGAGATCCACCCGTCCGCTCGCCGCCACGGCATCGCGGACGACGACATCCTCCACGCCATCGAACACCCGATGCTCGTCGACGACCTGGGCGAGGACCCCGACCGCTGGCTGGTCATCGGTCCCGACCGTGCTGTGAACCTTCTCGAGGTCATCGTGCTCATCACCGGCGAAGGTGACGAGCTGATCATCCACGCCATGCCCCTGCGGGCCATCTACCGGAAGCTCCTCGACCCATGACCAAGCGCACCTACGGACACACCAGGTCAGGCAAGCCCATCGACGACGACCTCATCGAGGAGCTGGCCGACGAAGCCGAGGCTGGCTACGACGTCGACGAGATCGTCGCCCGGCGTGGCCGGCGGGGCCGGCCACGGCTCGGCGCGGCACCCTCAACGGTCGAGTCCGTCCGGCTCGATCCGGAACTCAAGGAACGCCTTGCACGCCGGGCAGATGATGAAGGAGTCCCTGTCTCCGAGATCATCCGAGAGGCGCTCCGACATCATCTCGAAGCGAGCTGACGGCTGGCTCTGCGCCTATCCGTTCAGGATTCTGCACGGTTCCTCGTCACAGGCCAATCAGCACTTCCACTTTGCGGACCTTCATCCGCAGCGCTGGTTCCTGCCGTTTCCTCGCCAGACGGGGCCTGATCCGTAGGGGCGGGACGTGGTCCTTCAGCATGCTTCGCCGGATCCGGTGTCCCGGCGAACGCCCTGCCGACGATTCCCGCCGCTCGCTGGTCCGCTCCGGGCATCAGATGGCTGTAGACCCGCAGCGTCGTCGACGTGTCCCGATGGCCGAGCCGTGCCGACACCGTCGAGATTGCCTCGCCGGCGTCGAGGAGGAGCGATGCCTGGAGGTGACGAAGGTCATGGAGCCGGGCGTCGACGCCTTCCTCCCGGCACAACCGCCTCCAGGCCTGACTGATGCGGTTGGGCGGCAGCGGCTCGCTGCTACAGGGAACGCTCGGGAACACGTAGTCGCCGCGGGTGCGTGGGACAGCCGCCACCTCGCCGAACTTGACCGCCTGATCCCGATGGGCACGGAGCAGCGCCGCGGTGTCGCCGTCGATGCCGACCCAGCGCTGTCCGTGGTTCTTGGTGTCCTTCACGATTCGCTGGCGTTCGATGTCGAGAACCGCCTGCTTGATCATCACGCGCGGCACAGCACCGTCGATGTCGACCTCGGACCATCGGAGGGCGCAGACCTCACCGCGCCGGCAACCGGTGGCGGCGACCAGGCGGAACACGATGGCGTTCTCGGGATGCTTCGACCTAGCCGCGCGGTCGACGACGCGGAGGACATCGGCGACGGCAGGCGGAATGGTCTCGACGTAGTCGACTCGGGGCGGCGTAGCCCGTTCGATCGGATTGCGGTCGAGCAGTCCCCACCGCACCGCCTGGGCGAAGCAGGCCCGAAGCACGCTGTGGAACCGCAGAACGGTCGCCGGCTTGCGGTTCGTCTCCTTGGAGAGGAACCGGTAGAGGTCGTCGACGATCTTGGGGGTGACCTTCTTGAGCGGCAGGGACTTGAACCCGTCGGGGAGCTGGAGCACGAGACGGCGATAGCCGTACAGCGTCGAGGGCGAACGACCGAGGTGCTCGATGTGCGCCAACCACTCCTCCAGCAGCTCGCTTACCAACTTGGTCGACGGTGTGACGACGCCGGAGTCGACCTCGGTGACCATGACGGCGAGCTGCTTCTGCGCAAGGCGCTTGCCACCGCGGACGTACTGCGTGCGATAACGCTTCTTCCCCGTGACCGGATCAGCGCCCTCGAACACGCGCAGCTGCCAGTATCCCGGCCTGCGTTCCCGCATCGAGCCTCTCATGGGCCCCCCGGACGCCGTGCTCGGCGGGATGGGATCAGGCGTGGGTAAGAAGGTGTCGGTGCTCCTCGACGTCTCCGTCCAGCACCTCGAGCTGGATCCCATGCTCGATATCGACGGTGATGATGCGAGCAACCGCCAGGTCGGCATCTTCGCAGCCGACGACCGCGTAGTCCCCGGCGATCGGCACGTAGCCCGTCCTGACATCTGTCATGCGCGTCCAGACCCGCCCGTCGTCGCTCATGCTCATGAAGTCGACCCAGATGTCGTAGTCGGGCATCAGAACTTCTCCGTTGCACAGAGTAGGCGGCGAGTCGCGCCGTGGTGTGGCTCAGCACCCCACCGCCGATGACGACGGCGGCCTCCTCGGCAGGCTGCTCGGCCCGGAGCGGCAGGGAACGGGGCATCGGATGGCCACTCTAGCAACTGGATGGCCCAAATGGATGGCCACACGGCTCCTGGAGGCCTCCGCAGGCGGTCTGGAGAGCCGCTATAATGCTCTGACCAGGACTTTTGCTGGCGCCCCCGGGAGGATTCGAACCTCCGACGCACGGTTTAGGAAACCGACGCTCTATCCTCTGAGCTACGGGGGCGGGGAGTACAAACGTCCTGGTAGAAGCCCTTTCCAGCCTCCTCGCTAGACTCCGTGAGAACCGGGAA
>JBBSIS010000137.1:0-8191 GCA_038231955.1 Acidimicrobiales bacterium
CCTGCTGCACAGCCTGGCCCGGACGATGAACACCACCATCGTGACCGTCACCCACGACATGTCAATCGCCGGGAAGACCGACGTGACCTTCCATCTGAAGGACGGCCGGATCGTCTGAGCCGGCCGGCGAGGAAACCCGAGGTCAGCGGTTGGGGGTCATCTGAGTAGCGGCGCCAAAGTGGCCAACAATTCGTCTACTAACGCGGGTTAGATGCCGCTTCGAGAGCCCCCCTGCTCGGAAGAGGTAGGTCAGGACTGGTGGAGCGCGTCGTCGAGATCAGCGTGCCGCCGAGCGCCTGACCTGGGGAAGCCTTCAGAGGCGACGGAGCCCTCCGCGTTCAGGATCCTGCACGGATCCGTGCCACAGGCCCAGAGGACGTTCATGGCACCAGCTGTGCCCCGCCATTGGCGCCGTAGGCCATGAGCCGCTGGCCCGTCCAGAAGACACGGGTGTCATTGGTGAGCGGGTCGAGGCGGTCCAGGACCGTCCAGGCATCTCGGGTCGGATCCCAGGCCGCGGGGGCCTCGACCGGATTGTTCGGCGGGCCATCGCCCGGCAAGGGCACCGGCGCGATGGTTGGTGCGTGCGCGACCTGGACGAAGGCTGCTCCCGTCCAGACGGCTCCGGGTGAGCCGTCGTCCGCCGGTCCCTTGGAGATCGGGGTGTAGTGGTCGGTCGCTGGATCAAACCGGAGGGCGACCCCCAGGGAAACCGGTCCGGCGCCGCCGCCATTGAAGCTGTAGGCCGCCGAGAGGAGAACATCACGCCCGGTCCAAACCGGAGCCTGGACGTTGCCGGGGTTGAAACCGGCGGCGTGCGGGCCCGTCCACGTTCCGGTCCCGATATCGAGGCTGAACAGGTCGACGCCGGCCTGCCCGCTCACGGAGCCGGCGGACGTCGTGGTCTGCGCACCCCACATCACCCAGACCAGCACCCGGTCGCCCGCCCACACCGGCACCAAGTTGGCCGCCACCCCGGACGTCTCCGGGATCGGGGGCAGCGACCTCCAGCGGTCCATGTCGGGGTCGTAGGCCGCGGTGGCGCCTTCCGCCGTGAGCGCGACCACCTCGTGGCCCGTCCACACCGCGGCGACGACCCTTCGGGCTTGGGCGGGCCTTGCAGCCAGGAGCCGCCACCGACCGGTGTCCGGGTCGTACGCCCCATCGTTCGGCGTCGCTCGAGGATCGCTGAGGGCGACGCCGGTGCTGTCGCCGATGACCAAGACCTCGCGGCCCGTCCACAACGCGGTGGCCCGCTCCCGGCCGACGAGGCCTCCGGGCGAAGGGAGCGCTCGCCACTGCTGAGCGACCGGATCGAAGAGTGCCCCATCTGTCGGATAGGCCCCGGCCCTGGCGCCCCCCCAGACGAACATCTCGGTGCCGGTCCAGACGATCGCAGCATTGGCTCGAGCGGCGATCGGGGCCGGCGGCAGATTCGACCAATGCATGCGGGCGAGGGCGGCCGCGGTCCCCAGCCCCTCCGTCGTCACCGTCGTCGACGAGCCCGCCGTCGAGAGTTGGCGCTGCTTTGGTGAGCTCGAGAACAGGACCGACGAGCCAAAGATGACGGCCGCAGCAACAGCGAGAACGATCGCCGTCCCGCGGGCTCGTCGTGCCCGCCTCCGACCGGCCGCCACGGCGACGAAGTGGTCCGTGTCGGGGGGCACCGAATGACTGATTCGTGCCGCTGCGCCCTCTAGCAGGACCTTCGCCCGGTCGATCTCAGACATGGTTCGGCTCCTCGCGCACACCGATCGGGCGCGGATCATCGAGCAGCCCGGTTACCCGAAGGGTCGACAGCGCGCGGGATGCGCGGCTCTTGACGGTCCCTGGCGAACACCGCAGCCTCGCCGCGATCTCGACCTCACTGAGCTGGTCGAAGTAGCGGAGCACGAGCACCGCCCGCTGTGCAGCCGGGAGGGACGCCAGGCACCTTAGAACCTGGTCCGTCGTGTCTACGCCGCCCTTGACATCAGGGACCGGCGACGGGTACAGCGTGGCCGACGCCCGTTCCCCCCGCCAGCGGCGCCTGGCCCAACGGATGGCGAGACGTGCCATCACTGTACGGGTATAAGCCTCCGCCTTCGCTATGTCGTCCAACCGGTCCCAAGCGAGGAAAGTGCGCAAGAGCGCGGCCTGAACCAGGTCCTCGGCGTGCCCCCGGTCGCCAGTCAACAGGAATGCCGATCGGACCAACGCCAAGTGGCGGCGGGCCATGAACGCCGAGAAGCCGTCCGCCTCGTCCACACCCCTATATGAGCACCTGGGTTGCTCTGAGGTTCCCGTGCGACTCGTCGTGAGCCCGCGAAACCGTCGAGACCCACGTCAACAGTCACACGCCGCACTCGTCCGGGAGGTTTTTCACGTATTCCCTGGCGAAGCGGAACATCTCGCCCCGTGGTCGGGGCTGAACAGAACAGGCCCAGGTGCACGATCGGCCCGACCGGGTGGCGGGCGAACTCGAATTCGGTGACGACGCCACAATTCCCGCCGCCGCGCAGTGCCCAGAACAGGGTGTGGCGCGTGGTCCGACACCGCACAGAACGGCGCTCTCCTCCACCTCGCCATCGACCAGGAGGCCGCGACCGGCATCGGCGATCTGCGAGATGCGGCGGAGGTGCCAAGAACACCGAATAGCGCCCAGAACGCGCGAGCGCCAGTGTGCCCGCGAGTGGCACCTAACGCCGGGAACGAGCGTCCCGCTAACCTCCCGGTTGCCGTCGCCAGCCTGTGATTTGACGGCTCGCCGGTTCCAGTTCCGAGCGTCGTGGTCAGCCTTGGGCGTTGTGCGGGTAGGGCTCTTGGATGCGATTTTGGAAGGACCGGGGCGCCGCGTCCTGCCAGTGGGCAACCTCGCCCTCCCAGCCGTCGGGGTCGACGAACGTCACGGTGCGAACATTGCCGAAGTCGGTGATCTGACCGTCGCTGGCCCCAATCTCGACGAGTCGCTGGCGGAGCGTCTCGAGGTGGGCTGGGTCGTCGACCTTGAGTGCGACGTGGTCGACATGGCCCCGGTTGAACATCGGCGATTGCGCCAGGGCGTGGGGATTGCTGCCGAGGTAGAAGGGGTGCAGCGCAGTGCCGCCGCCCAGGTCGATGAGGGCGTGGCGCAAAGCGCCTTCGTCCATGTCGTCGATGACCTCGGCGTCAAAGACCGAAACGTAGAAGTCGATGAGCCGATCGAGGTCGGAGGTGACGACCGCGACGTGGTGGATCCCAGAAGTGACAGGCAAAATCGTCTCCGATCCTCTTTAGTCAGGAGAGCCTGACTAAAGAGGATCGTACGGTAAGCTTGACGAGTTGGTCAAGAGGCCTGACTAAACTGAGCTCGTGGCTTCGGTAACCCCAGTCAAGGGTCACGGTGACTCACACGGCCCAGCGCCACCGCTACTCCGCCTCCTCGCTCTCAGCACCCAGGCGCTGGCGCAACTTCTGCACCACCGGCTGGCCGTAGCGGGCTTCGACGACCAACGCCCGTCGGACGACGCTGCCTTCGCTCATATCCCGCCTGAGGGGATCCGACTTACCGAGCTGGCCCGGCGGGCCGGCGTGACCAAACAGGCGATGGCCGAGGTGGTGGCGTCGCTCGAGAGCCGCGGCTATCTCGAGCGCAGCCTCGATCCCAGCGACGGGCGAGCCAAGCTCATCCGCTTCAGTGAACGGGGATGGGCTTCGGTCGCCGTCGCTCTCGACGCCCTCCAAGAGATAGAGGGAGAACTGGTCGAAGACCTGGGCCGGCCCCGCGTCGCAGGCCTACGCAGCACGCTCAGCACCATCCTCGACCGGCACGGAGCGTAGGCAGCGTTCGCCCCGCCGCCGGGGTAGGCCAGCTGCGAGGCGCTCACCGCCAGCTTCCACGCCGCCAGTTTGGTGACCGGGATCTTGGCGGTGGCGTGGGGGGCGATCCTTGCCAGGTAGATGTCCTGGTTGTTCGTGTCGAAGTTGGCGACCCCGCCGTCGACCGGCGTGTTCACCGGTGGGAACGTTCCCCGGGGGACTGGTTTCGCCCAGGTCGCGGTTGTCGCTCCGGTCGGTGATGCGCCGGTTGGACGGGGGGGGTAGGTCCGGGGTAGCGACGTCACCGGTGAACCGGTCCTCCGGACGTCCGTCATGGCCGCGAGCGCGCCGCCGCACCATGCTTGCGACGGGCGGACCAGCGGGTCGGGTCGCCTCGCCAGGATTGGGTGGCGTCGTGTCCGAGCCTCCCGCCCTACCACGCTCCCGGCGACGCCTCCTGCTGCTGACGGTGCCGATCGTAGTGGTGACTGCTCTCGGGACGGTCGCGACTGCGCTGACGCCGTATCTCTCCGTCCACCATCCCTTGACCCTGCTCGTCCTGGAGGCGAGATCGAAACCTCGTCTTGGCCCGCCACGTCGGACTGGTCGCCTACGTCGTCGTCGGCAGCCTGCGCCGCCTGTGCACCGACCCACTGTTCTTTCTGCTGGGCCGCGACTACGGACAGGATGCCGTTCGCTGGATTGAGCGAAAGGGCGGCGGGACGGTGGTGCGGGCGACCGAGCGGCTGTTCCGGCGCGCCGCCTACCCAATGCTGGTGATCTTCCCCGGGGCGGTCGTGTGCACGTTGGCCGGCGAGACCGGCATCCCGACAACGGTCTTTCTGGTTGTCGTCGCCGTCCGGACGGTGGTCGCAGTCGTTGTGATCCGGTGGCTGGCCAACCTCTTCGGCTCGCAGGTTGACGCCATCCTTCACTTCTTCGACCGGTTTGCCCCGCCGGCCACGGGGATCACCATTACCGCCGTCGTACTCTGGATTCTGTGGGAGCGCCGCCATCGTCCCCAGGCGGGACCGGTCCTGGGTGACGGCCCGTGGGCGAAATGAGCGGACGACGCCACGGGGCGCGGGCGAGCTCGCCCGGCGATGGTTCCTTCGCTTGACGCCGGCCGACGCCCGGACTTGGCTGTCGGTGGGTCCGCACCGCTGACCGGTCTGCGAGGCGGTGCGATGACGAGCGATCAAGAGTCCGGCGGCGACCCGAAGCCGAGCTGGGACCTGCCCGCGCCGAGCGAGCCTCGCTGGCCGCCGACGCTCGCCGTGCTCGTCGCCCTCGTGATCCAGGCCCGCTTGCCTGACCGGCTTACGCCTGGCCCGCAGCTTCTCGTCCCCGCCCTGGAGCTGGTCCTCCTCATCCCGCTGGTGGTCTCCAATCCCATGCGGATCACCCGTGGGTCACGCAACCTCCGTGGCCTTTCGATTGCCCTGATCGGGCTGGTCAACATCGCCAACGCAGCTTCGTTGATCCTGCTGGTCCGGTTCCTGCTCCACGGGGGTCAGGCCAACGGGCGGGCGCTCATCCGTGCCGGGATCGGCATCTGGGTCACCCAGGTGCTTGTATTCGCACTCTGGTACTGGGAGGTCGACCGGGGTGGCCCGGTGGCTCGGACCCAGGCCGATCACGGGCCACCCGACCTGCTCTTCCCCCAGATGGAGAACGCGACCCTCTCCCGCGGACCGTGGTTCCCGCAGTTCTGGGACTACCTCTACGTGTCGCTCACCAACTCGACCGCGTTCAGCCCCACCGACACCATGCCCCTGACGGCCATGGCCAAGATGATCATGTCGGCCCAGTCCCTGGTGTCGCTCACCACGATCGCCATCGTCGGCTCCCGAGCGGTCAACATTCTGAGCTGACCGACGTCCCCCGCATGCCAACTCTGCACAATGAACTACATCCTGCGAGCACCCCCCTGGTTGTCGTCGTCCCTCCCGGGAGGGTCTCCCGTCGCGTTCGGACGGTGCTGGTGATGACGGCGTTGGTCGTCGCCGCTTTGATGGCGATGCTCATCCCGTTCCATCGCCACGTCGGCGGCGTGGTCGTCAAATGCGGCGCCCCCGTACTGGCAGTACTGGTTCCTGAGGTCCCAGATCGTTGCCGGCCTCCAGCAGAATTGCGACTGGCGGCCGCCGCCGGTCTCGCCGGGATGGCGGCAGCAAGTGTTCCGCTCACCCGCCGTCGAGGTCGTCGTCGCACCCGTTCGTCGAGCCAGCCCGGCGGCCCGCCCTGCGAACCCTGACCGCAGGCACGGGCGGACCAACGACTAGCCTCTGCACCCGGTGGACGTCCTAACCGAGGCGGCGAGAGGTCCACGGTTTGATGCTCCGAAGCCGTCCCGGCACCGCGGGTGCCGGCCACAATGGCTGACACGCACGCTCAACGGCGCCATCGTGGTCCTGGCGATGTGCGTGTTGATGGCCGGCGGCGGCTATTTCTACCTGCGCCACCAGCTGGGCAGGATCGCCCGGGTCAGCATTCCCGGGCTGACCAACGACCAGCCCGGCAAGACCATGAACGTCCTGCTCGTCGGCTCCGACAGCCGGGCCAACACCACCGGCGACCTGGCCGAGGAGGCGGGCAAAGCCATCGAGGGAGACCGGGCCGGACTGAGCGACACGATGATGGTGCTCCACGTCGATCCCAAGCAAGGCCAAGCGGCCGTGCTGTCGATTCCCCGCGATCTCTGGCTCGACGTTGACGGATCGAAGGCCCGGATCAACTCCGCCTTCGCGGTCGGCGGCCCGCAGCTGCTGATCAAGACGATCCAGGACGACCTGGGCATCCAGATCAACCACTACGCGGCCGTGGACCTGGCCGGCTTCCAACACATCGTCGACACCGTCGGCGGTCTCAAGATCTATCTCGATGCGCCGGCTCGCGATGCCAAGAGCGGCCTGGACCTTCCCACCGCCGGCTGCGTGCAGCTGGACGGCTTCCAGGCGCTGGCCTACGTGCGCAGCCGCTACTACGAGTCCTACGAAGCTGGACGATGGGTCTCGGACCCCACGTCGGATTTCGGCCGCATCAAGCGTCAGCAGGACTTCATCCGCCGGATGCTCAAGAAGGCCCTGGCCTCGGGGATCAGCAACCCCCTGACGCTCAACCGCTTGATCGGGATCGGGGTGGGCAACCTGACCATCGACTCGACCATGTCCAGCTCGGACATGGTCACCTTGGCCCGCCGCTTTCGCTCCCTCGACCCCGACAGCGTGGATATGCAGACCCTGCCGGTCACCGGATTCACGACTGCTGGTGGGGCCGCCGTCCTCCGCCTGAACACCGGCGAGGCTCAGCCCCTCATCGACAGAATCAACGGCAAGCCCCCTCCGGCGACCGCGCCCGCGGTACCTGCCGATGTCCAGGTTCGGGTGCTCAACGGCAACGGCAGCGCAGGCGCAGCCTCCAAGACGGCGACAGCCTTGCAGGCCGTCGGCTTCGAAGTCACGGGCAGCGGCGATGCCGATTCCTTCTCCTACACCAAAACGGTCATCCGCTATAACGCCACCGGCCTGGCGAAGGCCCAGCTCCTGCAGCGCTACCTCGTCGCCGGGGCTTCCTTGCAGGAGGACGCCACGCTTGGTACGGCCGACGTGGCCTTGGTCGTCGGCGCGGACTTCACCGGGCTCAATGCCACACCAACGGCCCCGACGCAGAGCCCGGCGACGACGGCAGCCCCCCAGTCGCCAACCCCAGCCGCCAAGGGCTCGACGCAGCCTGCGTGCTGAGAGGCTCGCTGCTCCTGGACGTGCAAGCCCAGGGGGCCGAGGTCAGGCTCTGCGCGGCTTCGCATCGCTGGCGGAGCGGTGCGAGGCTGAGGCCATGAGCTGGCGTCGGGCGGTCGTCGCGGTCACGGCACTTGGTCTGGCACTGGCGGGATGTGGGGGCTCGGGTACCAAGCCCGCGGCTCTCGCCCAACGGGCCGGCCCGTTCACGATCGGGATTTGGGGCGACACCCCATACACCCCGGCTGAGGCACTGGCGGTGCCGAGATTGGTCGATCAGGTCAATGCCGCCAACGTCACGTTCAGCGTGTTCGTGGGTGACCTCGTGGGCGGCGATCGCTGTGACAATCGGATTTACACCGCCGCCGACACATTCAACAGCTTCACCCAGCCGATGATCTACGTTCCGGGCGACAACGAGTGGACCGACTGTCACCGCACGGCCCAGGACCCCATCGAGCGGCTGGGCTACATCCGCCGAAGCCTGTTCGCCACGAACCGCAGCTTTGGCAAAGCTACGCTCATCGTCGACCAGCAGCTCCCGCAGATTCCCGAGAACAGCCGCTGGCGGATGAACTCAGTGGTGTTCGTCGGCCTGAACGTGCCTGGCAGCAACGACAACCATATCAATGACGTCAACGCCGATGAGGCTGGGACCCCACGAGGTTCCGCCG